>REBV01000094.1 GCA_007692545.1 Puniceicoccaceae bacterium
ACCTTCTTTTGAACAGCCTTTTTGGCTGGAGCTTTGGCCACTACCTTTTTCTTGGCAGCCACTTTTTTCTTTGTTGCTTTTTTCTTAGGCATAATCGCTTCAGGTTCATATCCTGGGAGTTGATCCGGTAGAGATGCCAACACGGCTCTCAACAACTCACCTACACTGACTTTCTTTTGCTGGCTCGCCCGAGTTAGTCGACGACGTAACTCGCTTGATAAGCGAACCGAAATTTGACGATGCTCCATACTCGCAAGCGACAGCTCAGATACCTTCATCTGATTCACAGCATAGCGCACAATTTCACTCAGAGATCGTGCTCCTGTTTGCTTTTGCAAATGCTTAAGTTTAGCAAGTAAGTCTTGCTCTAAATCAAAAGTTAGCGGGGTCGTTGCTTGGTTGCTCATAAACAATGCCTTAGGGCAGGTTAAAAGCTGTTTTTTCGAATACCGTAAGTCAACAAAAAATCTTACCGCAACGAAAGACTCCTGGCGCTCGTTTCATGACGCCTCCCACTACAATTTTTCCAGGGTCTCCGGCTTATAATCTTGCGCTGCCACACTCGCCACAGGATCAAACAAATCACGACCTAATGACAATCCAACAGAGGCCGCCTCGACTCTAAAAGTTGTCCGGTCTCTTGACGACTGATCAGTCAAAGTAATGCGCTTCACAATGTATTGCTCATCTACTTTTTGGAAACTCTCTACTGCGAAGCGAGACATCACGCTGTCCTCTGAGTCTACCACCTCAATTCGCAGTAGTGCATCATATGTATCATCCAACCCAATACGGACGCCGGATATCCCACGCTGCGCACTGGCGGAGCCTTCCGGCGGAAGCATCAAAAACTGTTGTGCCACCCGGCTGATTCCGGCTAAAGCAGGCCCTTCATAAATAAATTCATCCCAGTAAACAAAGGGCATCTGTAAATCAAACGGCGAATATAAAAGTCCGGGCAAGATGGGCTCGAAAAGCGCTTCACCGGTAATTTGCTGAAACGCCCCATCAGCAGATCGGCGAATCCACGCCAGCGGGCGCTCGCCGTTTTGCACAATCAGCTCAACGTGCTCTACTTGCTTCTGTGGACCGGATTGGCGACTACTCTCCGGCTGAATCAGAAATCGTGTGACGGGCCCCTCCGCATTCCAAGTGCCCCACATCTGCCCCTCGTATCGAGTGGTGCGAGCTCGTCTTGGTTTATGCTCCAATTGAAACTCAAAATAAAAGTCGCCCACCAGCCGTTGATTCCGGAAGGCCGCTAGCCGGGCAGCGCCTTCTTCAGCATCAATCCGAACCATTCGATTCGAAGGCCGATCAAACCCGGCCCGCTGGGCACTCATCGACCCCAGAAAAGAAAAAAGGCCAACTGCGGTTAAAACCAAAACAGCTGACCTCGGAACAAATGATCTGAAATTTTTGATTAAAAACATGTATCTTTACGGATCTGCAGCAGGCCAGTCATAGCGGCGGCGACGAATTCGCCCGCCTCCTAAGCTTGAACAACTGGAACTGTCGCAGATGCTTACTCCGTAGACTCCGCAGGCTCAGCCAGAGTTCCCTCCGGGACAACAACTTCCATCGACTCGCTAGCTTCCTCCACGGTCTCAACCGCAGGAGCTACCTGCTCACCCGAAATCAAGGTGCTCATATCAACGTCCTGCATACGATCAGCCGCTTCCGACTGGTAAAGCAAATAGAGCCCCAGAGCGACCAGGAAAAAAGAAATGATCCCGTAAATAGTACCTTTGGTCAGGATGCTGTTTGTCTCGGAGCCAAAGGCCGACTCAGCAGCGCCGCCGCCAAGCGCCGCACCCATACCGCCGCTTTGGCTGGTACGCTGCATCAGCACGATCATAACAACGAACGCGGAGATCACCAAAAGGGCGAGTGTTAAAAGACTTATAAGAAGTGTGCTCATATTTGTAAGCGGTTGAAAATGGGAAAAACGGTAGACAATGCCACACCCCGACACGAATTCAAGCGTAAACATGGACCCCAAAAATTAAGAAATTAAGAAATTCCCCCTACTCCTAATCCTAATCCTACCGCCTACTCCTACTCCTAATCTTAATCACCGAAACACAGTAAAACTGCTACAAACCTACCCCCGCAGCCGCTCTTCCAGGGCCTGCATATCACCGGGGATCTTCGACTGAAATTTGACCGACTTGCCGGTTCTAGGGTGGCGTATGCCAATCAATGCCGCATGCAGCGCCTGCCGTTTAAACTGATACGGCAAAACAGCGCCTTTTTTTCCCACCGCTTTTTGTGTGCCAGGGTGATAAATGCGATCGCCAATCAGAGGAAGCCCATGCGCCGCTGCCTGTATCCGGATCTGGTGCTTCAGCCCCGTTTCGAGGCGTATGCGCAGCTTGCTGACATGATTACGCGGGTAAACCGCTTCGACCTCATAGTGAGTGACCGCTTCTGTTGCACCGGGCTCAGCAGCCTCCAGGACCTGTTGGTTGTAACCTGCTTCGTCCAAACGCAGATAATTGCGCCAGATGCCGGTCTTCCCTACCGCATCTCCGTCCGCGTAGGCGATGTATTCGCGCAAAAAATCGTGGCTGCGCAGCTGCTGAATCAGCTTGCGGCGCGCTTCATCATTAAAAGCGATGCAAAGCAGCCCACTGGTGTACTGGTCGAGGCGATGGACGGGAAGTGGCTTGATCGCTTCAGCAGTACTAAAGTAGCTCCGCCGGGTCGATTCCCCGCGCGGGTCGTTCAAATAGTTTGCCAGCACCTCGATCGCCGAGATCTTTGACTGATTCTCCGTCGGCACAGAAAGCAAGCCGGCCTCCTTATCCACGATGGCCAGGTCCGTATCCAAATAGACCAACACCAGCTTCGGGTGAATCCGCTTGCGGTGACCCCATGCCGCAGCCATTACCTCCGGCGCTCCCATGGTCAACCGACCACTCGGGTCTGGCAAGCGCAGCCCCGCCTTCGTCACCACCTTCCCGTCCAGGCAAAAGCGCCCCGCTGCGATCCAATCCTTGATCCGCTTACGCGGCGAATCCGGACACAGCCGTGCAGCCCAGTCAAGGAGCGTATGATCGTTCGAGTTAGAGTCGTCTGACATCGTCACTAATCCGGCCGCCAGCCAGCAGGGAAGCAAGCCTTAAGGTAACACGGAGTTCAATTTTAGAAACGGGGTAAAATTCTTTCGTCGATACTGCCTTAGCCTGTTATTCTCAGATCAAGTTATTGTCGAGCATTTTACACACAGGGCGGCAGAGCCAACCCTGCTACAATCGGGCGTAAATTGAGGTGTTACAGCGCACTAGACCAAATCCGGAACTTCGAATACCCCGGTAGTTTTGGCCAATTCCCGCTGACGGTAATCGAAGGTAAGGAACGCCTTCGGCCTGAGTTGCATGGCACAAGCCACATGGATAATATCCATCGTCCGACAGCCAAGGCGCGGGGTTAATCCGGAAAGCTTACGAAAATCAGCCATGAGCTCAGCCCTCCTGATTTCAGGCAAAAAGTAAAAGCCTTTTGCTTGTCGCTGGTGAAATAGCGAGTACTGACGAGCGGATTCGTCCGCCTGTAGCTCACCTCGAAACACCTTTAAATTCAATGCGTTGCTGAGTTCCATCTCAAGGATCTCCCAAACTGGCAGCGGTTCAAACTGTGCCGCAACCATCGCCTGAACTGCCTCTGAACCAGCCTCTCGAACATAGAGCTTTAGAAATGCACTCGTATCGAGATAGAGCATCGGCTAGTAGCGGCCTCCCCGATCTTCGGCCACCAGATCTTCAGATAAGGTGCCCACCCCAGGTGCCGCAGTTAGCAGATGATCATCCCACTCCAGTACTGAGACTGGTTTGGCCGGAACGATGCGAACCGTCGGCTTGCCACGATTCAATACCTCAAAGGTCTCACCGTCCCGCACCTGTGATTCCACAGCAGACCAGTGAGCCTTCATTTCTCGAACGGTTATTGACTTCATAAATTGAAGAATCTCGTCTGCTTTCGTTTTTTGCAACACTTAAAATTTTCAATATGTACATCGGATTGCTTATAGTTTAGATGCAACCAATTCGGTTGCGTGTCAAGTGGGCCCTGCCGGGCGCACACAAAAAGGGTCGAGGTCGTGCGGCCGATTGCTCGACCGGCACGACCTCGACCCACACAAAAAAGGCCCCCCGGAATAAACCGGGGGGCCTGGTTGAATTGTTTCTTTACGTTCTAAATCGGGTCAGGCCCAATTAGAATGTGAAGAGAAGCTCAGCAGCGAAGAGATGCTCGCGGTACTTGTCCGCATCGCTGTTGCCTCTGACGTGGCTGTACTCAGTGATGAGTGCCAGGTTGTCAGTGAAGGCATAGGTGTGAGCCAATGTCCACTTGTGGAATCCAGGCTTAGCATTTCCAAGTCCAGCGGAATCGAAGTCATAGCGCTGATAGGAATAGCGACCAGTAACCGAGGCTTCTTCGCTGTAGGCGAAGTTAGCCATCAGGAGACCGGACCAACCCTTGTCTTTACCACCAGCATCGATGTCAGCACGGAAGTAATTTAACTCACCAGCGAAGACCCAAGCACCTGTCTCATACGTTACATATGTGTTGAGGGTGTAGAGATCGTCATACAGGAAGTTGTCAGCATCTTCATAAGCACCACCGAGGAAGAACGTGAGTTCATCGGAGAGCATAACCGCACCGGCAACTTCGAAGGCATACGAGCTAGTTCCGGAACCACCAAGGCGGCTCTGGTTTATGTTGTAAGTGCTGTCGAGCAAGGAAACACCGAAGAATACGGTGTCATCGTTGTATGTGTATTGAACACCTTGTCCACCATCTGGCAGGAAGCCAGGAACATCGAAGAAATCGAGGGCCGCATTTTGATATGCAGTCGAGTACTGATACAGACCAGGAGCCTTGAAGGCTTCGAAACCAAGCATCGAGTAGAAACGACCCGCATTGATCGTGCTGCCATCATCGATGTGGTAGCTCACGAAGGCTTGCTCGATGAAATCATCGTAGCCCATTGTGGTTTCGCCAGTTTCATCACCGTTGAGGTAGGTCAAGTCGATTTGAGCCGTTACCGGATCGAAATCGAAGAGCCAGGTGATTTCGACTTGATCAACCGCGAAGCTGTTGTCGGAAGCACGACCGATGTTTTTGAATTTACCGTCCGTGTGTGTGTAGGACATGTCGACAAAGCCTTCGAAGGAAAGGAAATCGTTGATAACGATCTCCGCCTGCGAAACGCTTGAAGCTGCAATCAATGCTGCAGATGCGAGTGCAATTTTGTTTTTCATAGTGTGTAGTTTGTTTGTGTTTTTGTTGTGTTTTGTTTTCAACTTCTGCGCATTTATGGCGCATCTGTTAAATTTAGCAAAAATCTTATTAGCTGTTATATTGGCTAATGCGGCCGGATAGCAACATATCGGCGGTTAAAGTCAACCATAGAATTGTCGCCTGATGATTGAACTGTTTGCAGTTAGAAACTGTTTGCAGATGGATTTAAAGATGAATTAAGGCAGACGCTGACGGGATGCAGCGGCTTCAGATTGGCGTTGGGCAGCGGGCTTCGCGCTAAAGTCGGGCTTTTCCACCGAGACCACACGCCCATTTCTAAAGGAAACTTTGCCACTCATACCGCTGGACTTGTCGCGAATACTCGCCTCGTACCAATATACCTTATCGACACGCGGCCTGCGTGAGTCGACAGAACGAGGCGGGTAGCCCAGCAGTTCAATGACTTGTTCTTCAGTCGCACCCACCTTAACACCATCCCATTGCGCTTCTTGTGTCCAGCGCAGATCGCGCCAAGCACTGCCGGCAAGTATATCAAAGGTAGCGGCGTTGCCCAGAATGGAACCCCGACTGCCGTCGGCAGATGGTGGGTTGGAGGCCAAGACCTTGATCTCTTTATTGGTTTGCTCCGCTTCTTCCAAACGTTGCTCCAACTCCAGTAAGCGGGCTTCCATGCGAGCCATACGCTCAATTTGCTCAATTTGCTCCATTTGCGCTTTTTGCTCAGCGTCTGCATCAGCAAATACCGATGCACTAGGTAGAAATACGGCGGTAGCCATTGCCAGAACTGCCGATGCTTTAGATAAACTTATACGCATATTAATTGCTGCCTTATGGCATAAAGCCACCGAAGTGCAAGCATTAAAAATTAAGCGTAAAAGAGTTGGGTGCTATTTCAGAAACAGGATTCTTCTTTAGTTGAAAGTAAAGCTGGCTCAGGCCTTGCCTGCGAATGGCCCGAAGTCATCGCGCTGTGCGCTGCCTATAGAACTCACTTGACCCCAAGGCGGTTTCCTTGAATTTAACGGGTTCCATGTCCCGCGCCGATACCATCGTAGCTCTTTCCACGCCGGCAGGCGAATCCGCCATTGCGCTGATTCGCCTGAGCGGGCCTGCCTGCGCAGAGATCGGTCAAGCCATCACAGGGCGAAGCCAGGCATTACAGAAACGCTACGCGCATTTCGCCAGCTATCGTGATCTGACTGGTGCGGTTATTGACGACTGCGTTTTTACTTATTTTGCTAATGGTCAATCGTTTACGGGAGATGCGATGCTGGAAATCGCTCCGCATGGGAACCCGCTCATCATTCAAAAGATTCTTACCGACCTGATGGCCCGCGGCTGTCGCCCGGCCGAGCCGGGTGAATTCACCCGCACGGCTTTCTTGAACGGGCGGATGGATCTGAGCCAGGCTGAGGCCGTGTCCGACCTGATTCGGGCACGCTCCGAGCGGAGCCTGCAGGTGGCCCAGCGTCAATTACACGGGTCGGTTGGACGAAAAATGAGTGAGCTGACCGATCGATTACTCAGCGTCATGGCGCACCTTGAGGCCTACATCGATTTCCCGGAAGAGGACCTGCCCGGAGAAGACCAGGCAGGCCCGGCACAAGCGCTGCGCCAGCTTATCTCCGAGATGAAAGAGCTGATCGAGACTCAGCGCTACTCTGCCCTACTCCACGACGGTATCAAGACCTTGATTGTCGGTGAGCCGAACGTAGGGAAAAGTAGCTTGATCAATGCCTTGACCGGCTCGGAGAGGTCGATTGTCAGTGAAATACCCGGCACAACCCGCGACTATATCTCGGCCTTTATCATGCTCGGTCCGTGGCGTATCGAGATATTGGATACAGCGGGGCTGCACGAGGCGGGCGACGCTATTGAAAAAATTGGTATTGACCACACCATTGAGCAGTCGGAGACGGCCGACTTCTTTCTGCTGATGCTCGATGCCAGCCAGCCCTCCCCCACCCTGCCGGAATCTTTGCTGGCACGGATGTCGACCTATAACACACTGGTCATCGTCAATAAAAGCGATTTATCACCGACTCAGCAGCATGCCGACTTTCTCCCCGGATTCAAGCATGTCTCCACCTCTCTATTAACCCGCAGTGGGCTGACAGATCTGCGTGAAACCTGGCTAGCGTCAATCCATGCCAGCCTGACCCAACCGCAAAACGATGGCGTGGTCGTCAATGCCCGCCACGCTGCCTCGCTGGGCCAGGCGGTGGAGGCACTGGAACTGGCATCAGTCAAGCTGGGCGCGGGCGAGCATACCGAGCTGGTCGCGACGGATCTGCGCGATGCTATCGAACGGATCAGCGAAGTGGTTGGACGTATCGACAACGAGCGGATGCTGGATGCTCTCTTTAAACAATTTTGTATCGGAAAATGAGTGGTGGATTAAAGTTTGGCCCGCATCAGCCTTATGATGTGATTGTCTGTGGTGCCGGTCACGCGGGTTGCGAAGCAGCGCTGGCTGCGGCTCGCCTGGGTGCCGACACTCTGATGCTGACCGGGAATTTGGATACCGTTGCGCAAATGAGCTGCAATCCGGCGATCGGGGGCCAGGCCAAGGGGCATATGGTGCGTGAAATCGATGCGCTCGGGGGTGAAATGGCGATCAATACAGACACCACCGCGATCCAATTTCGGCTACTCAACGCATCAAAGGGGCCCGCGGTCCAGGCCCCGCGTGCGCAGTGCGATAAGAAAGCCTATCAGTACCGGATGAAGCATGTCCTCGAACTACAGGCAAATCTCGACCTCTTTCAGGCTATGGTGGAAGGGCTGATATTTGAGGGTGATAAAGCTGTCGGCGTGCGCACGAATCTTGGGGTGGAATTTTATGGCAAAAGCGTCGTGGTCACCACCGGCACCTTTCTGCGGGGGCTGATGCATGTGGGCAAAAACCAGAATGAGGGGGGACGAATGGGCGATGTATCAGCCAAGGGCTTGTCGGCTTCCTTCCTGGAGGCCGGCATCGAACTGGAGCGCTTAAAAACTGGCACACCGGCACGCATCCTGGGGAGCAGTATCAATTTCAACGGCTTGGAAGAGCAGAAGGGGGATCCGGATCCGACTTTATTTGCCTTTTATGACACACGCGGCATTGAAGATGTGTTCCACGTGGAACAATCACCTGATGGTGCCGGGCATTCCGACCACACATTGTTCCACGTGGAACATGCCGGGCAGCGCAAACTGGGTTGGCTCCCGGGCCAAGACCAGGTTTCCTGCTGGATGACCTACACGAGCCCGGCCACCCAGCAAGCCGTGATGGACAACCTCCACCTGTCACCGATGTATTCGGGCCAGATCGAGGGCACCGGACCACGCTACTGTCCCAGCATCGAAGATAAGTTTGTCCGTTTCGCGGATAAAGAGCGCCACATGCTCTTCCTCGAGCCGGAAGGGCGTAATACCAACGAATGGTACATCAACGGCCTGTCCACCAGTCTCCCTTTTGAGGTGCAGCTTGACTTGCTACGCAGCATCGAGGGCCTGGAGAAAGTTCACATGTTACGCCCCGCCTATGCCGTGGAGTATGACTTCGCGCCGCCCACGCAGTTATTTCCCTCACTCGAGTCGAAAAAGGTCGAAAACCTTTTTTTCGCTGGGCAAATCAACGGCACCTCGGGCTACGAGGAGGCGGCGGGGCAGGGGCTGATCGCGGGCGTTAATGCCGTCCAAAAAATCCGCGGGCAGGAGCCATTGATCCTGAAACGGCACGAGGCCTACCTCGGTGTCCTGATCGATGACCTGGTAACCAAGGGCACCAAAGAGCCCTATCGGATGTTTTCCAGCCGGGCGGAGCACCGGCTGCTTTTTAATCATGGCAGCGCGGAATTACGCTTATTCGATTCAATTCGAAAGCTGGAACTGCTTGAAGACAAGCGATTAACGCGTATTCAGGCGAAGAAAACCAAAGTGGAGGCATGGACCGAGCGCCTGGAATCCGAGCGTCGGGGAGGGGAGTCGTACGCCTTACATTTGCGGCGGTCGCACTCGCAGGATGATTTCCCGGCAGAGCTGTCGTCCGAATCCAAAGAAGTGCGGGACGAAGTTTACTATCGGGTAGTCTTTAAGGGATATTTGGAGCGTGAACAGAAACAGATCGAAAAATTGCGCCATATCGATAAGATTAAGTTGCCTGCGAATTTTGATTTCAGGCAGGTCAAGGGATTGCGCAGCGAAAGTGCGCAGAAGTTGATACAGATTGCTCCCAGGACTCTCGGGCAGGCCAGTCGAATCAGCGGTGTGAATCCGGCCGACATCAGTATCCTAATGGTGCACCTGGAAACTCGCTGAATGTATGCTGTCACGCGGGGCTGGCGGGGCGTGGAAGGCGATCGCGAGCCCAGTGTTTCATTTATGCAACGGTCCTGTTTCACTAAGGTTAAATAAGCCGTCGAGGGGCACATCACTTCGTTTAATTATTGACGCATGATCACATATATTCGCATTTCTTACACTCTAAGCGGCTGTGAATCTGGCATTTACTTACAAAGAGACGCAGCTACAATACCACCACCCATTAGAAACATGAGCGCGCAAAAAGTGCATCGGATCTTAGTATTGGATGACGAACCGGACGTCACCGAACTACTCGAGTACACACTTACACAAGCAGGGTATCGTGTCGAAGTTCTGAATAGTCCGCTGGAATTCATCGGCAAGGTTCGGGAATTTAAACCCGATTTGATGATTCTGGACATTATGATGCCAGAGTTAAACGGGCTACAACTCTGCCGCATCGCGCGCTCAGACCCGACGATGAAAGCGATCCCAATTATTTTCCTAAGCGCCCGGGGCGAGGCGGAGGACCGGATTAAAGGCTTGGAAACGGGGGCGGACGACTACATGCCTAAGCCGTTCAATACCAAGGAGTTGCAGTTGAGAATCAGCAACATGTTAAACCGGTCAAATTCGGCGGCCGAGCCTGCGGGCAAGACACGGATTGAAATCGCTGGGGTCGTGATCGACGAGGAACTGCATCAGCTGACGGTGGATGGTCAGAGTGTTGTGCTGACTGCAACAGAGTTTCGGCTCTTGAAGCTGCTAATGGAGCGCAAGGGGCGGGTGCAGTCACGCGAGCATCTTCTGGTCAACGTATGGCACTATGATACTGAGATTGAAACCCGCACCGTGGACACCCACATTCGGCGTGTTCGCGAAAAACTCGGGCCCTACGCACATTTGATTGAAACAGTGAGAGGGGTTGGCTATCGGGCGGTCGACGTGTAAGCTGCTGCTTTACTTTTCTAAATGCTCTGGTTCACCACTCTCATCTTACTCTTGGTCACGCTCGTGCTCACGCAGCACGTCTTTCGCTCGCGCCGTTTACTTCGAGAGCTGGAGGGAGCTGTGCGCTCCTGCAGGAGATTGTTGCCCGAGGATTCTACCGCTTCATTAAAAAGAATCGGTGCCCTCGGCTTGGTCGATTCCCTGAATGCACTGATTGAGGCACACAATCAAGCAAGTGAGCAGGGGAGTGGCTATTCCAGTCAAGTGGAAGCGATGCTGGGGGCTGTACAGGAAGTTGTTATTGTTTTTAATGACGAGCGCGTCGTTGAATATGCAAATCGTTCTGCTGAAAAGTTATTTGGAAAAGCAACCCCGCTTAAGGGCTTACGTCTGGAAGGAGTCTTTCGCTCGCTGGCTCTCCTTGAGCTCCTGGAGCAATCCAATCATGTCGAACGCACGGAAACCAGGCAGATCAACCTCATGCAGGATAATGAAACCTTATGGTTTGAGGCTTCCTGCGCAAAGGTCCTGGGCACGAAGAACACTCAGTCAACCCTGCTGGTTTTACACGACATCACTCAACTAAAAGCACTTGAAGTGATGCGCCGAGAGTTCGTCGCCAACGTTTCTCACGAATTACGCACTCCATTGACGATTATAAAGGGATACACCGACACCCTCATCGACGATGATACAAGCATTGATCCGAGTGCACGCAGACGCTTTCTGGGAAAAATACAAAATAACGCCGAGCGTCTGCATGTATTGGTTGAGGACTTACTCACGCTCTCTCGGCTAGAGTCCAGGTCCGACCAAATCGAAGCGATTGAGCAGCCTTTGGCGCCACTTTTTGAGGACGTCGCAGAAAACTACCGCACCCGCCTCGACATGACCCGGCAAAAAATTGAAGTGACGATCGACCCGGGCGTAGGCTTGGTTTCTTTTGATCGCTATCGGATTCACCAGGTCTTGGACAATTTTGTGGAAAACACCTTCCGCTATGCACCGGATTTTAAACTCATACAGCTCGAAGCACGTCTGGACGAGGCCGCTGGATGTGTCGTCTGCTCGGTAACAGATGACGGCCCTGGCATTCCAGAAAAAGACTTAGCCAATATTTTTGAGCGATTTTATCGAGTGGACAAAGGTCGCTCACGCGAAACGGGTGGCACGGGCTTGGGCCTGAGTATTGTCAAACATATCATTCAACTGCACGGCGGGTCCGTCCAGGCGGAGAGCCGGCTAGGGGAGGGCACGCGTATGTCATTTCGACTCCCCCTGGGGGCACGCTCACCGCGAGCAGACGACGCTGGGCCAGCAAATACCCAAGTCTCAGCTGAGCATACTATCAGGAGATCGAGCGACTGACCTGGAAAACGCTCGTCACGATGCCCATGGCAATGAGTGCCACTAGAACAAATGCAAAAATCAGGGCTCCGGTAGAGACCAAAGTGGTTAAATGACCCAGGCGTGTAGTCAATTCATTGCGAAAGCCCTTCGTTATTTCACTCATGCTATGAGCCAGGTTTCCCGTATTCTCGCCCACAGTGAGGATGTCCACCGCGAGGTCCGGCATGAAGTTATTTCTTTGAAAAGCTTGGGCAATCGAGAGACCTTCGTTGACCTGCCCTCTGGCCACGTTGAAACGCTCGCGCAAATCGGTGTTCTTGACCGTTTTCTCCGTCAGGCGCAAAGTCTCTGTAGTGTTGATCCCGCTTTCCAGTAGTGTGCTGATCAAATTACCCACCTGAAACAGATCGCCATAGAAAAAAATCTTACCCAACAGGGGCGTCTTTAAAAGCCATGCGTCAGAGCGCCGCCTGCCGCGATCTGTCCGCCGCCATTGCTGAAAGCCCAGTATCACAAGGACCAGCCCAACCACTAAAAATGGACCGGCTTGTGCCAGCACTGAGGACCCATCGATTAAAATACGGGCACTCCAGGTCATTTCTCCCCCGAGTCGGTCCAGCATGCCCTCAATCTGAGGGAGCAGGACAGTCATAAACAAAGCAACCACGGCCATAGCTACCGCACAAATAAAGCCCGGATAAGCCATGCTCGCGATCATCTTTTTACGAATCGCTTCCTTCTCTTCGAGATAATCAATCACTTTACGCAGGATCGGTGCGAGATTTCCCGTCGCTTCTCCAGCTTCGATGACGTAGCTTATGGAACTGGGGAAATAGCGCGGTTGCCGCGACATGGCACCAGCCAAGGTGGAACCCTCACTCAGATCCCGCCAAAGCATTTGCACGATGCCCCGTTGTTCTTTATCACTGAGTCGCTGACTCAGAATACGGATCGAATCTCCAACGGGAAGCCCCGAGCTATGCAACTCCATCAGTCGCTTCAAGACGAGAAGCCCGACTCCCTCGCGGCGACCGCCCCCTTTCTTTTTTTGTCCAGCCTCATCGCTACTCGTACCCGCGCTCATTGATCGCCATGTTCGCACCCGCTCTGCCAGTGTGGCCCAGGGGGAATTATCTGCGGCGCTGGCTTCCTTCACCGTGATCGGGCTCAGCCCCTGCGCTTGCAGCCGTTGCATGACCATACGCCGCTCAGAACCCTCAGCGGATCCACTCACTATAGTGCCCTTGGCATCGCGTGCTTTGTAATTGAAAACAGCCATTTAATACGCTCCACAACGAATACAGAATGGCGACAAGTCGACATTTTTCGTTGTTTACCCATCACCGCACGACACCACAAGATAGGCAGGGAACAAAACTTGCTTAGGGGATATCAAAAGATCACTATCCATACTCATGACTTTCTACCGACTCAGCCTATTTCTATTCGGAATCTTCTCCGTATGGCATGTCAGCGCTGCCTCACGAGCAGGCGATCGCTTGCTTTTGCCCGAAACGTCCATAAGCGCGAGCCTTCGGCAGACGCCGATGCCTGAGCTTGGTGACGGGCGGCTGGCAAGGATACTCAGCCGATATTACCAGGAGGCACTCGGCGGACCCGATAATTGGAATAGCATTTCCAGTTTCAAAATGTCCGGCACCATCAGATTCAAAGAAGATGATTTCTCCCTAAACGCTCTGCAGAGAAAACCAAATCTGATTAAAATGACCCTCCGCCATGACCGCCGGGATCTTGTTTTAGCCTACGATGGCACCAATGCATGGAAACATGCCCCCCGCTCAGAAAAAGCAGCTACTTTAATGGGTGAAGATGAAGCGCGCCGTTTTATCCTGAGTGCACAATTCGGGAACTACTTGCTCTTTCCTTATGCCGAAGGCAAAGATATTGTTTATATTGATACAGTACCTATCGAAGGTAAGATTTGCCACCAAATACGTGTCACTTTGGACAGCGGTTTTCAGTTGGACTACTACATCGACATCCGCACTTTTCTCGAAATTAAAGTCGAGAACAAGGACTTACATAATAACACGACAAACAGCATCCTCTACTCTGACTACACCCGCGAGCATGACGTAGCGATTGCCAGGCGCATCGAGAGTTTTGAAAACGGTCAACCGGTGAGCACGATTCTACTGGAGGACATTAAAATTAACGCGGGTGTCATCCCCTGGATGTTTACGATGCCACGTTAGCGTAATAATCATGAACGCACTCCAAGATACGATGCCAGGTATAGAAATTTTTGATGTTGTCGATGCCGATGACCATATCCTGAGAAAAGCGTCCCGCTCAACCGTGCATAGAGAGCGGCTATTTCACCGCGCCATCCATGTTTTCATTTTTAACGAGGCCGGGCAACTGTATCTACAACGTCGCTCAATGACAAAAGATACCGCACCCGGCAAATGGGTCAGTTCTTGTTCGGGTCATGTGGATAGCGGAGAGAGCTATGACGATGCCGCTTACCGTGAACTTGGCGAAGAGATTGGCCTTTACCTGTCTGATGGCTTGGAGCCCATCTTCAAAGAGGCCCCCTGCAAGCAAACCGGCTACGAATTTGTCTGGGTATATACCTGTCGGGCCGAAGGCCCCTTCGATTTGGACCCGCTTGAAGTCAGCGAGGGCCAATGGATTGAGCTGCAACACCTCAACAACTGGATGAAAGAACGCCCGCGTGACTTCGCCTGGTCGTTTAG
>REBV01000130.1 GCA_007692545.1 Puniceicoccaceae bacterium
CGCTACAGTAGTCATCGCAACAAGAGCCATCAGCAGATAGTGCATCCGATTCGAACGGATACCCATGGTTGTGGCTAGTTCCGGATCGAAAGACGAAATCCGTAACTCTTTAAAGAAGCCCACAACAAAACCCAGATTGAGCAGGGTGACTCCGCCAAGAATGAGGGCCGCACGGGGCACATCCACTGCTATCCCGAAAATTTCAGTTTGCCAGACTACATCCAACGGGGTCAACTCGATCGCCCCATAGAGAACACAGCTTGGGTCGAGGTCGACATGATCGGCTGCTTGCACGATCAGAAGCAAGCCCAAGGCAAACAGGGAAGTAAAAACAATGCCCATGGAGGCACCCTCATCGACTTTCCCGAAGCGACTGATCCACTGGGTAAATACAGCCGTCAATAACCCGACGACTGCAGCTCCGATAAACATAGTAAGACTCGCCCGGGCACCCGTAATGATAAAGGCAATGGCCAGTCCCGGCAAAACGGCGTGACTAATCGCATCCCCCATCATGCTCATTTTACGCAACACCAGAAAATTGCCCAACAGCGCGCAGGCGATCGCAGCCAAGGCTCCGACGATGACAATCCACGTATCTATGGCATACCAATACATCGTTTAGTCTCCGGGGATAATGGGGTGTGGGCTCTTCGGGACGAGGCTCCCCGCACTGCGGTAGGTTTGCAGTTTGCTCTCCAATCCTGCGACCATCTCGTGCCCCAGAACATGTTCCACCCGATCCGCATCACGATCGACCCGGCTCGTCGCTACGTCCGCGTATTCGATCAGATACATTTCCCACAAGCGGTGGTTTCGTGTCACTTGAGCCGCTTCGGCCAGACCAGCCTCCGTCAGCGTAATGGCCTCTTCCCGGTTCGGTCGTTCCACCAAACCGTCCTGATAAGCGTGCCGGATATAAGCGCGCAATTGTGCATCGCTCCACGTCCGCCGCCCCCGGATCTGCCGAAAAGGCACCGCTCGTATCTTCAGCGGGCCCGTTGAAGCATCTGCTTCCAATATTTCATAGAGTGCCCGCATGAGATGCTGTCGACCCACACGGGACTTCAAGCGAATCTGGCGCAAAAAGCGCATGAGCACCCCACGCTCGGTGCCCAGCAGCATACTGATCAAAAAGCACAGCGTGGCCACCAATACAATAACGGCACCTGCCGGAAGCCTCGGGAAAAAAGCACTCAGGCTCGCCCCCAGCCAGCCACTGGCTCCTCCGATGAGTGCAGAAAGCAGTAACATCCGGTCGAGCTGATCCGTCCAAAAGCGCGCAGCTGCGGCCGGGGTAATTAGAAAAGCGATGATTAGTATCAGGCCCACCGATTGCAACCCCGCCACCGTGACGGCCGTCACCAGGGCCAGCAGTAAGATATCGAGTCGTCTGACCGGCCAGCCCAGGGCAGCGGCAAAACTCTCGTCGAAACAAAGCAATCGAAACTCCTTAAATAAAAGCAATGAGCAGATCAGCACACCCAATGTGACCAGGATCAAAACCTGAAAATCCGCCATCACCATCGAAGCCGTCTTTCCGTAAATAAATGATTCCAGTCCAGCCGCACTGCCCTGCGGCATGGTCTGAATCATACCCAGAATGGCCACCCCCGCCCCAAAAAAAACACTCAAAACAATTCCCATGGCCGCATCATCCTTGATCCGGGAATGATTCCGAATAAAGAGCACCGCCGCGCAACCAAGCAATCCCGAAGCAGCGGCACCTGCCATCAGCAGCGGCAGGGACTTGCCATCCCCCCCGAGCATGACTCCCAGCATAAAAGCCAGACCCAGGCCCGGCAGCATCGCATGCGAGAGCGTATCCCCCATCAGTGAGCGTTTGCGTAAAAGCAGAAATCCCCCCATCAGGCCACAAGCACAGCCCAGCAGCATCGTACAAATGACGACTAAGCGTGTGTTATAGTCACGAAGAAAGAGAACGTTCCAGATGTCGGCAATTTCAGGCATTGAGTCTAGGCAATGAGCGAATGCGGGGATTCGCGATCCCGTGAGCGCAGCTCTACCGAGCGGCTAGATGTAGGATAATTTATGTTCATCGGCTTTTCACCAATTCATCGGCGGCCTGCGTGAGCAGGGTTAGCTTGCCTCCATAAGTTCGGCGGAGATTCTCTTGGGTAAAGACCGTTTCAGTTGGACCCGAGGCCACCACCCGCATATTTAGAAGCACTGTCCAATCAAAATACTGCGGCACCGTGGCGAGGTCGTGATGAACGACCAGGACCGTCTTCCCCCGGGCCTGCAATTCTTTCAGCAGATCCACAATCGCCCGCTCCGTCGCGGCATCGACCGCAGCAAATGGCTCATCCATAAAGTAGATATCGGCATCCTGTACCAGCGCCCGGGCCAAAAACGCGCGCTGCTGCTGGCCTCCGGAGAGTTGGCTAATTTGGCGATGCGCATAATCGGCCAGTCCAACTCGTTCCAGGGCCTGCATGGAGAGTGCCTTGCACCGTTTATTGACTCGGCGAAACCATCCCAGCGTGCCATAGGTGCCCATCGCGACCACATCGAGCGCGCTGACCGGGAAGTCCCAGTCCACACTCTCACGCTGTGGCACATAGCCGACCCGCTTGCGCGCTTGCGCATAAGGCTGACCAGAGATCAAGACCTCGCCGGAGGAGCTCGGAATCAAATCCAGGCACGCCTTGATCAAGGTGCTCTTACCCGCCCCGTTGGGCCCGACAATACTGACCAGTTTGCCCCTCTCGATGGTCAAATCGATATCCCAGATAACCGGTTTTCGGTGGTAGGCTACCGTTAAATCACGAATCGACAGTGCCGGCGCTGGCGTAGCCAGTGACGCCGCAGCGGAGTGCATCGTCTCTTTCGGGTTCCGATTCGTATTCATAAAAAGTCCGGACACTACTGCCTAAACTGTCTAAAGCCAGCAACCGTCCCACCCAAGGCATTGGTGATCGTGGTCACATTGTGGTCAATCATCCCGATATAGGTGCCCTCATAGGTGCCAGTCGGCCCCATCGCATCGGAGAACAAGGAGCCGCCAATCACGACATCATGCCCGCGGGCCCGAGCCCCTTCGACCAACGCCCGCACATTTTTATCGGACACGGAGGTTTCGACAAAGACAGCGGGGATCTTTTGCTCCACGATGAACCTGACAAGGTTTTCCAGATCGCGCACGCCGGCTTCCGACTCCGTGCTGATCCCCTGGATGCCCCGCACTTCCAAGCCATAAGCCCGACCCAGGTATTGAAAAGCATCGTGCGCAGTGACCAGCACACGCTGTTCCGGAGGGATCGTCGCGATCGCTGCCTTGGCATAGGCGTCCAGAGACTTCAGCTCCTCCAGATAAGCGGCGGCATTGGCTTCATAAAAAGCCGCATAATCCGGATCGTAGGCGGCCAAAGTGGCCACGACCACAGGGACCGCCCGCATCCAGCCCGACACATCCATCCAAACATGCGGGTCCGTATACTCCGAGCCATCGTCCATCTCCAACAAGTAATCCGTATCATCAAGAATCGTCTGCGTCACCGCCACCACCGGCTTACCGGACCCAGCTATACGCACCAACACATCCGTCATCTTACCTTCCAGCAAAAGGCCATTATAGAAAACCACATCCGCCTGACTCAATTGAACCACATCGCCCCGCGTTGGTTTATACAGATGAGGATCGACCCCCTCACCAATCAATCCAATCACTTCGGCACGATCCCCAGCCACATTTCGAACCACATCGGTGATCATTCCGATCGTGCCCACGACCTTATACCGCTCAGATGCGCCGGGCTCCTCTTTAGATTGCTCCGTGTCAGGTGCACAACCCAATGCGACCAAGCCCATCACGGTGATTGAAAATACAAAACAGGAAGACTTATAGAAATTCATATTTTGAATACTCAAAATAAATAAATCGCCATTGTCAATACTCGAACACTCGTCTTCAAACCATCCAGTCAGAGTAACAACTCACATTTTTCCAGAAAAACACTTGCCTAGAGCATACTTCCTGCTAAAGTTATACTAATACTTAATCAATATGAAAACAGTTCAGCTTAATAATAATGTTCTTCGTGACGGTCATCAAAGTCTCGCAGCCACCCGCATGCGGACGGAGCAAATGCTGCCTGTTTGCGAGCAATTGGATAACTGGGGCTTCGGCGCACTGGAAACCTGGGGTGGTGCGACGATTGACTCCGGCCTCCGCTTCCTCGACGAATTCCCCTTCGATCGCCTCGACGCCCTCAAAAAGGCCTGCCCAAAGACCCCGCACATGATGTTGCTACGCGGTCAGAACATCGTCCAATACAAGCACTTTCCCGACGATGTGGTGACGGCCTTCATCAAAACCAGCGCTGACCACGGGATGAACATATTCCGCATATTCGACGCACTCAACGACACGCGTAACATGAAGTGCGCCATCGATGCGACGAAGGCGGCGGGTGCGCAGGCACATGGCACGATCTGCTACACCAGCAGTCCAGTGCATACAGTGGCGAAATTCATCGAGATGGGCATCGAGCTTGAGAAGATGGGAGCTGATGCCATCGTCCTGAAAGACATGGCTGGGCTCATTCCCCCGATGGAAGCCTATGCCATCATAGACGGGCTCAAGCAGCAGGTAGAAATCCCGGTCTGGATCCACACGCACGACACGGCCGGTCTCGGCACAAACACCTACATGTCGGCCATCGACGCGGGCGTCGACGCCATCGACCTATCGATTTCTCCCTTTGCCAACGGGACGGGCCAGCCAGACACGACCCGCATGCTCGCCATCCTGCAGGGCCACGAGCGCTGCCCGGCAGTGTCGGACGCGCAGCGCAGCTCACTGCGCGAGATACGCACGCACCTCGAAGCGGTTTACGCCGAGATGGGCGAATTCACCAGCCACAAAAACGAAGTGATCGATGTCGATACACTCGAATACCAAGTGCCCGGCGGCATGCTCTCGAACTTCCGCACGCAGCTCAAAGAGCAAAAGATGGAAGATAAGTTTGACGATGTTTTCCGGGAAATCCCGGTCGTACGCGAGGCCCTCGGCTGGATTCCGCTGGTCACGCCAACTTCGCAAATTGTCGGCATGCAGGCCTTTCTCAATGTGAAGTTTGGCCGATGGAAACAGATTTCCCCACAGGCTGCGGACATTGCCCTCGGTTACTACGGGCGGTGCCCGGCCCCGGTCGACCCCGAAGTACAAAAACTGGCCGCCAAACAAGCGGGCAAGGAGCCCATCACCTGTCGCCCGGTCGAGGCCCCCGGTGCCAAACATCAACACATGGACGACCTGCGACGCGAACTGAAGGAGAAGCACTTCCCCAGCGACGACGAGCACTGCGTCATCCACGCCATGTTTCCGCCCCAACTGGAAAAACACCTCAAAGGAGGCGGCCCAAAAGCCAGTAGTGTGTCCGTGCCTGTGGCCACGCCGAAGACCGCCCCGGCGGTCGCCTCGGAAAAACCTGGTGGCCCGCAAAAAAAATACGGCCTCACCATCAACGGTCGCCGTATCGAAGTCGGAGTCGAAGAGATTGACTAATAGCCTTCCCGGTAGCTTGGGTATTTCGGCGTCCAGTTCAGAACGGCCTTGGCCTTGGCGTTACTGACATAGCGATGTGGCATACGTCCGCCGCGCCGTTTCAAGCGGTCGGAAATTTTTGTAGGGTCAAAGCTCGGCGTCGGCAGTTGCAGCTTTTCCGAGAGGTAGCCCAAGACAGTCTCTTTGGTGGCTGGCGCATCGTCGGCCACATTGTAGATACCGGAAGGCGCACCCGCCGACAAAGCCGCAGAAATTGCCGAGACACAGTCTTCCAGGTGGATCATGTTGAGCGCGTAATCACCCCGCCCCGGGATTGGCCCGCCGCCCGCCCGCAGCTGATCCAGTAGATAGTGCCGTCCCGGCCCGTAAATCCCGACCAGGCGCAAGACATACCAGGCACCCAGATGCGTCGCCCCGGCCAGCAGCGATTCGGACTCCAGCAGCACTTGGCCCGTGGCCGGCGCAGCGCTCGTATCCGCCAGCTCATCGACCGTGACACCGCCATCCTGTGGGTAGACCGAGGTGCTGCTGGTATACACATACGGCCCGATCGACTGCGACTTCGCCCACTCCAGGATGGAGCGCTGTCCCTCCAGGTAGGACTTACGATAGCCCGCCAAACCGCCGCCCGCCGAACTAACGCAGTTGACTACCGCTTCGTAGCGCCCCGCTACCTTCCCGTGCCAGTCATGAGCATCCAAGTCAGCCTCGATCACCTCGCAGAGTCCAAGCTGACGCAACTGCGCGGCCTGCCCGGCGTTACGGGTCAGCCCGCCGACGCGCAGGCCTGCGGCCAGCAGTTGTTTGGCCAGAGCGGTCCCCACATAGCCGCAGCCGAAAATGAATACCGAGGAAGGAAGTTGTTGAGAGTTTGACATCGTGGTGATTTCCAGAGCTTATCAATAAACGTTAAGACGGTCCATCTTCCCCGACAATGCAAACTGCACAAACAGAAAAAGTCCGCCATTACCTGCTGGCCCTACAAGAGCGCATTTGCGCGGCACTCGAAGCCGAAGACGGGCGAGCCAGCTTTCACGAAGATAGTTGGTTACGCGAAGAAGGCGGCGGTGGGCGCTCCCGGGTGATGGCCGAAGGAGCGGTTTTTGAAAAGGCAGGTATTAACTTTTCCGACGTCGAGGGCGATCAACTGCCTCCCTCCGCCACGGCTACGCGCCCCCAGTTGGCCGGTGCCCCATTTCGTGCCATGGGTGTCTCCCTGGTGGTGCACCCGCGCAACCCCCACGTGCCCACCACGCACATGAATGTACGCTTTTTCTACGCCCAGCCCGAGGCAGGCGAGCCGATCTGGTGGTTTGGCGGCGGCTTTGATCTCACCCCCTACTACGGGCAGCACGAAGACGCCGTGCATTGGCACCAGACGGCCTGCGCTGCCTGCCAGCCCTTTGGCCAAGCGCTCTACCCCAGACTTAAGCAGATCTGCGATACGTATTTCTACCTCCCCCACCGCGAGGAAGCCCGCGGCATCGGCGGCATTTTCTTCGACGACTATACGGAAGGGGGCTTTGACCAGGCCTTCGCCTTCATGCAGTCCGTGGGCGACCATTTTCTCCCTGCTTACCAGCCTATCGTGGCCCGCCGCAAGGACAGCGCATACACAGATGCGCAACGCCAATTTCAGCTCTACCGCCGGGGCCGCTATGTCGAGTTCAATCTCGTTTACGACCGCGGCACCCTCTTCGGGCTCCAGTCCAAAGGCCGCACCGAGTCCATCCTCATGTCGCTCCCACCCCTCGTCCGCTGGGACTACAACTACCAGCCAAAACCAGGCAGCCCCGAAGCCGAACTCTACGAATGCTTCCTCCAACCCAAAGACTGGGCAGATAGAGGGATGAAGCTTGAAACCTGAGACTTGAGTGTTCTTCTCATAATCCGCCCCCACTCAGGTCTCAGATTAAATTCTTCATCTTTTAAAACATCCCTCTCAGGTTTCAGGTCTCATCCCCCATCCCTCTACTATGACACCACGCCAACGCTTCCTCGCCGCTGTTCACCAAAAACCGGTTGACCGTCCACCCATCTGGCTGATGCGCCAAGCCGGCCGCTACCTCCCCGAATACCGTGCGCTCAAAGCGCAGCACGACTTTGTCACCATGGTGCGCACCCCCGAGTTGGCCACCGAGGTGACGCTCCAGCCGCTCAAGCGCTTCCCGCTGGATGCCGCGATTATTTTCTCCGACATCCTGGTCATCCCGGAAGCCCTCGGCCAGGGCTACCACTTCCGCGACCAAGGGGGTATCGGTATGGACTACCTGCTGGATACCGAGGCAAAAATAGAGGCCCTCGACGGCACTCAAATTACCGAAAAGCTCAAATATGTTGCCGACGCTTTGAGCATGACACGGGACCAACTGGGCGAAGACACCGCCCTACTCGGCTTCTGCGGCTCCCCCTGGACCCTCGCCTGCTACATGGTCGAGGGTGGCTCGGCCAAAGACTACGTAGCCATCAAGCAACTGGCCTGGGCTCAACCGGCACTTTTTGAAAAGCTGATGCAAAAGCTGACCGATGCCATCGTCGACTACCTGCACATGCAAATCGACGCCGGGGCCGACGCGCTGCAAATCTTTGACTCCTGGGGAGCCATCTGCCCGGCCACGCACTACGAGGCCTGGTCCCTGCGCTGGATTCACCACATAATCTATGCACTCAAGGGCCGCGTGCCCGTCATCCTCTACGCCAAGGGTATGGGCCATAAGGCCCCCGAACTCATACATACCGGAGCCAAAGTCATCAGCCTGGACTGGACGATGAACCTGCGCCGCATGCGGCAGAGCATTGGCCACGGTGCCGCCGTGCAGGGCAACCTCGATCCAGTCACCCTGACCACCACGCCGGAAATCACCCGCCGCGAAGCCCAGCGCGTGCTCGACGATGCGGGCAAGCAGCCCGGCTTTATTTTCAACCTTGGCCACGGCATGATCCCCAGCGCCAAGATCGAGTGCGTCGAAGCCCTGATGGAAGTGGTGACGGGCAGAGCGAATGCTTAATGGCATAGTGGCGTGCTCGCTTGCGAGCGCCCTTAAGCCTGGTTAGCACATTAGCCGACTAGGCTTGGAGCCCACGTTGAGGCGTCCGACGAGCGGACACGCCACGCGCTTAATCTTTGCCCAGAGCATTCCCGGTCAGTAGCGCCCGCATCTTACTGCGAAGCGCCCCGGACATCGCCACCGGGTCGTCGGCATGCTCAGCGATACAATTAACAATTGCACTGCCCACCACGACACCATCGGCAGCCTGTGCGACGGTCTTCACGTGCCCCGCATTCGAAATCCCGAAACCCACCACCACGGGCAAGTCCGTGTGCGCCTTGATCGCTTCGACATTTCGCTGAATCCCCTCTGACATGGCCGCCTGCTCACCCGTCACCCCCTCACGGGAAACATAATAAATAAAGCCGGTCGTCGCCCGACAGATGATCTCCAGCCGACTTTCCGGCGTGGTCGGAGCCACGATGAAGACCGTCTTCAGGCCATGTTTTGTGCAAGCGGCGAGATGCTCCTCGGCCTCCTCCGGCGGCAGATCGAGCGTCAGCAGACCATCCACACCAGCCGCCTTGGCCCGCTCGGCATAAGCTTCACTGCCCTGGGCAAAGACCAGATTGTAGTACGCGTAAAAGACCAGCGGCACTTCGCTAAACTCCCGAATCGCGCGCACCAAGTCCAGGACACGACTGCCATTCATACCGCCCTCAAGTGCGCGTTGAGCCGCAAGTTGATTGGTCAGCCCATCGGCCAGTGGATCGGAGAAAGGCACCCCTAACTCCAGAATATCGACCCCCGTCTCGATAACAGCGCGACAGGCTTCCAGCGAGCTCTCAAAATTGGGATCACCCGCACAAAGGTAGCCGACAAAGGCGGCGCGGTTTTCTGCCCGCGCCTGAGCAAAAGCTTTTTCAATTCGGTTCATCCCTAAGAGGCTGAAAGCTGAAAAAAATTGAAGCGAGTCTTTTTACTGGGATTTTTATACCGACTAACAGATCGAGTCATCGTGCGCTTGCAACTCTAACGGACACTTGACAATTGCCAAGTGTGCTGTTTATGGCGTATCCTATAAGTCAATCATGATCAATATTCTATTCATAGAAGACGAGAAGGAACTCGCGGCGACTGGTGCTGAGCAGCTTGAGTCAAGGGGGTACAAGGTCTTTTCTGCCTCCACACTGGCAGAGGCGAGAGCTATATTGAATACACCTGGTCAGACTGTGAATTATATTATCACCGACCATCGTCTGGACGATGGTTGGGGGATTGAATTTATCCTGGATCTGGAGGGGTCTTTCCCGCTCACTAAGTGCGCAGTTGTTTCGGGCTATCTGACCCAGGTGAATACGGATCAATTGAAGCAGCACGGGATACTCTATTTCCGGAAGCCACTCCTTTACGCAAAAGTCATCGATGAGCTGCGCCGCCAGAATATGAAAACTGCACCGGTAAGCGCAATCCCGTCGACACATGATAAAACGAGTCCGGAGGCCACGCCAGCCCCGGAACAAAGCAAGCCCAAAGCCGAGGAACCGAAGAAGCGCAAGGGCTTATCTCTTTGGCCGTTCAATACAAACAAGTAAATCAGGAATTACGCAGCAGAGCTTTTTCAATCAGCGGCAGCATCTTCCCCTTACGGAAGAGGGTGACCTGCCCCGTGCTGCCGGAGACGACGATACAGAGGCAGTCGACCGCTTGCGTAATGGAGGCAGCCGCTGCATGGCGACTACCCAGCCCACTGGGCAGTTCATGCTTGTAGTCCGGCGCATGGATGAGTGAGCCAGCCGAGACCAGCACGCCATCTCCCCGAATGATAAAGGCCCCATCGATGGAAGACAGTTCCTTGACCGTCTCATCCATAAAAGGGTTGAGGATATTACGATCCTCGTCCTTGTACCCGTAAAATGGATTCAAAATCAGCGGCTTGGTGTATTGAGAAATCACTTCCGCATTACCCAAGGCAAAGAGGCAACCCACCGGGTGGCCTTCGCGCCCTTCGACGGCTAGTTCTGTAGCAATGGCCAGCACCCGCTCGATTACCTCCGGTTTGACACTGGCGGGGAGCATATCGGACTTACTGGCCAACATGGTATCAAACTCCCGCTCCACATCGACCACCGTGATACTATCAAACTGATTACTCTGAGGAAGCCCGCCGACACAACAGAGGCGATCCTGACTGGAGAAGATGCCCCGCGTCAGCCCAATAAGGACAGCGCTGCGCAATTGCGAGAAACGGTGATTACTGTAAGAACGGATGGGGATGACGGCGTCGATCTCTTCCCGCTCGGCGGCGGCATCCGAGGTGCCATGTGCAATCAGAACCGTTTTAAAGGCCTTGAAGACCTTGCCCACCTCCACCCCGCCACCGAAAGTATCGGCGAAAACGAGCACGGAGGTGCATTGGGCCCCCTTGGCAATCTTAGCGGTCTCGCGTAGGATCAGATTGTTGAAGCGATTATGCCGCTGGCGTGGCTTGCCCTCTTCGCCTCCAAAAACAAGCTTGAGCTCATTTCGGAAGTCTGTGAGGGACTTAGCCGAATTGAGACGCTCCATTTGCCCCAGGTCCTGAAAGACCCGGGCCAGCGAGGCCAGGCCGTAGAGGTAGCTCCGCGCGTTTTCCGAGGCCAGCAGCAGAAACACAAAACGTATCTCGTGGTATTCGCTATGCCCGTCGTAAATCAAGCCATTTGGGCAGCGCCCGACTGCAATCATATACGGGCGCTTCATTTTTATCCGGGCATGGGGCAGACAGACCCCGTTACCCAGGTAAGTCGTCATCTGCTCTTCCCGGCCGATGAGTTCCTTGAGCAGGCCTTTCTTAGTGATCCCGCGCTCTTTAGCGACATCGCAGACATCAACCAACTCGGATACCGCACCCTCAAAATCAGCACTTTGAATATCTATGACACGGGATTTGGCGATGTATCGATCTATGCGCATGTGCAAAGGGGCATGTCGTTACAGATCCCACTCGATCGCGCCTTTTTTCAGCTCGTAGAAAAGGCCCAGGACTAAAACAAACAGAAAGAACATCACGGGGAGGAAAATCGGCAAACTGGCCGCCAGAAACTCGCGAAATACCAGCACCCAGGGGATTAGGAAAACCACCTCGATATCGAAGAGAATGAAAAGCATGGCCGTGACGTAGAACTTGACCGCGAAGCGTGCATGGCCGGAACCTTCAGCCAGCATCCCGCACTCATAAGCCGAGTCTTTGATTGCCGTCGTGCTCGCCCGCTGGCCAAAGATATTGGACGCGACCAGCACGACCACCCCAATGCTGGTCGCAATTAAGATTTGAACGAGAATCGGATAGTAGTCCGCAATTTCCATAAGCCATTAGAGAAGTCTGCTTTAGCCGACAATTCAAGGTGTTTCTACGATGAATCGCAGAAAGTATCGGACTACCAGGGACGGATGCGTTGCATCCACGACCGATCCGGAGCCACTTGCGGACCGCCGGGCTGCCGGACTTCATGCGGTGCTCGAAGACGCACGGTCCCCTCCGGGATAGACACCCGCTCGATGCGTATACGGTCCCGCTCAAACTCCCCGAGGCCGAGGCTGGAGGCGAAGGCGAACTGCTTGGGCAGGGGTTTAATTTCCGGGAAGCCCTCGAGCACCCGCATCGCATTCATCCGGTCGTAGAGCAACCGGTCGAGCGCCACAGGATCGCGACTCAACCAGAGCCGTGGTTCCGAGCGGGAGTAGATCGAATTAAAAAACGGCCCGGCGATAAATTGGTAGCGTTCCAGCGAGACAAAGTTGAGCACCAGCCGCTCTTCCAGCTCAGGGATGGCCGCGATCTCCGCGATGGCAGCTGAGGCCGTCGCTTGGTTGACTAGAAAGCGCTGGCTATTGCTCACATTCCAGAGTGTAGCGTTGGCCAGAGCACCATCCACGCCCAAGGCCGGGTCGTCGGCCCCCACGGCGAGATTGATCCAAAAATCGACTTCAAAGAGCAAGGGAGCCGGCAGGAAACTTTTGCGCGCGCGCGCACCCTCCTCCAACTGGCCCGAACGCCGGATCTCCGCCATCAAGCCCGGCTCCTGTTGCAGTGCAGGGGGCAGCGGGCTGTCATAATACCAGGCCTCATCAAAATATTGGCGCGTATCCAGTGCCACTACCGGGCAGCCCTCAAACTTTGCCTGGGAGCGACTCAGCGGCGGCATGATCCCGGATTCCCGCATAGTGTGCGCGGAATAATCCACGATGAGAATCGATTTCCGCTCAAAGCCGCGTGCCTCCAGTGCCTCGATGACTGCCCGTAGCAATTGCAGCGGTGTACTCAAACCACGCCCACTGCGCGTGTTAATCTTAAGCCCAACCTGCCCCCGCTCGCCCGGGCCGAGCCGCTGCCCCACGTTTGCTTCGTACGCCTCAACCAGCCGCTCCACCTCGGTGTAATAGAGACTCCCCTCTGCTATCGGCGCCTCCCAGACCAGACCGATCGGAGCCCGCGGAGGCAGTCCGCCGGGCGAGGCTTCTGCAGCTGGCACCCGGTAAAACCCCACAAAAAAGCACAGCGCCAATACGCACAGGCGAACCCTATCCACTTGACAGCTAGACAGTGGAAACGAATGTAAAGTTAACGTCCTTTTGTTGCATAATGCACTCACAGCCTGTAGACAAGCCCAGCCCATGTTAAAAGCAAACTTCAATCGCGCATTCTTGATCACCCTGCTCTCGACCCTGATTCTGCTCGCAGGTTGCAGCGCGCCGGAAGAAAAAAAGAGTGCCCGCATCCAGCAAGCACTGCAACTCTCCGAAAGCGGTGCACATAGCGAAGCAATTGATGTCCTGGAGGAACTCGCCGCGCAGTACCCGAACGACGTAGAGATTCTCAGCTCGATCGGTCGAATCTATACCGCCGAGGGTGATCACACCATGGCGGCATTCTTCCTCGAGCAAGCCCACCTGCAAGCGCCCGATGATACGGAGCTACTTTTCCGCACCTATCAAAGCCTAAGCGCCAGCAACCAGCCAGCCGGGCACTTACTGGAGAAACTGGTCACGCAGTCACCCGATGCAATGAATGCCGAGCTTTGGGCCCGCCTCGGCCAAGACCGCCGTGCAGCCAATAAAACACAGCCTGCGCTGGATGCCTATTTAAAAAGCCATGATCTGGAAAGAGCCAGCTCGGAAACTGCCGCCGCTATCGGGCAACTCTTTCTCGATATGGAGAACCTCGCTCAGGCCGAGACCTGGCTGGAACGCGCCGCCGATAATGACGACGCCAATGCGCTGCCCGCCCTCTTTGGCCTGCTGGATATTAAGCTGCGCCAAAAAGACTGGGCCGAGGCCGAAACCATAATGGCTCAGCTGGATGCACAATTTCCCGGTGCCGTCGAGGCCAGCCAGTGGGAACAAGCCCGCCAGGAACTGGACCGCTGGCGTCAAGCACAAGATAGGATGCAGGCGCAGTTGGCCCGCGCCGAGGCGGAGCGTAAAGCCGCCGAAGCGGAGGCGGAGGCAGCCAGCGAATCGGCCAGCACAGGCAGCACGCCCAGCGAAACTCCTGAAGACTCCACGACAACTGCGAGCACGACCACTGCCAGTGCCTCGACAGGCAGCGCCGATGATCGCAGCGCAGGCAAAGCCCAGATCATAACGGACTTGGAAGCCGCCGGAGCCATGGCCGACACCCCTGCTATTGAAGCCACCGAAGCAATCAGTGCCGCCGAAATGGCCTTTAACCGCAGCATAGAGTTCGACCCCACGATCACCATCGAGCCCGCCGATCCGGATGTTAGCTTCCAAGTGGATTTTGACCAGGCGGCACTTGCCGACCCTACGATTTACTCGATAGACACCACCGAGCCAAGCACCCTGCCAGATCCGGTCGCCTTGGCCGCACCCTCCGATCTGCCGGGCGCACTCGAGGATTTTGAGGATTTTAGCCCCCCCCAACTCGCACCAGTGCGCCCCGACGCCAGCCCCCGCAGTATTGAGGAATTATTGGCTGAAGCCGAGATGGCCGAACTCGATCGCGAC
>REBV01000273.1 GCA_007692545.1 Puniceicoccaceae bacterium
CACCTCCGTGCTCGGCCTCGAAGCAAAAGTAGCTTGGGGCAGCGCACCTGATCGGGCGATAATGCTCGGCGCCGGGGATGCGGTATACTTGGAAATCTTCGAGCGCAAAGAGCAGGCAGCCCCACCTTCCGAAGAAGGCGCGATACTGCACTTCGCCCTCCGCACTGACGATACTACTGCATTGTTGGAACGAGCACGCGTGGCCGGCTGTCCAGTGACAATGGAGCCGAAATCGCTCGAGATAAACAACACCGTAGCGGGTGCACCTTCAAAAATTCCAGTGAAAATCGCTTTTATAAAAGGCCCCGACGGCGAAGTAATCGAGTTTTTCCAAAATACTCTAACCTGAATACCGAAGGACGAAGACAGGCAAGGGCTCATCCTCTATCCGCTACTCAGAAACCACTGTGTCCGGCAAAACAAAGCGTTCGGAGGGGAAAAGGCACCCTTCCCGCGAGGAGATTATCCAGCAGTACAGCATGGTCGAAATCCCTGATGAGGGAGCTTGGTATCAGAGCGTTTATCGCAGCCCACTGGAGCTTTCACTGCCTCAGGGTGCGGCGAATTCTGTTAGCTATCGACGCAGGGCGGCCTCTTCGATCTACGCCCTGATCAGTCGCGACCAGTTCTCTGCATTACACCGCCTGAAGAGTGATGAGATATGGCATTTCTACACAGGCGATGCTATCGAGCTTTTACGGCTTTATCCGAATGGCACCGCAGAATTAACAATCTTAGGAGGCGACATTTTAGACGGGCAAGAGCCGCAGGTTGTGATTTCAGCTGGCACGTGGATGGGCGCAAGACCCATGAGTGACTCGAGTGAAGCGTATTCGTTTTTTGGATGCACTTCTACTCCTGGATTTGAGTACGAGGATTACGAAGCGGGGTATCGACTAACCCTTCAAACAGCCTATCCAGCCTATGCTGAACTGATCGCTGCCCTCACCCGCCACCCTTTTGAGGGAGCGGGATGAAGCGCTAGCGGATAACGTCTTCAGTCGTCGGATCGAAAAGGTGGACCTTATCAAAGTTCACCATCAAACTGACTTTTTCCATCATTGGATACCTGTCACCGCTGTTCACTCTGGCGATCACAGAGTTGTGCCCTGTGCGTAAGTAAAGGTAAGTCTCCGATCCCATTGGCTCGGAAACTTCAACAACAGCGCTGATCATTTCGCCATTAACTTCTTCGACCTTGGTCGCGGGATCGTGCATATCCTCCGGGCGGACACCAAAGACGATTTCTTTATTTTCATATTTCTGAGCCAGCTTTGACAGTCGGCTGTCGAGTTTCACCCGGAATGAATCCGCATCACCCTCACTTTCGGCAAACCAAAGTGAGCCGTCTTGCGCGACGACCTTGCCGTGAATAAGGTTCATTGGTGGGCTGCCGATAAATCCGGCCACAAACATGTTATTGGGCTGATTGTAGAGCTCCATCGGTCCATCCACCTGCAGGATGTTTCCATCCTTCATAACACAAATGCGGTCGCCCATTGTCATCGCCTCGACCTGGTCGTGCGTGACGTAGATCATGGTCGCCTTAAGACGGGAGTGCAGTTTGGAAATCTCCGTCCGCATGGAAACCCTCATCTTTGCGTCAAGGTTAGATAAAGGTTCGTCAAATAGGAAAACAGCTGGTTGTCGGACAATTGCACGGCCTACCGCAACACGCTGCCTCTGCCCCCCGGAGAGTGCCTTGGGCTTGCGCAAAAGCATTTCTTCGATTCCCAGGATTTTGGCCGCGTCCAAAACGCGCTTGTTAATCTCGTCGCGGGGGATTTTAGCCAGCTTCAAACCAAAGGCCATATTGTCGTACAGCGTCATATGGGGGTAGAGCGCGTAGTTTTGGAAGACCATCGCAATATCACGATTTTTGGGCTGAATGTTGTTAACGATTGTATCGCCAATTTGGATGGTACCACCGCTAATATCCTCGAGGCCCGCGATCATGCGAAGGGTCGTCGACTTACCGCAACCAGATGGCCCAACGAGGACCATAAATTCCCCCTCGTTGATTTCGAGGTTGATGTTTTTGACCGCACGGAAATATTTCCCTCCCTTTTCCGGGTAGTCTTTTACGAGATTATTGAGTGTTACGCTGGACATGAATTTTCAAATAAGGATTACAGAGTGGAGTGTTGAGAGAGGCAGCGAAGCGTTTAGCCCTTAACCGCGCCGGCTGAGAGGCCTCGGACGAAGAGTCGCATCGAGAAGAGGAAGAGCAACAATAGCGGCACAGACGAAATGGCATAACCGGCCATAAGTTGTCCCCACTGCTTCACATACTCTCCATCAAGCCGAAACAGTCCTACCGGAATGGTCAGCAAGTCATCGTCGCGGAGGATGAGCAGCGGGAGGATCACGTTGTTCCAGGACGATAGGAAGTCCAGGATAACGGTGATGGAGATGACTGCTGAGGCCAAGGGAATGATGATGTGGCGGATTTGGCTAAAGTGCCCAGCTCCATCGATTTGGGCCGACTCAAAAAGCTCTTTAGGGATATCTTCGATAAAATTACGGAGGATGAAGACCCCGGCGACTTGTCCACCCACCGCAGCAAGAATCACCAATGCCCATAGGCTGTTGACGAGATTCATCCGCATTAACAGGTCAAACAAGGTTACCAGCGCGGCCACCGTGCCTGGCAAGAACATCGTCGCCATGATCATGTAGAAAGCAATCGACTTACCGGGGAAATTATACCGGGCAATCGTATAACTCGCCATTAGGACGATCAAAACGGTAATCGCTGAGCCAGTTACTGAGACGAAGATGGAGTTCCAGATATAGCCACCAACACTATCCCAGGCGATACCCCAATTCTCCCAGTTCCACGTGGAAGGGTGATCAAAGAACCAAGGGTTGTTGATGAATTGCTCGTTCGTCTTAAACGAGATCACCACCATGATAAACAGGGGCACGAATGCAAAAAACAGAACGAACAGGATGTAACCAATCTTGAGTGCTTCGGCGGGTATGGAAGTACGATTTGCCATAAAATAAGGAGCTAAAAGAATATTTAAAAGTCAGGACTGCCTACTTTTCGACCTTGACGTATTTCTGGT
>REBV01000120.1 GCA_007692545.1 Puniceicoccaceae bacterium
AAAATATAGGTGATGTGGTGGGTGCGTGGCTGCTCGGGCAATTGGAAGCCTGCGTGCCGATATGATTAGGCGTGAGCTGCCGGAGGGACTTGGGGCGCAGCGGGGGCCTGCGGCGCGGCTACAGTGGCTGCTGCGCAGGGATGCGGCCTTGTGTCCGGATATAGAGGCTTTGCTCCGGGATGCATCAATTGATGGAGGCGGTTTAACTCTGCCTTGTAGTCCGGACGCGGCTTTCCTGGTGATCCAGCGATATAAGTGCGCGGCGGACTTTTGCGGGGCATTAGGCAGCCCAGAGCTGAGCGGAGGTGTCTTGCCGCTTGGCGGAGATTTGGACGCCACTCGATTTTTGCGCTGGGTGCTGACGGGGCTGTGGGACTACCGGCGGGAGAGCTGGCTACTGCAGACGGCGTGGTCGATGCAGGACTTTGGCGGCGCGGGGCCGCTGTATCCGAGGGATTCTGGTTTGAATTAGGCATGGTTGTTTTTGTGTTGAGGATTAGGTGGGGTTAGTTTTGGGCGGATGGATGAGTTTAAGAATTGGGCGGACTTTGGGGATTGGTGCCGGGAGCAGCAGTTATTGCTGGGCGGGCATGAGCTGCGGATGACGTGGGTGCATGCTTACGCCCGCGTTGCAGAAGGCGGGAGGCCTTCGACGGACAGAGTCGTCCGCTCTTATATCGCAAGGCGCGAGTGGCCAGCCCTGGAAGACTCTGATCGCTGGGAACTGCTCCTGCGCCTGCAATGTGCTCGATGGTACTGCGCAGAGCTGCATGAAAAGTTTCCTGATGATCTGCTGGCAGATCACTACTCAGATCGCGCAGAGCTACTAGCTGGCGTGCTGATAGACTATTGGCTAGATGTTGGACGGTGCGAGTGGTTGCAGGCATTGGGCTATTGGGCTATTGAGGATTAGGTGGGTGGTCTTTTTTGTTGGTGGTTTATGCGGGCTGCTGGACGAGGTTGAGGGCGGCTTCGATATCGGCGGGTTGGGCGGCTACGAACTTGTTGCCGTATTTGCGGGCTACGCCGACGGGCTGCTTGAGCTGGTTGACGATGGCACGCTTGATCGAGCGGGTGAGGTTGGCCCGGCACTTGTGGCTCAGGTCGGGGCGGTGCTGGATGAGATACTCATTGATCGGGACACCCTCAGGAATCTCGACGCAGAGGCGGGCACGGCGGTCGAACAGCTCGGCTTCGCCACGTAGGCGGGCGGCCTCGATGCGGTATTCGAGCTGGCGCATTTCAGCAAAGGCGGCGGGCTCTCCCCCGCTCATGAGATAAAAGCCCTGGCGACGGAGACTTGGGAGCACTTCGGAGGTGACCCACTTGCGGAAACGCTTGGCCTCCGGTTTACGGCTCTGGAAAATGAGCGCATAAAGGCCGGATTCGGAAACAATGCTAACCTGCCGATTTTGGCCAGATTCGCCGGACCTGATGTAGATAGTATCTACACCAGCTTCGTCCGGATCTAAGGTTTTTGCGATGGTGTCGGCGACGTTCTGTATCCCAAGGATGTCGCATACATCTTTGGCGACAAACCAGGGCTGCTCGAAAGTGCCGACTACGCGGATATTTTGATTGCCTTCGAAGGCGGTGGTGAGGATGGTATTCATTGTATTAGTTCTCTTATTGAGGATGGAAGGTCACCGCTTACTGGGCGGTGGCCTTTTTTGTGGATGCTCCGCGACGTGCGGGGCGAGATTTGGCGGGGCGCAGCTTGGCGGGAGTGCGCGGGGGCAGCTCGTGAAGCTTGCGGGCGAATTGCTCGGGCTCGTCGTGAGCGGCGAGCAGGTAGTTGAAAATAGTGCGGTCGATACCGAGGGCGCGTGCCGCGCTGCGGACACTGTGCCCTTTGCTCTGCAGCAGCTGGCGGTATTTATTAGCATTGATCTTGGAGTCTTCTGCGGTAAACATGCCTAGACGTAACTTCTGGAACTTCTCAACGTCAATATCTTTTTAGAAGTTTTAGAGCTTTTTTTTCTACTATGTCCGATTTCTCTCAGAGGCTCAGTCAACTAATGGATGACGGAGGTTTTACTCAGCAAGCAGTTGCTGATGCTCTCAATGTCAGTCAGAGAGCGGTTTCCGGTTGGCTCGCTGGGGCTAAACCTCGCACCGCAAAACTTAGAAAATTGGCTGACTTCTTTAATGTGCCTTTAGAAGTTTTGGAAGGTCATGTGCCTCTAACTTCTACTCCCCAGCCTTCGCGCCAGCATGATTCGCGTGAGGTGTATAACGAGCTGCAAGCTCTGCCGCATGGTGATGTGGCCGGATTCGCGGCGTTGATCGATTCTATGCCCGAAGGTAAGTTTAAAGAGCGGATGATGGATAGCGTCTTCAAGGGGGTGACGGATGCGGTGTATGCTGTCTGCGAAGAAGAGATCGCTCTCAGCACTGAAATCGTAAAAGCATTGTCGAGAAATGACGATACGAGCGCACTGAGCGAGCGGCTTAGGGACTACGCTAAACGGCAAAAGAATACAGCTATGCTGGCGCTTGAACTCAATGAGGCCCATGGTTTGGACTTGCCAGTGCCCCGTGATGTGGGCTCCATAAAAGCGGAAGTCCTGGAGATTTTTGAGCGGGCCGATTTAAGAAAAACCGGACTGGACGGACTGGGCGGGATGGGCGACTAGGCAGGCTTTTGGGGCTGTGCTAATCTGCTGGCACCTTATGCCAGCCGCACAAAAAAATCAATCTAATAAGCACGCCGCCAAGGCCGCGCTGCGCGATGCCTGCGAGCTAGCCGGGAGCGTCATGACCACGCAGGTGCATGGCTACTCGACTGAGTTGGGCCGCCGCTATGGCGAGCCGGTGGTGGCCGCCACGCTGACGCTGGATGAGGGCGTGAGTATCCGCATCTGCCTGACTCCGGCCATGGCCGCTGAGTTTGCACAGAGCGTGATGGGTAAGTGCTCCACCGATGGCCGCCTGTATGGCAAGGATGCCGATAGCATTGGCCCATCGACGGGCTCAGGGCGGGGAGGTGCTGAGTGAGCACGACCGCGCAAAAATTTTGTTGGGGTAACGTGAGCCGCTTGTTGTTTGTCGGCTCCCGGCGCGGAGGTCTAGGGGTATTCCTCCACGCCGCCTACAATCTATTAGCCCGGCTTCGTGCTGGCGCGACTACGCCGGGGCGCTCTTGCTGCCAGCTGCGCCAGGGCGCAGGGCAGCAAGGCGGGGTATTCCTCCACGCTGCCAATTTTTCGCACAGCTGCGTTAAGCGGTTTCAAGAATGCCTTTCCCGTAAGGTCGGACGGATGGCCCGTGGCATATCGGGCTCGATCGTAAGCCTGCGTGGCTGTGCGCCTCTTTCGCGGAGCGAAAGAGTGAAAGTGGCCAGTGAAAGTGGTGCAGACTCTCACTCTCACTCTCACTCTCACTCTCACCTTCACTCCGGCAAGATCCGCATCTGGATCGTGGGGGCTACCGGGTTTCGCCAGGGGCTCTCCAAGCCGACGGGGCTGGAGCTGCTGTGGCAGCAGATGCGGACGCTCTCGGCACCGGATGTGTGCGTGCTCACGCCGATGGAGTGGGATGCGGACCCGAAAGCCCTGGCGGAATACATCGCGCGTAATTCGACCTACGATGCACGGGTGTTTTTCTACGGCTACTCCTATGGCGTCGGCCACTTCGGCACTCGCTTCTGGCGGGCTTTGGATGACCTGGGCATCGGTATCCCGGTGCTGGTATCCTGCGATGGGATACGGCGCAAGCGGCTGCTCAAGCCGCTCTCGCTGCGGTTTTTCCGCAATGTGGTCTCGATCCCGGTGCCGGGTAATGTGGGCATCGCCTACGGATTCGTGCAGAGCAACGACCGGCTGCTGCGCGGCCACGCCCTCAAGGCCGACTCGGCAGAGACCCAGGTCCACATGATCGATCAGCCAGGGCATGACCACTACTCGATCGATGAGTCCACTTCTTTTCACCGCGTCGCTCTGACTGAGGCGCGCAATCTGATCAACGCAAACCATCCGGCTAATCGCGGATAAGCCGGGACAAGAATCCAAACTATGAAAAAACTAATCCCCCTCCTACTCTGCACAGCCCTGCTGGGGCTGCTCTCCACTGGCTGCCAGACGACTGCGCCGGACCCGCTGACCACGGTCATCCAGATCGACACGCCGGGCGGGGCGAAGGCCTACGTATCCTCCCCCAAGGATACGGAGCTGCAATCGCTGATGTTCTCACCCTCGACCGGGGAGATACTGGTGGAGGGATTTAGCACCTCGGCCACCGACCCGACTGCGGCCTACATGGGGATCATCGCCGAGCAGGGTAAGATCCAGGCGGAGCAATCGAGGCAGATGACGGAGCTGCTGGGCATCCTCGGTAGGTCGCTGGGGGGCGGGGCGCCGGCCAGCGAATAGACTGCTGAGACTACTCGACCTTTTCATACTGATTTAAATTTTGCTATGTTTTCGCCCCTCGCTCAACTCTCCGCCACGCCCGAATGGGTCTATCTACTCGGCTCTATCATCATCATCGGGTTTTTCCTGATGGGTGGGGTTTGGATGGGCTTGCAAATCTGGGGCCGCCTGAAGGGCGAAGATGCTGAGCCGAAGCATACGCCGAGTATCGATGCTAAAATCTCGCTCGCTATCGACTCCAGCGAGGCCCGCATGAGTGGGCATATCGGTGAGGCCAGGGCGCAGATGAAAGAGGCCAATGTCCGCACCACGGAAAAGATCGACCGCATCGAGCATGAGTTGCACGGGCGCATCAGCGGCCTGCGCGGCGAGCTGCGCGCCGACTATAAAGAGCTGGAGGATAAGGTCACCAGCGCCGCTGACCGGATGCAGGACACTTACACGGCGACCGTCGACCGCATGAGCAAGCTCGAAGCCGATGGCCAAAACACGCAGCGCCAGGCTATCGCCACGCAGCAACAACTCCAACGCCATATCGAAAAAAGCTAAGCCATGACTGAAGCCCAACAACGCACCCAGATCCGTAACGCGCTCCTGCTCGACCTCGAGGCGGCCAGCCCGGCCAGCCTGCCGAAGAGCACGACCGGCAGCAACCTCCGCTCTGTGCACGCCATCCCGGTGAGTGACAAGCAGCTGGACCAGCATCTCGATCTTTTCGTGGGCGAGGGTGTGGTCGAGGCGATCCCCCAGCGGTTTTCGCCGGGGGATGTGCGCTACAAACTCAGCTCCGCTGGCCGCCTCTACCTGGAGGAATCCGGCCAAATCTAAACTGCACCGCCCGACGACCACCGTATGAGAAAACGCAACTCAAACGCCAAGCTGTTCTCGCTGCCTGAAAAATCGCAGCGCGATATCTTTGCGCTCGGTGAGTCGATGTCGGTCAAGGAGGCTTGCGCCAAGATCGCGCTGCCAATCGAGATGGGCGGCTATGAGGTGGAGGTCTGCGAGGCCACGCTCTCAAATTTTTTGGCCGAGTGGCGCACAGAGCTGGCAATCGAGAAGCACCGAGAGCAGATACGCGAGCGGGCGCGGATGTCTGAGGCTGTCACCCACGAGCTCGACGACTCGCAGCGCGACGGCATCGACACGATGACAATGGACTCCCTTCGTGCTTGGGTCTCACGGAGCATCATGGACCAGGAGCTGAGCGCCAAGGAGGTAAAAGCCTTTATGGGTATCCTCCAAAAAAACCGGGCTCAGGATCTGGAAGAACGGAAAGTGGCACTACTGGAGCAGAAAGCCGCTTTCGTCGACGAGATGAAAGACCGCGCTGCCAACCGTGAAGGCGGACTCACCCCGGAAGACATGGAGGAGATCGAGCGCAAGCTCAAGCTACTGTAATGGCCAAGCGACTACCAGACCACGCCAAAGGCTTTCGCGGCCGCGCCCGGAACATCCCGGAGCGCGACAGCTTCCTGCTGCCGTATCAGAGCGCCTGGGTCAACGACCGCAGCCTCGTGCGCCTGATGGAGAAGAGCCGGCGGGTGGGCATCTCGTATGCCACCGCCTACGACGAGGTCCGGCAAAAGTCGCTGAAGGGTGCCAAGGTCGATACCTGGTTTAGCTCGCGCGACGACCTCACGGCACAGGGTTTTATCGGCTACTGCAAGGGCTTTGCAGGGGTGCTTAATATCGCGGCCAACGCCTATGAGGCGGACGTGCTATTTAACGATGGCAAAGACAGTGCCACGGCCCGCGTGCTGCGCTTCGCCACCGGGGCCACCATCAACTCTATCTCCAGTAACCCGGATGTGTTTGCGGGTAAGGGGGGCAATGTGGGGCTCGACGAGTTCGCGTTGCGCAACGATCCGCGCAAGGTCTACGACATCGCTCAGCCGACCATCGACTGGGGCGGGCGGCTCTCTATCATCTCCACCCACCGGGGGGCGGGGAACTTTTTCAATAAGCTGATCCAGGATGAGCGCGATCCGGATACGCGCAAGCATCGCGGTATCTCAATCCACCGGGTGACACTCTCCGACGCGCTCGATCAACATTTCCTCTGGAAGCTCCAGACCGTCCTGCCTGAGTCCGACCCGCGCATGCAGATGGACGAGGCTGACTACTACACCTACCTCAAAAAACGCGCCTCTACTGAGGAGCGTTTCCTCGAGGAGTATGAGTGCCACCCCGAGGACGAGGCCAGTGTTTACCTGCCCTACGACCTGCTACAGGGCAGCTACTACACCCCGGAGGACAACCTGGCCGCGCACAGCGAGGAGACAGTGGACTTCCGCGGCAAAAAGGGCCGCATCCGCTACCTGCTGCCCAAGGGAGTGGAGCCGCATGAGTTATTTTCTTATCTGAAAAAGATCAAAGCCCAGGGTGGCGACCTCTACCACGGTAAAGACGTCGCCCGCCGCAAGGACCTCTCGGTCGATGTTATCGGCGAGCGGCGCGATGGCCTGGTATTTGTCCGCGCGGTGATCGAGTTTGACCGCTGCGCCTTCTCGAAGCAGGAGGCTATCCTCTACCCTCTGATGCCGCTAATCTCCCGTAGCTGCGTGGACGAGACCGGCATCGGCATGCAGTTTGCCGAGCGGGCCGCCGAGAAGTTTGGCGACTGGAGAGTCGAGGGCATCACCTTCACCGCCGGGAATAAGCAGATGCTGGCCCCGCCCGTGCGCACCGCTTTCGAGGATCGCTCGATCCGCATCCCGGACGACGAGCTCTTCGAGGCCGACCTGCGCATGCTCAAGAAGGAGACCGTGGGCGACCGCGTCCGCTACGTGGCCGAGGATGACGACAATGAGGGCGATTCCCACGCCGACCGGTGCTGGGCGCTGGCGCTCATGTTGCATGCGGGTAAGTCCGCCGCCGCCCCCGGTCGCCCCCTGACCTTCCCGCGCTCCACTGAGCGCAACATCACCCCCAGCCGCGCAAGCCGCGCCATGATCGGATGACACCACTCCTGCTCAATCGCATACTCGACAGCTACCGCAGCCAGCTCAACCCGCTGCGGGGGCTCACTATACGCCGCGTCGTCAGCCTCCTGGAGGAGGGTGAGCGGGGAGCGTATGCGGATCTGCAATGGCTCTACCGCTTTGTCGAGAAGCGCGATGCGACCCTGCGCGGGGTGAAGCGCCGCTTGCGTAGCGCGGTGACGAAGCTGGACTGGGACATTAAAGTGATCGACGAGTTGCCCGCGGGTAAGCAGGCCGTGGCCGACCGCCAGCACGAAGCACTGCGCCTGGCCTACGAGCGGGTCGAGAATCTGCGCGAAGCTTTGGCCTTCCTCTCGCTGGCGGAGCTGCGCGGCTATGCGCACCTGGAAAAAGTCTTTGAAAAAGACGGCAATGGCGGCCTCGTTATCGCCCGCCTGGAGCCGGTGCCCCAGTGGCACTGGTGCCGCGATGGCTTGTATAGCGACTGGACCTTTAACCCCGAGTCGGCCTCGGGATTAACTCTGGGCGAGCCGGTCGATCTGGAGCAATTTGTCATCCGCGAGGTGGAAGACCCCATTGACGAGATCGCGGTGATTGCCTTCATCCGCAAAAATCTCAGCCAGAAAGACTGGGATGGTTTCGTGGAGAGCTACGGCATACCGTTTCTGTTCCTGATCATGGCGCAGAACGCCGGGGATAAAGACTCGAAGGAGTTTCAGGCGGTGGTGGAGCAGATCGCCAGCGACAGCCGGGGCGTACTACCGCACGGCTCCGAGATCAAGACCGCCGATCCTGGCAACCGGGGGCAGAACCCCTTCCGCGCTCACCTGGACTATCAGGACGAGCAGATCGTGCTGGCTGGCACCAGCGGCCTGCTCTCGATGCTGAGCAAGCCCACCGGTATCGGTGAGGGTGCGAGTAATGAGCATGGCAAAACTTTCGAGGAGATCGCCCTGGCCCAGGCGATGGACATCTCCGAGATCCTACAGGAACACTTCGACAAGCGCATCCTGGCTGAGCAGTTTCCCGGAGAAGAGCGCTACGTTTACTTCGAGCTGGCGGCCCGCGACCAGGAGGATGTGAGCAGCCTCTTTGACAACGCTCTCAAGGCCAGCCAGGCGGGACTCGCCGTGGATGCTGAGGAGATGAGCGAGAAGAGCGGGCTGAAGCTGACGCGGAGCGAGCAGGGAGCAGAGAGCAGGGAGCGGGGGGCAGGGATTGCGCAGCCCATACGCAACCGCATCCACAACCGCGATACGCCGCCGATCAACCCCGCCGAGACCGAGGCCCTGGCCCGCGCCCGGCTGGCCGACCACGCCGACCTGCTCGCCCTGGTCGATGCCCTCGAAGCCGCCGACACGCCGGAGGATTATGCCGAGGCCATGGCCGCGCTCGAAGCCGCCATCGAGGCCCGCGAGATCGACCCCGCCCAGTCCAGTTTCGCCGAGACTCTCGAAGCCCTGCTCGGCAGCGCCGTAATCGAGGGCGCCGCCGAGATTTCCGAAAAAGCCACAGAAGCCCCCACAAACGCCGACAACGCATAATGACTACCAAGACACCAACTCCCGCCGAAAGCGATTTTGCAACATACTCTTGTCAAATTGCAATGGGGTCTCGTATCGAGGCCCGTATCGCCGCACCCGGCCAAGCTCTCCTTAACCGCCAGACGCACGAAAGCGGCATTTTTCAGCTGCCTACCGACGGCTACTTCCAGCTGCTCCCGCTCGGCGAATTCCCCGGCACGATGATCCGGGGCGAGGAGAAGGTCGAGATCACTCAAGTCTACGACCGCGAAAACCTGGCCGCCATGGCCGAGGCCTTCGAGGGCGAGATGATGGTCGACTACGAGCACTTCTCCCACGACCTGGAAAAAGCCACCAACGCCGCCGCCTGGATCGATGCACTCCAGCTGCGCGACGACGGCCTCTACGCCAAAGCCCGCTGGACGGCGCAAGGCAAGGCCGACATCGAGGGCGGCAACTACCGCTACATCTCCCCCGAGCTCGACCAGCTCGAAGTGGTGGGCGAGGGCCGCATGCGCCCACGCCGCCTGACCGGTGCCGGGCTGACCAACCGCCCCGCGCTCAAAAATCTAAAGCCGCTCTCCAACCGGGAGGCCGGCACCCAACCGAAAGAAGAACCGCACACCGACATGAATAAAATCATAGCCGCACTCGCGCCGTTCCTCGGCCTGCCCTCCGGGGCGGACGAGGCTACGGTGCTCAACCGCCTCGGAGAGATTCCCAAGGGCGCCACGCTGGAGACTCTCTCCGCCAAAGCCGAGGACTACGACGCCGTAGTCAAAAACCGCGACGAGCTGCTCGACGCTCAGGTCGAGACCGATCTGGATGCCTTCGAGAATGAGGGCCTCATCTCCGATCGTGAGGCCGTCAAAGCCATGCTCCTGCATAACCGCGAGGGCACGATCAAGATGCTCAAGGGCATCAAGCCTGCCGAGAAGGCCCCGCCCGCCCGCGTCTACAACCGCAGCCAGGCCAAGGCTCCGGACATGGATGTCGAAGCGCTCAACAAAGAGCACGACAGCAGAGAGGCCACTCGAGCTGCCCGCATCCAGAACCGCGCAAGTGAAATCGCGCGCGCCGAAAAAATCTCCTGGTCCCGCGCCTGGAATCTCGCCGAAAGCGAGATCCCTGCCGAATAAACTGGCCGATACACTCACCCAATCGAAACCGCATAACGCTAAAATATCATGCAAGAACAAACTGGAACCATACGCCACCTCGGCGGCGTAGATCTCACCGGCAAGGAAGGCTTCCTTGCCAAATTATCTCACGATTCGGGCACGGCCGAAGCCGTGTTGCCCACCGCTCAGGCTGATCACTGCATCTACATCGTCAAGCATGGCGATGCGGATGGTAAGCTGATCGACCTCGATCCACTCACACCGGGTGCGGTGCAAACTGCCAAGCTCAAGGGCACCTGTAATCCTGGCGACGACCTTGTGCTTGCCGACCAGACCACTGCCGCTGATGCGGGTAAGCTACGGGTGCTGCCCGTGGCCGCCGGCACCTACATGCTGCACGCCAAGGCTGAAGAGGCCGGGGTCGACGGGCAAATCGTGCGCATCCGCGCAGTCGGCGTGCGTGCCATCACCGTCGGGGCATAATCCGCCCCGGCATCTCCTGAATCCAAAAATCCAAATATAGAACTATTATGATCCGTTTAGCCTCCTTATCCACCAATCCGACCTTGCTGAAATATTCGCAAGGCGCGGCCCAGCGTGCCATCCGCGCTGTGGCTAATTTCCTCGCCCCCACAGTCGAAGTAGCGACCATGACGGGCAAGTTCAAGATCTACAACCAGAAGCACCGCTTCTCCATACCCGAGACCAAGCGTGGCATCGGTGGCCGTGCCAACCGTATCGGCTTCACCGCCAGCGACGGCAACTACAACGTGCAGCCTCACGCGCTGGACTTCCCGATCGATAACCTCGAAAAAGTCGATGGCGACCAAGCCGTGATGATCGGGCAGGAAGGTGCCGACATGCTCGCAGACGTGGCGGGCCTGGCTCATGAGCGTGATGTCGTCGCGGCGGCGTTGGATGCTCTTGGTGCCGGCACTGATCACAACTTCAAGGCTGCGAACTTCGACCCGGTTGATATGCTCGACGAGCAGATCATGGCCGTGATGAAGGCCTCTAAAAACGGAGCGCCGATCAAGATAGTTTTTGGGGCCACCGCCTGGCGGCGCACCAAGAACAATGCCGAGGTCAAGAAGCGCCTCGTCGCGACCGTCAAAAAAGACGTGGCGAGCGTGAGCATGGAGGCCTTCAAAAGCCTCCTCTTCGGGGAGCCGCGCTGCGAGATGAGCCTGATGGTGCAGGACGAAGCCCCGGAGGGAGTCAACGAAGACATCCAGTTCCTGCTGGATGATCAGATCATCGTCTTCGCCTCGAACGATAGCCCCACCCGGCTCTCGCCCGACTTCATGAAGACCTTCCGCCTGCGCGGACAGTGGATGCGGCCCGGCACCTACCAGACGGAAGACGGTCGCGGCGAAGTCCTCAAGATGGACTGGTCCGAAGAGCTCCAAATCACCAACTCGGAAGCTGGCAAGCGCGTAAACGCTAAAGACAGCTAAGCTCTAGCCCACCCAAAAAACACCGGAGGGACGCGCATTCCGGAACCAAAATCACGCGACCACTTTTTTCACCACTCCAACTCTCCATCACTCCAACTCGCCATCCCTCTCAAATGATTGCCTGGATCACCCTCACCACTGCCGACATCGAAGACTACCTCGTCGGTGCTCAAGTGTCTGCCCTGCGCACCGCAGCGCTGTCGCCTGGGCAGGGCGATCCCGTCTCCGAGGCCATCGCCGACATCTCGGCCGAGATCCGCAACTATATACGAGGCTGCTCCAGTAACGTGCTCAGCGCCACCGCAGGCACCATCCCCCCCGAGCTCAAGCGCCATGCCGCTGCGCTCATCATCGAGGCGGCTCAACCGCGGCTTAAACTGCGCCTGTCCGACGATCAAAAAGACGCCGCTGAAAACGCCCGCCGCCTCCTGCGCGACATCGCGGCCTGCAAGTATCCAGTAGCCAGCCCCACCGATCCTGAGAGCCAGCCCGCAGATCAGGGTGCCACTGTCACGCCCACGATCTCCGGGCGCACCAAGCGCTACGGTCGCGATAGCCAGGACGGCATCTAAGTTTATCCCATGAACCTCTCCACCGCAGTCCCCTTTGACGAAGCCCTCCAGCGATTCGACCGGCGCACGCCGCTCGGCAGCTCGCTGCGCACGGAAGGATGGGCGCGTGCGCCCATGGAGATCCGCGAGGCTGCCTTCTTCTCCGCCGCCGTCGAGAGCGAGCGCACCCTCAGCGAGATGAAAAGCCGCATCTCCGACGATCTGCGGCTCAACCCGGAGGTGCGGTTTAACGGCAAAAGCGGCTTCGTGGCTGACATGCGCCGCAGCCTCGGCGCTGGCCCCGGCGATACCGGGCGCCTGACAGACATCACCTCTCGCCGGCGACTCGAACTCATCTACCAAATGAACGTGGCCGAGGCCTACGAATTTGGCCGTCACAAGCAAAGCCAAAGCCCCGCACTGCTCGAAGCCTTCCCCGCCCGTGAACTCATCCGCGAGGCCAGCCGCGAGGCCCCCCGTGAGTGGCAGAGTCGTTGGGCCGAAGCAGGCGGCTCGCTTTACGGCGGCCGCATGATCGCCCTGGTCAACGACCCCATCTGGACCGCCATCTCCCGCTTTGGTCGCCCGTATCCGCCATTCGATTTCGGGAGTGGTATGGGCACGCGCGATATCGAGCGCGATGAGGCCGAGCGCCTCGGCGTGATCGCCCCCGGCGAGATGCCACCCGCCGAGGACCCTGGATTCAATGACCTGCGCCAAGCCAGTATACGCGGGCTCGCAGGCGATGCCATCGAGCGGCTCAGCGACCTCTTTGGGGCGGAACTTCGTAGTGACGGCGGTAAGCTCGCCACGATCTCCAGCGTCAGTCCAGGCGATCTCTACGATCGTGCCCGCCAGGGAGAGCGCTTCAAATCTACCGCTTATGAGATCGTCACTCCAGCACAGGCGGCCGCCATGGCTCAAGTTACTGGCGGTACCGACCTAAGTCGCTACCGGCACAGCGTAGACTCTAGTGCACTCGATCATGTGCGCAAGGAACATGGCAATCCGGTGACCGAGGCTGCACGAGGTCAGCTCGCAATTACCAGAGCCGATTTCGACAAACTCCCCGAAATAACACGCAATATATCTGAGGTGCGAGATGCTGGAATCGATCAGACTTTGAAGCTACAGCGTATTGCCTCCATCTCTCCGTCAGCCGACGGGACTTACTACATGATCGAAGAAGTGCGCTCACCTAAAAAAGGGCATCTCTCACTCGTCACCCTGATGAAATTCGAAGGTCAGGCGCCACGTGCTAATCCGCAGATGCGTCGCGCAAACGTCCAAAACGCTCCTGACACCGACTAAGCTATGCAAACCACAATCGAAGTCAACTCCAAAGCCGCGCTCGAGCAGCTCGCCCGCCTCGTCTCGCAGGTGGACGGCCCGGCCCGTGCAGGCCTGATGCAAGTGCTCGGCAGAGGCCTGGGAAACGATTTGAAGAGCCACTTTATACGCCGCAACCAGCGGCCAAATGCCCGTAACTGGAAAAAGAGCGACTTCTGGCGTGAGGTCGCTCAAAGCACAAATCTCCAGTCTGCCACGCAAGACAACGCCACGGTCGCCATCTCGGATCCCCGCATCGGCCCGCATCTGTATGGGGCTACGATCCGCCCGCGCAATGCCAAGCTACTGGCTATACCCGCCAGCGAAAAGGCTAAGGGCAACGAGCCCAGGGGTGGGGCCATTCCCGGCCTCTTCTTCGTGCGCAACAAAAAGGGCACCCGCTTCCTCGCCCGCAAAGGGGCAGGGAAGCAGCTCGAAGTCCACTACTGGCTCAAGCCCTCAGTCCGTATCCGCAAAGACCCCGATACACTCCCATCGCAGGCTGAGCTCGACCGCAAGACTGTCGATCGGGCTAACCGCTGGATCGAGCGCGCCCTGCGCGAATCCTAAGTCCTTCATCCTTCTCTCTCACTATGTCCCAAGTCACCGATCTACTCGCCGCCGCCGACTCTATCGCCGAGCACCTGGCCGATCTTCCCGAGCTCGCTGGAGTCACACTGCTGGTCGACCGCCAAAAGGATCTCGAAAACGAGATCAGCCAGGCCGTCGCCAAGGCCAACGGCGCGGCCCTGCTGATCGAGCCCGTCTCCGGCACGCCCACCGATCCGGGCGGCAAAACCCTCCAATTTGAAAACCGTTACACCCTATCTCTCTGGAGCCTCCCCCTGCTGCGGCAAGACGATGCCTATACCGCCTCGCAGCGCATCGTAGCCGTCATGGCAGCGGTGCAGCACTTCAAGCCAGGGCAAAACCCATTTCCCACTCACCGCCTCGAGATCACCGGCTGGCAGATCGAGCCTGACGAGCAGTTCCTCATCTACGCCATAACTGCCCAGCTAATCGAGGTCTACAAAAGCGCATAACTCCATTTCTCCACCCCTCCAAAACTCCACCTCTCCAACACTCCACCAATCCAAACCAATCCGGCGCCTCTACGATACGCCGGGATAAACCAAACACACA
>REBV01000145.1 GCA_007692545.1 Puniceicoccaceae bacterium
CCCTCCTCCCATCCCTCCAAAATCCTCCAGTTCAAGACGTACTTCCCCGGGCCCGGCCATTCGTGATTGGCTGGTGGCGGTAGCGGGTGGCCTGACGCTGGCTTTCACGGCCTGGGGACTGGGGGGGGTGGAAATCTGGACGCTGCACACGCTGTTGGGGGGCGGCCTGCTCACCCTCTTGCTGGCTCTGGGTCCTTGCCCGGAGGCGGTCCCGCTCAAGCGTTCTGCGCCGGGAGATCCGGTGGAGGCCCCGGCCGTGCTTGAGCCGAAGCGGCGCTTGCGCTGGGTCTATCTCAATACTGCGGGCTGCGGGCGGCTACTCCGCCTGCCCTTTTTCTGGCTGAGCCTGGCCTTTTGGCTCTACTTACTGGTGGCTGCGCTCAACCCATCGGCTGAGGTCGTGCGGGAGGCGGGCCGGGGCTGGTGGGTCGAGGCTGTGCCAGCGCCGCTGGGGCTGCAATTCCCGATCTCGGTGCGGGCCGATTACGACGGCATGAATGCCTGGCGGGTGCTGGTCAGCTTTTCGGCCACTTTTGCGCTCACCTGGGGGCTGTGGGCGGGACTGACTCGGCGCAAGCCGGTCTTGTTGGTGCTTTGGTCCTTTCTGGTAAGCGGGAGCGCCATGGCACTCGTGGCCATGCTGCAACATCTATCGGGGGCGGAGGCGGTGCTGTGGCACTTCCCCTCCAGTAATGAAAACTTCTGGGGCGCTTTCTTCTACCGCAACCAGGGAGCGGCCTACCTGAATTTAGTCCTGGTGGGGGCGAGTGTGCTGTTTTTCTACCATGCGGTGAAGGCGCGTGAGCGCCTGATTACTGGCGGGCCGCACTTCCTCTGCTTTTTTCTGTTTGCGGCGACGGCGACCTCGATCGCACTGGCGCTCTCGCGGGGGGGGATCCTGTTCGGCCTGATCCTGGGCCTGAGCTTCGGCCTGCTGTGGCTGATTTTTGCGGTGCAGGGACTCTTTCATGTCCGCTCCTGGCTCGTGACCGGGCTGACTGTACTACTGCTGGCTGGGGGGACCTACTCCATCGTGCACCACATCGATCTGGATGCGATCGAAGAACGCTTCGGCGACATTGAGGTGACGCTGCAGAATGCGGAAAAAGATGCCCGCGCCCGCTCCACCCGGGCGACCTGGGAGATGGCGCAAGACCGCCTCACCCTCGGCTGGGGGCCGGGCTCGTTTCGCCACATCTTCCCGATGTATCAGCGGAACTACCCGGAGCTTTTCTACGCCCGCTATCAACCGCGGCGCGATCGCTGGGTCGGCCGCCGAGTGTATCGCTATGCGCACAACGATATCGTGCAGTTTGTGGCGGAATACGGCCTGGTCGGGACGGGCCTGATCTTTGGCGCGATCGCCACCCTACTCGGCCAGGCCCTGCTGCATAGCCGGCGGCAAAATTTCGCCGTGCTGATGCTACTGGTCGGCACCGGCCAGGCCTTCGGACACGCCTTTTTGGATTTCACCTTCAATAGCCCGGCCTATTGGATGGCCCTGCTGGCCCTGCTGCTGACCGTGGTCAAACTGCTCCACTTGGAGGCCGCGCCGCGCCGCGCGCGGAGTGATTAGTGAGGACCCATGCGTCGCCGACGGCTATGCCGCGCTGCGCGCGGAGTGATTAGTGATTAGTGGAAAGTGGAGACCCATGCTCGCCTGCGGCTATGCTGGGCAGAGGTGGAGAAGTGGCTGCGTAGTCGAGCGGGCTTGCCCCTCGACCGGATGCGCTGTGGAGAAGTTGGAAGTGTGAAGTAAGCCGGAAAGCGCTCACTCTTACCCCAGATCGTGTAAGAGTGAGCGCTTCAGCGCTTCCCTACTTGGGGCAGCGCAAAACGGCTGAAGCCGTCACTCTTACACTTCCCACTCGGCGCGAAGCGCCGCGGCCCCACCAATCACTAATCACCAATCACTAATCACCAATCACTAATCACTCCGCGCTGCGCGCGGCGCGCAGCCTCAAGCCAGATCGAACTCGACGAATCCGACTGTGCTGCCTTTGCGGTAGAGCACGCTGGCAGGACGCCGCTTTTCCCGGCTCTTGGGGCCGGGAGCTGTATTGGATTGGCGAATACTTTTTTCGAGTTGCAGCGGGACCCGCAGGATGCCGGCGGCCAGGGTGGCGCTGTCCAGGTCGAGCCCGCCGGTCGCGATAAATGGGGCATCTTGCAAAAAGGATTTAAGCAGGTGATCGCTGCCCGCGTCGATGAATTCATCCAGCGGTGCGTAGCGGGCGATTAAGGGGCTGAGCAGATCGATGGAATGCTCGGCACCGATGACTAGCAAGCGGCGCACAAACTTCTCAAACTCCCGGTGCCGGAGGGGGCGGGTGACACTGACCTTGAGCCCGAAGAGTCCATCCACGCGTTCCTTGAGTAAGCATTTTTCATAAAAGGGCCTGCGCACAAAGGACCGCTTGCCCTGCGTGAGCTGGATGTCTTTCAGCGCCGCCTTGCGCGCGATGGCATTACGCGGTAGCAGGCACTCGGTCAGCACCAGGCAACTGCCGCTGGATTTCAAGGGAGCGTCGAGTGAGACCGTTCGTAAACTTAAAAGCATACGCCAGTCATAACGCTGGCATCAACAACAGGCAAGTCTGAATCCCCCGTCCTCAGTAGGTCGGGCGGTAGAGGTTGCGGGATTTTTGCTGGCGGTAGTTTGTCGGCGGAACGGCTTTGGCATCGAAGTCGAGCGCCTGGCCGTTGAGTTCCTGCCAGCGGTTGGCCGCTTTGGTCCAGGCCTCGGTGGCTATATCAGACAATAGATGGAACTGACTTGCGGAGAAGTTATCTTTCTCAGCGTAGAGCGTCAATACGCTGTGCTCACCGATTTTTTGTTGATCAATCCAGAGCAAATGCTCCTGTTTGTGGGGGGTGTCAGGCAGGTAGAAACTGCGCTGATCACCATCGATACTCAACTCGGCCCGGCAGAAGCCCATCTTTTTCAGGATAAAGCGGTAATCCGCCCAGAGATTGTGCCCGGAATCGGCCCGCTCCACTTCGACGATCAACCAGTCCCGCAGGTAGAGCCCGTTGCGCGCGTCCTGACGCATTTGCAGCGACTCAACCATCCGGTTTTTGACCAGCCCGGGCGTAATCTGCTGGCCCCGCAGGGTGAACAGAATAACCACGAAAGCGAAGCCAAAGAAAATAGGCAGGAAGCGCCCCTGGTAAGCGAAGGCGAGCAAGCCGCCGAGCAGCGCGAACAGCGAAAAGGCATAGAGCACAAGGACGGTGCGTTGACTCGACAAGCCGGCCCGCATCAGGCGGTGATGAATGTGCCCCTTGTCCGGGCGAAAGAGCGGCAGCCCCTTGAGACCGCGCCGGATGATGGCAAACGCGACGTCGGCAATGGGCAGGGCCAGGGCCAGCACGGGGGCAATCAGGGCGGCCAGGACGGTGCCCTTCTCTGAATTGATCAGGGAGAGCGCGGCAATGACAAAGCCGATCATGTAGGCCCCGGAATCACCCATATAGACTTTGGCCGGGGGGAAATTATGAATCAGAAAGCCGAGTATCGCCCCCGTCATCCCAAGCGCCAGTAACAGCGAAAAGGTCACCCCTGATTGGTACGCCAGATACGAGAGGAGCGCCAGCAGCATCAGCCCGACCCCGCCGGCCAGACCGTCGAGGCCGTCGATCAGGTTGATCAGATTCATGATCGAGACAAACCAGATGACGGTGAGCAAGACACTGAAATGCCCAAAATAGAGCCCGACATCGGTAAAAGGAAGGATGACTTGTTCAATACTCAGGCCGCACTGGTGCGCAACCAGAGCGATGGCTATCTGTAGGATGAGTTTAAGTTTAGCCCCCAGCGGGCGGAAGTCGTCGACAATGCCCAACATGAACGCCGCACCGGCACCGGCGAAGATGGCGAAGTGGATGAGTGATTTATTATCCGTCGGATCGAGGTAAAAGAAGCAGAGCAGGTAGGTCAGGCTAAAGCCCACCACCATCCCCACGCCACCAATGCGGGGGATCACGCCATTGTGGGTATGGTGGTGCTGCAACTCGCGGCACGAACCCTGCGCGACGCCTGCCTTCAAGAGCCCGAAGATGACCAACCACGAGGTGACGCAGCCGAGCAATAGAAATAGTAAGGCAGGCAAGAGCATGGGTATGAGTGATAGAGTCTTTTAGCGGGGGGAAGCAAAGGCTATCGTTTTCGTAAGATCAACCTTCTTCGCACCTGAAGGGTAAATATTGCAGCGCAACTGCAGAAGTCCGCGGTGCAAAACATGGTCCAGGCATCTTTAATCGCCACAAAAAAATCAGTTTACACGAACCCGTTCAAATGCCACTCAACTTTCATGAATAAATGAAAACGCCCCCCCCTTGAGCAGTCGTGCCCCCCGCATCCAGGCTCTGGAAACCACCGTCGCCACGCTCGAAACCGAATTGAGCCAGCTGAATGCCGCTTTCGAGGAATTCCGAAAACAGTTCCTCTGATCCCTCCGTTAGGTGAGGCATTTTCCAATTGTAATCGATCAGCGGTTGATAAAACTCTGACTCAATAGGAGACTCTGATTCACTATGCCCATCCGCCAAGAACTTGCAGCCAGTATCCGGAAAAAATACGGGGACCTTGATTTTTGGTTACACTGCCTACTTTTCCTCTTACTCGGGGCCGCCCTCTGGCCGCTCACCGCCTGGTTTGCCCAAACCGCTCACGATCAAAGCCGTATCTTTCACGCACTGATCGTGCTGAGTGTAGCCACGGTTTTGCTCGTGCGCTTTGGCCAAATCACGCTTACAGACACGCTGGAGCTCAACCGCTCAGCCAGACGGGCGCTCTTCACCGCCTATGGGCTCCTCGCGCTAAGCTACCTCGGGCGAATGCTAGAGGGATTTGACTGGCTCAGCCTCCTGATCGTTCCCGCCTACTGCTGGGCATTGGCGGCGGGTGTGCGCTTTGTTTTCGGCGAGGGCACCCGGCGCCTGACCCGCACCGTAGCCATCACGCTCTGCGTATTCCTCTTTATCAGTATCTGGATGGCACCTCTGGATTGGCCGCTTCGCTCGATTGCCGGAGTCTGGAGTGAGGCCATTCTCAGCGGGATCGGCCAGGAGACAGGACTTGGCCTCTACACGCCACAGGGCGAAGCGCCGATGCTCATTTTAGTGGTCAACCAGCACCCCTTCCACGTCGCAGCGGAATGCAACGGCTTCGGGGTTATTTTGACCAGTCTGCTGCTGGCCATCCTGCTCGCAGTTCATCGGCGAAGCAGTCTATTTCGCCTCATCTTGAATATCACACTCAGCCTAGCCCTGGGCCTCGCTTTTAATATTTTGCGAATTGTCATCATCGTCTTGCTTGCACCCTCCCTGATGGATCATTATGATCTCATGCACGAAATCGTGGGCGGGATCACCTATTGGGCATGCCTGATCCTCGTCTGGCTGGTCTGCCAGGGGCCAACCCAATTCTCAAACGAAGCTAAATCGGTGCCTCAAGCTGAGGCCGAACACTAATTCAATAGACTATGGAACTGATCGACAGTCACTGCCACCTCCAGTCCTTCAAAGAAAAAGGCGAACTCGACGCCATGCTGGCTCGGGCCCGAGCCGCCGGAGTCAGCCGTTTTATAACGGTCGGCACGTCCCCGGAGGACTGGGTCCCTTACCGGGAAATGCACGCCGCCTATCCGGGCGAAATCGACTATACTGTGGGACTTCACCCCTGTTATGTCGACAACGACTGGGGCGCGGCCGTCAGCCAGCTCAGCACCTTTTTCATGCCGCCCCACCCGCCAGTCGCTTTCGGTGAGATCGGGCTCGATTTCTTCCACCTACCAAAAGATCCCGTGCAAGCGGGTGAGGTCATCCTCCAGCAGGAAGCGGCCTTCAAACAACAACTCATGCTGGCCGCCGAACTCGATTGCCCGATCATCATCCATAGCCGCGAAGCCTTTGCCGAATGTGTCCAAATCATCGACCAGTCTGACATCGATTGGCGCCGCATCGTCTTTCACTGCTTCACCTACGGGGCGGAGGAAATCACGCAACTCAATCAGCGCGGCGCATGCGCCTCCTTCACCGGGATCGCCACCTACAAGAGCGCTCATAATGTGCGCGAAGCGGTCCGCCAGCAAGGCATCGACCATCTCATGCTGGAGACCGACTGCCCCTACCTCACCCCCGAACCACATCGCGGGCAATCCAACGAGCCCGCCCTGATGCCACACATCGCCGGGCGCTGCGCCGAGGTCCTCGCCATCCCGGTCGAAGAATTGGCCGCCCGCGCCACTCAAAATACGATAGACTTCTTTCAACTGAAGTGACGCTTTCTGTGCTTTATTGACTATGCGCTGGATCTTTCGCATCTCCCTCACACTCGGCTTGCTCGGACTGGCCACCCTGGCAGTTTGGCCCTACCTGCCCGCCCTGGAGAGGGAGTGGATGCACTTTAAAACAGCCTGGGCCCAGGTCCGCTCCGGAGATGAGCCGAAGGCCGAAGCACCCACCGAAACACCCACCCCCGAGCCTCGGAATGCACGTGACCGCCGGGTCGCCACACCGCCGCAAAACCCAGCAGCCTTGCCAGCGGATGCACCAACAAAGAGCGATCCTTTCCTGGCCGAGACACGCCGCCGCGCCCGCCAAGACCCGGAGGCCACCATGCATTGGCTCCAGAACCACGCCACCGGCGCAGAACGCCTGCGGGGTATGCTCGAAGTCGTGGCGCTGTGGGCTACCGACGACTCCGAATCCGCCCTGATCTGGCTCGAGTCCAATGCTCAAGGACTGGCCCGCCTCGAGACCCTCCACAGTGGCATCGAAGTCTGGGCCGAGCGCGACCCGGAAACGGCGGCTGCATGGATCGATGGTATGGCCAACGACGGCAGCAAACTCACTGCCGCCAAATCACTCGCTGCCAAGTGGGTGCAAAACGAGCCGCAACAGGCCGCCGCATGGGTCAGCGGCCTACCGGACGGCCCGCTCCGCCACGAAGCTGCCGCGACCCTGGCAGAGTCATGGGCTCGCCTCGACCCCCGGGCCGCCAGTTTGTGGGCCTTCGCCGAGGCCGAGTTTCGCGGCCACACGACACCACTCATGCTTACAGTGGAAAGCTTTACAGCACAAGCACCCGAGGTGGCCGAAGCCTTTCTGCGGGAGATGACTGACGCCGCGAGCGTGCCCTCCGCTCTAACCCGGCACATCAGCACCCGCGCAGAAATCGATCCGAACGGCACGGCCACATGGCTCGAACGAATCAGCCCAAACGACCCACTCTATTCCCCCGAACATGCCAATGTCTTGATGCAGGTCTGGGGCGGGAGTGACTCCATCGCTGCTTCCGAATGGCTCAGTCGCCAGCCCCCGGGCGAGCAACGCGATGCCGCCATCGAGGGCTTCAGCCTGTCGATCCAAAGTTTTGAGCCAGAGGCCGCAGTCGCCTGGGCCAACTCCATCGGCGATCCTCAGCGCCGCCTTCAGGGCTTGGAAGCCAGCATCCAGTCATGGGCAAAAAACCAACCGGTCGAAGCCCTCGAATGGCTGAAAAACGCCGATCTAGAGCCCGCCCTGCTAGAGCAACTCGCTCGTGAAATCCCCTGGGACTAATCGCCAAAACCTCATTCTTCCGATTTGCGCTTGAGCCGCCCACGGTAGGTCAGGTGAGCCACCTCTCCCTGATACAGGTAGCTGTCAAAACCATCGGTGTGCAGCCAAACTTCACCTGCGTCCTGAACGAAGATTTCACGCATCTGGTAATCTGTCGCCCGCGCCAGATCAGCCGGTAGCCAGACGATACCACCATCGTGCAAAACACCGTAATAGGTCTCCACCAAATCCCCCCGGACGACCTCGGACACCAGTCGCCCCTCCACAACAGATGTTCTTGAACTCGCTGTTTGCAGACCCTCATTTGTCTCGGAAACTGAAATCCCACGTAAGGCTCCATCCTCCCACCAGTAGCGCTGTTCTACCGAAAAGGTCACCGTATAATCCGTTGCGACAGAATGGATCGTAAAATCGCCAGCCCAACGCCCCTGGTAGCCTTTCAAATAGTCCACCACTTCATCCGCAGACAAAAAGCACGCCCCCAAGACGAATGACAGATAGAATAGAAATAAACGCTTCACGCAGCATACCATGCAAGTTTCTTCAAAGAAGAGAAAGCAAAATAGCCAACGAACCATTCCTCGCTTGGGGTGCGAAACTGAAAGCTTGGCGTCAGCGCAAAACCAGCCTTAATCACTGCATGATTTATGATTCCGAAAAGCTACTGCTCCTGGTCGGCCCCTGCTCGCTGGAAAGCCTCGACGTCTGCCGTCCGGTCGCGGATACGCTGGCTGCCCTGCAACAAAAGTATCCCGAGCTCAACATCCTCTTTAAAGGCTCCTTTGATAAGGCCAACCGCACCTCCATCCAAAGCGACCGCGGCACCGGCCTGGAGGCCGGACTCGAAATCTTTCGCACCATCCAATCTGATTACGGCTTCAAAACTGTGACCGACATCCATCTGCCCGAGCAATGCGCTGCCGTCGGTGCCGTGGTCGATGCCCTGCAAATTCCCGCCTTTCTCTGCCGCCAGACCGACCTCCTCGTTGCGGCTGCGGCAACAGGCTGCGCCATTAACGTCAAAAAGGGCCAGTTCCTCTCCCCCTACGAAATGAAGTTTGTCACCAACAAGCTTGAGGAAGCCGGTGCCAGCGAGATCTGGCAGACCGATCGCGGCACCACCTTCGGCTATCAGAATCTCGTCGTTGATATGCGCAGTTTCAGCATCATGGCGGGCAACAGCCACCCAACGATCATCGATGCCACCCACAGCGTGCAACTACCCGGAGCCGCCGGCGGCATCAGCGGCGGACAGCGCGAATTCGTCGCCCCGCTCGCCCGCGCAGCAATCGCCGCCGGAGCCCAGGGCGTCTTCCTCGAAACCCACCCCACTCCGGAAAAGGCCATCTCCGACGCCGCCAGCCAAGTGCCGCTCAGCGAACTACCCGTCCTGGTCGAAAGCCTCCTCCGCGTCTGGAAAGCCGTCAAATGAGAATAACTGGTGGCAAAGCCCGCGGCATTCCGCTCAAGGCACCCAAGGGCGAGCTGACCCGGCCCGCCACGGATCGCATGCGCGAAGCCGTCTTCTCCAGCCTCGGCCCCAGCGTCCATGGCTGCCGCGTAGCCGACCTCTTTGCCGGCACCGGCAGCTATGGACTCGAAGCACTCAGCCGTGGCGCAGCATCGGCCACTTTTTACGAAACCGACCGTGCAGCCCTCACCTGCCTGCGGCAAAATGCCCAAGCCGTCCTTCGTAGTTGTGGATCGAATACATCTGCCGCAGAAGTCATCGCCCGCGACGTCTTCAGCCTTAGCTCGATCCGCCCGACCTACGATCTCATCTTCATCGACCCTCCCTACGGGATGATCACAGAAAACCTGCAACAAATCTTTGAGCTCGCGGTCAGCCCTATGGCTCTGGAAAGTGTCCGTGTCCTACTCGAACTGCCGGGGGACATACAACCCACCATTCCAAACTGGAGTCTGGATCGCCGCATTGGCAAGATTGGCAAGGATAAGCCAACCGTAGCCGTTTTCAGCCGAACAGAACCCTCCCGGTAAAGTTAATAGCCCCCGAATACAGATCTATCTATGCGCAAAATAAAAGCATTCATCTACGCCCTGTTGGGTGGTATGGTCGCCTACACCTACGGGCAACGCGGCGACATCGGCATGGCCTTGTTTATCACTCTATTCACCATTGCCATCATCGCACTCATCCTCTCCCCCATCGGACGTTTGAAGATTACCTGGGATGATTACGGGATCACTCTCTCCGTCTTCGCCAAAAAAACCACCGTCATCCGCTGGGAAGAACTCGAGAGTCTTTCGCTCGATCACGTGGGCTATCATATTAAAGCAAGCACTGGCCGATTCAAAATCCGCAAAAAAGCGATGCCGGAAAGCCTGCTCCAACGCATCAAAGAAAACATAAAGATCAACAAATCAAAGCAGCCCTAAGCGGCCGAAACTTTAACCGTTGACGCAGGCCTTCGATAAGCCCGTAACCTCTTCAAAAACCGATGGCTCATCTTCATAAACAACCAAAGAGTCCACCAGCACCGGTTGAGCCGGCGCACAGGTTAAAAAAAGTTCGGCGCCTTCCGAAGTCTCAACGCCCATCCATAGCTTGGTCTCCTCGTAATGGGCCAGTAGCCAGGTGAGCGCCTCGTGCATGGCACCGCCGTCTGTTGGTAACTCGTAAAAGTCCGCCTGCCGATCACTGTGAGACCAAACGACTGTTTTTGGATTGTTCATTGACTAAGCTCTAGTGGATTTTCGAATTCGGGCTAACTATACCCTACATTTCAAGCATCGCCCCATCGACTTCAATCTTTTTCAGCAAAAAGTTCGGTAAAATTTTGGTTATTCCGCCAGCGCTATGCGACGAACCACATGGGCCGCCAGGAAAAATCCCACCGTGCCCGTCAGGAAAGTCGCCGAGCCGAAACCGGCATCACAGTTCAAGCGATAATCCTCGCCCGCTGCCCGCTCAGCGCTGACGGTGCCATCCGCTTGTGGATAGACCGGTAATTCGTCCGAATAGACGCAATCGACCTTGAATTTCTGCCGCGAAAGTTTCGGAAAGCCGTAATCCCGCCGCAAGCGCTTGCGCACCTGGAGCAGAAGCGGGTCATTAATCGTGCGCGCAAGGTCACAAATTTTGATGCGACTGGGGTCGATGCAGCCCCCGGCGCCGCCGCAGGTGATGAGCTGGAACCCCCGCTTGCGGGCTTCCGCGATCAGGAGGCATTTATGCTTCGTCGCATCGATCGCATCGATAATATAGTCATATTTTTGGGCCAATAAGCGCTCCGCCGTCGCTTCAGTAAAAAAGACCGCCTCCACCGTGACCACGCACTCAGGCGCGATCAACTTCACCCGCTCAGCCAGCACAGCTGCTTTGGAGCGCCCCACCGTATTGTCCAGCGCATGAATCTGCCGATTCACATTGCTCAGGCACACCTCATCCATGTCGACCAAAGTCAGCGCTCCGATACCCGAGCGCGCCAGGGCTTCGACTGCCCAGGCGCCCACCCCACCAAGGCCCACCACACAAACATGCGCCGCCCGAATCCGGGCTAAGCCCGAACGACCATAGAGGCGCCCAATCGCACCAAAGCGTATTTCGTAATCCGACATAAAAAGAGCCCAAAGAATGCCTAACAGAGCTTCGATAAAGCAAATTGAAAAGCATCTACAATAAATAGCCTGCGTAATTATTGTATTTGTTCGAACATTTTAGAACTTGTTTTTCACTAAATGTGATGGGTTCGGGTTAAATTCTTCTTCACAGACGCACCCTTACCCCCCAAGTTGTGGCTATGCCGAAACTTCAGGAAATTGTCACTTTTTGCGATCAACGCACCCGCCGGGCCGAGGTGAAGGACTTCAGCGGGGCCTACAACGGTCTCCAGCTTGAAAACAACGGACAAGTCACCCGCATCGGGGCGTCCGTTGACGCAGGACAGCAGCCTTTCGACTTGGCCATCGCTGCCGGCGTTGACTTCCTGATCTGCCATCACGGTCTCTTCTGGACGCCGCCCACCCCGCTGACTGGGGCCGCTTATCGCAAGGTCAGAGCCGCCCTGGACGGAAACCTGGCGGTCTATGGTGCCCACCTGCCGCTCGACTGCCACCCGGAAATCGGCAATAATGCCCTGCTGGCCAAAGCGCTTGACCTGCCGACGCTCGGCACCTTTCTCAATTACGAGGGAAATGATATCGCAACCATCGCGCAGGGCCCGACGGGCGGGCGCGACGAACTCGCCAGCAAACTCCGCCAGCTCTTCCCCGAAACATACCAGGCGATCGAATACGGCAGCCATCGCCCCCAGCGCATCGGCATCCTGACCGGCAGTGGGCAGAGCGCAGTCCCCCACCTCTTGGAGAACGACATCGACACTCTGATCACGGGTGAGCTCCGCCAGCACCATTTTAACATGGCGCAAGAACTCGGCCTCAACCTCTACCCCTGCGGGCACTACGCCACCGAGGTCTTTGGCGTCAAAGCCCTGGCCGCCGAAGTGGCTGAGAAATTCGGCCTGGAATGGCAATTTATCGAGCAGCCCTGTCAGCTGTAATTTCATTGGATCCACAGTTGCCAAATTCAAGGATGCTGCCTAGCTTGATGCTGAATGAATAAGACAGCAAAGACCATCGAGCCAGACGGCAACTCTCTGCTGCTACGTGCGTCTGCCAAGCGGCTCTTTGAGAGCTTGATGGAGCAGACGGCTGATCTGATTTATATTAAGGACAAAAAAAGCCGCTTTGTCGCGGCCAGCCAAGCCCTGGCAAAGATGCATGGCTATGCGGATCGGCACGACCTTGAGGGCCTGACCGACTTCGATCTGTTCACCCGCGAACACGCCCAACAAACCTACGATGATGAGCAGGAAATCCTTCGTACTGGAAAGGCATTTGTTAATAAACTCGCAAAAGAAACCTGGGAGGACGGCAAGGTCACCTGGGCTTCCTCAACTAAGGCACCGCTGTATCTCAGCTCCGGCAAACTCGCCGGTATTATTGGCATCTCACGCGATGTGACGAATGAGTACCTCGCGCAGCAACAGCTGGCTCAAAGCGAACAACGCCTCCGTGAGCAAAACGCGATCATGCGCTCCGACTACGAGAGCGCCCAAAAGGTCCAGGGTGTGATGATTCCGGGCCGTGTGCCGCATGTTAAAAACGTCAACATCGCCCACCTTTGGAAACCGATGTCGCTGGTCGGCGGCGACATCATCAACTTCCCCCGCAACCCGGGAAACTGTCTACTCTTTTTCATGGGCGATGTCTGCGGGCATGGCGTGACCGCAGCCTTCTACACCGTGCTGATCAAATACCTGACTGCACATAGCGCCGAGGCCTACAGCGAGAACCCGCGCGACTTCCTTAATTCAGTCAACGAGGGAATCACGGGGCGTATCAACAACGGTTTTGTCACCGGTCTGGCTGGTCACTTTTGCCCCCGCCAGAAAGACGGTAGCCGCAAGCTCATCCTGGCCCACGCCGGCCACCGCCAAGTGCTCGTTTATCGCAAGGCAAGCAACACCGTCGAACTGATCGAGCTACCCAATGGCACCGTCATGGGCATACCCGGCACTTCAGCATCCAGCGTCAAAGCGATCGACCTAGTGCCCGGCGATCGTTTCTACGCCTTCACCGATGGGATTGTCGAAGCCTCCAATCCAAGCGGCCAGGAATTCGGGATGCAACAAGTCATGGCGCGCTTGAAAACACTGTCGAAAAAGCCGGTCAGGGCGACACTTGAGACGCTTTACCAAGAGGTCTGCAAATACACCGAAGTGCCCGATCAACAGGATGACATCACCATGCTTGGTTTCGAACTGACCCCATAGGCATAGGGCGATGGGCATGGAGCATAGGGCATGGGGCATGGGGGGCATCACGGACTCATCGATCCGCACGTATTGAGTCGATCACACTTAAAGCATAGGCAGCCGCCGTTTCGGACCGCAGCACATTGGCTCCCAATCGCACGGCCCGGAATCCGGCCTCGGCTAGCGCCGTATATTCTGCCGTCGTAAAGTCCCCCTCCGGCCCGACTGCGACAACGACTTCCGTCAACTCACCCGCCGCCGCCAGAGTCTCTCTCAGCGGCCGGCTGCCTGCTTCCAAGCTGGCGACGACGCCCATCACGCCAACGGAGGGACGGTATCCCGCCAACCAGTCCTGCAAGGACACTGGCGGCGACAAATCAGGTATCTGCGCCACTCCGCATTGTTTGCAGGACTCAATCATCGTCATGCGCCACTTCTCCACCTTCGAAGCCAGGCGTTCACCCCGAATCTGAACCTCTCCCTGGTCCGTGAACACCGGCTGCACGGCAGTGGCTCCGATCTCGGTCGCCATACGCAGGATCAGATCCATCGTCTTCCCCTTCGGGATCGACTGCAACAAGGTCAATCGATAGGCGGGCGCCGGATCCCGCCGCACCGCATTCACCTGTATCCGCACCCCCTTTCCATCCGCCAAAGTAATCGATCCCGAATAGCGGCCGCCACGCCCATCCAAAACATCGACCGCATCCCCCACCCTGGCCCGCAACACCCGCACCAAATGATGACTCTCCCGACCGTCCAAAATCAGCCAGTCATCGGCAACAGTGGCATCCGGAAATAAAAAAGCTCTATAGACTGCCATAGGCAGAGTGAAAGTGGCGGCGCGCCCGAGTGCAAGTGAAAGTGGCGGCACCCCCGGGTGAAAACGAGAGTGAAGGTGAGCCATTCTTTCATTTGACCCCACACGCCCAAACCGTTCAGTCTCACCAAACAATAGCCAACAAGAAAAATCCCTTCCCTCACCAAGTCCCACGCTCACTTTCCCTCTCACTTCCCCTCTCACTTCCACTTCCACTTTCACTTCCACTCTCACTTTCCCTCTCACGCTC
>REBV01000143.1 GCA_007692545.1 Puniceicoccaceae bacterium
AATGACCTCACCGATGCGCACTTTGACTGGACCGATAAGTCCCGCCGGTTCCACCGGGGCGTTGGCACCGGGAGTATGAATAGCCCATGTCTTGCGCTGTGCTTCGGGCAGGGATGCATCGTAGGCCAATCGATTGCGCCAGGTGTTGGTGACTTTGACTTCAATCCGGTTGCTGCCCGTCCGCACATAGGGTGTAATGTCGAGGCGGAAGGGCGGCGCCCACATTGCGGCGACCCTTTGTCCATTGACGGATACTTCCGCGACTTGCTCGACCCGGCCCAAGTCAAGCAGCACACGGCTATCGGCAGACAAGCGGTCCAGCTCGATTTCGCTGGTGTAGGTTGCGGTGCCGGAGAAGGCGCGCGTGGCCCGATCTGCCAGAGCCGACCAGGGCTGAAGCTCGGGGAGGTCGACTTGCTCCGGGATATCCCAGCCTGCCGGAAAGTTCAGCGTCCAGGGGCCCGCCATCGTTAGGGTGCGGGTATCGCTGACGCGGCTGGTGACGAGGGTGCGCGTGCCGCGTTTGAATGCGTAATTGCCGTCTTCCCAGGCGACAAAGCGCCTGCCGTCGTTGAGGGCTTCGATGCTCGGCATCGGCGTTTCCACCCAGGGTTGAACGTCTTCATCATCCTGCACGCCGTAAATGGACATGGGGGTGCCTTTGTCCACATGCGTCAAATCGCTGGCATCGACGAGGGTCTGTCCGTCGCGGCTGATCGCGGTCAATGGCGGATGGCTCGGTTCATTGTGAAAAACGACAAAGACGGAACCGGCGGCGGGGAGATCGAGGGGGATCACGGTGTGCTCCGACTCCTGGTGGTAGATCACGACCGGCTCAACCTTCCCCGTCAGCGGATCCCATAGCTCGGGACGGCCCTGGGCGCGGAAGCGCATATTCGTGCTGAGGGGTGCGAGGCGACCGGCGGAAATGAAATAGATTTCTTTGTCTTCCGAGCGGCGGTGAAACCAGGTCGCAGCACCGTTGCCGATCACATCCGGCGCGATGTTTAGATGGGATAAGGTGAATTCCAAATCGTGCCCCCACAGCAGTTGTCCCTGGCCGATCCGGCGGTGCCCGCGGGAAGCGGGCTCTCCCCACAGCTCGCGAACCAGTGCGGTGAAGGCCCGCTCGGCGGATTCACCGCCGCTCAAAGTCGGGGTCTCCAAGGGGGCACCGCCGATTACGGTGGCACCCTCCTGGAGCAGTTGGCGCAGGCGGACTAGCGTTTCGGGAGTCATGCGCCGGCATTGTTCTTCCGGTAGCCAGAGGACTTTCCAGCTGGTGCCTTCGGGTGTTTGCAGCTTGCCGTCGACCACTTCGAGACGGTTCAGCAAGACATCCTGATTGAGGTAATCAAAGCGGTAGCCTTCCGGGAAGGGAGTGCTCTGGAGTGGCATGTGATCGAAGTCATCGCCGAGATACCAGAGGACGTCGGCGACGGGTTGGCCTTTTTGGAGCAGGAACTGGCACCGGGCCAGGTAATCCGTAAACAGGGGCATGTGTTTCCACCAGGTCTGTCCGCGCAGGAATGGTGTGCCGATTCGGCTGCCGAAGGAGGTGCCGGGGGCTGCGTCCAGCAGTGGATTGTGGGTGTAGGTATGAAAAATGAAGTGGTTGATCCCCAGCGTGAAGTGGTAATCGGTGAAATACTTGAGCCGGAAGAGGTGCTCATTCCAGGCCAGGCGTCCATTGGTGTAGGCCTCGACGCCGACCCGTTGCTTGCCGTAGATATGAGCGGCGGAAGCCACCGGGGCGAATGGCTTTGCCGCCGCTCCGGCCCGTACCGGATTATTCGGCAGCCAGAATTCCGCCATCGGGACGTCTGCCTTGCTGTAATATTGAAGGATGTCCCCCGGCATCACATCGCCCACGGCGGTTTCAAAATAAAGCTCCAGCCCGTGCTCGTGCGCGAGTTCCGCAAAGCGGCCATAGTAGTTTTGCACCAACAGGTCGTTGATCGTCGCCCGCCAGTCCCGCAGGAATCGCTCGCTGGTCAGATGGTCTTCAACGACCCAGCCAGCCAATGCCGGCAGCCACTGGCGCAGTGCATAGCCGCGAAAAGCCTCGAACTCGCTCTCCATGCGCGGCGTCCAGGTCTGGGTATAGGCTTCCCAGCTATCGATTAAAACGCCGTGCAAACGCCCGCCGTCGGCGGGGCCGCCGGGAGCGGCGACCCGCCCGACGTATCCGGCAAAGTGTTGTTCGATTCCGGAGGCGGATAGTTTGTCACACTCGAAGCCGGTCGCTTCCCGGGGTGCCGGTTTGTTCTGCTCGCCGGTGTTGACATGGCCGAAGCGCACGACCGTCCAATCGCCGCGCGGCGCTTGCCAGGAGAGGGTGCCGTCGGGCGCCATCCGGTCGCTGAGGTCGATGATGCTATCGTGCCGCACCCAGGCGGCCGGATCCTGGACCAATTGCACACTGCGGTCCATACTGCGCAAAGCGTATCCCGCCTGACCGCGCCAATCATGAGAGCGGGCGGCGGAGAGGAAGCGGAGGTGATTCAGCTCGATCAGTTTTTCGCCGATAAAGGTGATTCTGAATGTTTGTGCCTTGCGGTCCGGCAGAGCCAACACCAGCGGCACCCAGGGCTGGCGATCTTGCCAACTTGCCCGTGGGACCTCACGGCTGATCACATCCACCCAGCGTCCATTCACCTTGGCTTCAATTTGAACGACGGTCGCGGGATCAAAAAACTGGCGGCGCACAAAAACACTCACCGGCGGAAATTCGATCGCGCGCAAGTTGACGGCCTGCGGGAAGTCCACCTCGATCCAGGCGGGATGCTCTGTCGTTTTGGGCAGGGGCCTGCCGATCCAGTCCGCGATGTTTGGGGCGCTCAGTTCGATCCGCGTATCCGCTTTACCGGTGACCAGATCCATCCACGGGAGATCGTCGCGATTGCTGCGAATCGCGGCGGGGGTCAAATACGGATCGCTGTCACCCTCCGGGGTGGGAAAGGCCAGCACCGCCACATCGCGGTAGTCGCGCCAGTCTTCCGCGCTCGGCTGGGGTGTGTCCAAACGCAGGGACAGGCGCTGGCCCCCCTGGACGTTGTGACGACTCCAGATCAAATGGCGCATCGTATTATCCGGGGTGATCCATGGACCGCCCGAGGTTGCCCAGCCCGGACAATTCTGCATCGTGAAGCGGAGATCCAGCCGGCGGGTCTCGTTCGCGACGTGCTCGATCATCGAATCCCAGGTCGGGCTCAAGGTCTGAATCTGCCGATCCACCCCCGGCCAATTTCCACCGCGCCCGTGAAAAAGCTGGATGCCCTGGATGCCCGCTCCCTGAATCGCCTCCAAATCCGCCGTCAGCCCGGTTTTATCGACATTGCCTCCGATTAAATGAAACCAGGTTTCCGGACGATAGGTTTGTGCGGGCTCCTTAAAATCAGCGCCCGCCGATCCGGCATGTGCAGCGATGCCGCCTATAATGAAAAAGAGAATTCGGATGGATTGGTGTGTAGTCATATGGATGAATGTTTCATTCGTGTTCAGTCAGTTCGCGGATTCGGATATTTTTGTAGCGTACGGTTCCATCCCAGCGCGGGCCGGGATGCACCTGTAAACCGATGGTGCCGCGAAGCCCGAGTTGCTCGCGGATTTTTTCGTGATTCCAGGCCGTGGCCGCATCGAAGTTCCCCCGGCGCATATCGCGGAGATGCCGACCCCGGAAGGTGGTGCCATCCATCTCCATCATCTTTACGCCGTTTACCCAGGTGGTTATGTGTGGTTCCGGCCCGACCATGCGGATCTTTAGGGTATTGAACTCGCCATGCTTCCATACCCGATTGAAGTCTTCGGCAGGAGCGGAATAAAGCAAGCCGTCCATGGCCACGCCATCGTATTTATCCACTGCCCTAACGCCGACCACCTCTCCGCCTTCGGTAATCGCCTCCAGTTCCCAAGGCATCGAGCTGAAACCGCCCGTTCCCTGACCGAAGACAAAGCCGATGTTGCCGCGCGGAAGATAATCGACAAAGATCTGAATACACTGGCCCCTGGCGTTGGTCCGGAGGAAAATCCCACTATCGCAACCCCAATCGGGGTTCAGGTCGATCATCAGTTCAAAATCGCCATATTCCCTCTCGGTGTGCAGAAAACTGCCCACTTCCGGGGGTGATTGGTGTCCGGTGATTGCGCCTTCCTCGATCCGCCACTCGCCGCCGCGATAGGTAGCCGCTACGGAGGGGCCTGAGGCCTTCACCCAGCCATTCAAGGTGCTGCCGTCGAAGAGATCGGCGAAGCCGTCGTCCCCAGTGCCGTAGGCAAAGCCGGCACCAACAGGCAGGCAAGGCAGTGAGGTCAGTCCAGCTCCCTCCTGATGGATTAACCGTAGATTAACGGTAAAGGCCCGGATCGGGTTTTTGCGTAGCAGCAGGTCCTCTTCAGCCGCAGTGAACCCGTGCTTCCGGAGCAGGGGCAGAAATTCCGAAAATAAAAGTTCGTAGTCACGAAACTCCCCGCCTTCCGGCTTTCCGGGATCATACCAACCCGCGTCGTGGGACAACAGCACACGGTCGAGCAGGCCGTGGTCGCGTAGCAATTGGCACAGGTGGAGGTGTCGCTCGAGCGAGTTGGGACGTAGCCCGTCGAAGGATAACCAGGCACCGGCGCGCGCGGCGTCAAGTAGGTCCTCGTCCTCGGCGTGCTGCGCGTGGACCCAGATCCACGCGGAGGGGGCGACGCCCTCCGCGCGGAGAATCGCCAACTGGGCTAAGCCCGGCCCCCGTCCGGTGTGGCAGGCAATCGTGAGCCCAGTCGCTCGATGCGTCAGGGCCGCGGCGAGAACGAGCTTGCTATGCAAGGCAGTGAGTGCGGGATCCGGATCGACACCAATTTTAATAAAGCCGGGGCGAATCCCGGAGTCCTCGATGCCCTCGTTCCACTCCGCGATCCAACGTGCCGCCAGCTCAGCGGCGGATTCGGTGTGGGCATAATCCGGCAGGAAGCGATTACGCCCAGCGCCATAGAGCCCCGTATTGGTAAGGATGCGCAAACCCGTGGATTTGGAGAGGCGCTGCATCAGTCGTGGGTCACGCGCGATGTATGCCGGAGTGCACTCCACCAGTAAGTCCACCCCGCGCGCCTGGGCGCGCTCAAGGTGTGGCCGCACCGCCTGATAAACCGTCTCCTCGTCGTAGCGGTGGGGGCCGACTTGATCGGCACCGACAAGATCCGCGAGGATGTGCTCGTGGGGCAGCACAAGATTAAAATCGGCGGTTGCCTCTGCGCCGGTAACCGTCATGATTTTGTCGGTCAGGCCGAAGGCGGCCGGAGACAGGATCGTGCAGGCAAACAAGACGAGGAATCGCTGGTGCATGGTTGAAATGTGAAACAGTGTTTGATCAGTCGGTATCGATCTCGCTCCGGTCCACACGCACCGATGGCCAATCGTGAATGCCAAGGATCGCTTTCAGGGGCTCGATCACTTCGGCCTCACGTTCGGTTTCGAGTGCGGAAAGGACGGAGAAGGCCGGTTCTTTGCGTTCGCCGTGGGCTAGGCCCGGCGCGGGCAATGTGCGGAGGCCGACTCTGAGGTTTCCCTCGTTGGGGTTGTCGACCCAGCGGTGATAGTGGAATGTCTCGATGCTGGGAAGGTGGGTGATTTTCGCCCAGGTGTAGGCGATAGCCGCCGCTTTATCCAGCATCGACTGCTCGGAATAGTCGGGGGTGTGAAAGCCCTGTTCGGAAAGCAGGACGGTGCGCGGCTCACCTTGATAGAGGAAGTGGTCCTGATGCAGGTAGGCGTCGAGCACTTCGATGTTCTTGGGGGTGATGTAGCGGGTGCTGAACGAAGCGGTGGCGCGGGTGTCCTCCCAGGTGCGCGGGCGGAGCAGGCTTTGCGGATACGGGTGGTAGGCGACACCCCAGTGAAAGTCGCCCGTCCGCTCACTGTAGCGGGCCAATCGGTCCAGCATGCGGCGCGGGGCATAGGTGCGCACGGCATCTGAGGGCGTGTAGTCCCAATTATGGGTCAGTGAAATGAAGACCTCGGCGGTCGGGTTGAAACGGCGCGCCTCCAGCCAGGTGAGGCGCATCGCCTTCTCATAGGTATCCATATAAAGCTCCATCGGAGTCTCGCCCATGTTTGTCCAGACCCAGCCGTAATCGACCTCGTTGAAGACGATCCAGTGCGAAATCCAGCCAAACTCTTTATCGGGACGGCTGTAGCGCTCGGCCAAAAACGCAACGACTGCGCGGAAGGTGTCGGCCCCCTCCTGGTCTGTTAAATTGGCCATCGAGTAGATGCCGGCAGGATCATAGTTGGGGTGCACCAGGACACCCGCACCTCGATTGATCAATAGAATCCCACTGACGACGATGTCCATCTCTGTTAAACGCTTAACCCGCTCGTCAAATCGAGCAACGGCCTGGGCGTTGAACGACCAGGTGCGTCCTTGGTGGGTAAAATCGATCTTCGGGCCCCTGCCACCCTGGTGAAGCAGTCCTGCCAGCGTTATGTTGATCGTGGCGGAAGTGATACCCAGATCCTCGAGGTCTTCCTGGAAGATCTCGCGCCGGTAGGACACGCCACCCAGGCCTTTATGGTTGGCGGGGCGCAGGCGGGGCATATCCCGTTCGGCGGCGCCACTCACGTCGGTCGCCCACAAGGCGCGGCAGAGCAAGGCCCGTCCGTTCTCCGCCGGACGGGCGAGCGCGAACCGCGAGGCAATCCGATCATACCCGTCAACGTAACGGGGTAGGGAAAGACTGAATACCGGGCGAGCGGGACGCTCGTCAAGGATCGTGCCGTGATCGGGGTTCCACGGATCTTCGTGAGGCAGGAATTCAATGATGCGGGCCCAGGCCATGTGGTCCGCCTGAATCTGACCGCTCAGTTCAATGGCATCGGCCCCGACCTTAAATGAAGCCATTTCGGCCGGCAAACCATCCCGATCCAGATAAGCATCGATGCGGGCAGCCTTTTCCAATTGGGCATCACGGCGCGCCTGCACCTCCGCCGCACCCCGCAACTCAGCGGCAGTTGGCGCACGCAGATGCACATTTCTGATTTGTAAATCCAGGCCCGCTGCGCGTCCAAAATCGATACGAAATCCGCGATCCTGAGGTGTCCACTTTCCGCTGGAGGCTATCTGCAAATTGGCGGCATAGGGCTGCCAGGCCTCCGCTTTGGAAAGTGACGGTCCATCCATCAGCCGATCCTGCGACCAGCCTTGCCGTCGATTATTCTGATAGAAAATCTCCACGGAATTGACCCCGTCCGGGCAGAAATATTCAAACGCCAGGATGTAGCTGTTGTCGGGAATTTGCGCACCTTGTGGGACCACAAAAACAATCTGTGGATCGCCCCCGGTCGTATGGATGGATAAGACCCCGCCCGGTTGCTGCTGCACCTCGACATGGACGTTGCGGCTCGGATCATATTCCAGGCGGACCGTGGAGGCAGATACCAGGTTCGCGGACATGGCCAATAGGATAATCAATGAGAATCGAAGCATAATTGTGTGAATGGATGTTTAATAAGAGAAATCTGTGAAAGCTAAGAAGTGAGACCATCGAACCCGGCCCAGGTGCCTATTTCCGCGCCTGGGGGTCATTCTTCAAGCCGGACTTTGAGGCGGAAGAAGCCTTTGTTTTCTAGGCCCTGCGGAAAATCGACAACTACGCGTTGCCCCATACCCACGACATCTGTTGCGTCATCGAGTGCATGCCAGTCGGATAAATCTTCGGAGTATTCCACCGTGTAAAACCGGGTCCGCCCATCATAACCGGGACCGGTCGCCTCCCGGGTGTCGAAGGCGAGCGTGAATGGATTGCTGGTGCGGTCGATCTCCAGCGGTGGGTCGAAGTTGGGCACGGTGGGATCGGTGCCGAGGATGTATTCCGCCCGGTTATCGTAGGCATCGCCGTCCGGGTTGGCGGTCATGGCGGCGTCGCCGCTGTCGGCCGTGGTGCCGAAATAGTGGAATCGCCAACCCGCTTTCTGGTAAGTGCCCAGAGTTGGTTCGACGACGGTGACGGCGGTGTTGGCGCTGACATCCGGTGCCATGCCGGGCACGAAGCGGGCTTCTGCCTGGGAGTTGCTGCCGTTGCTGGTGGCCAGCGTGCCGCCACCGTAGGTAATGGAGGAGCCTTGGCCGAGGTAGAGGACGATGCGCCCTTCACCCATATCCGCTACGATACCGAAGCGGCCGGTGAAGGACAAACCAATGTCGGGATCCTCATAGGTCTGATTGGCGGCGGGATTGTTGATAACATAGTGCACAGCGGGAACGCCGTCGATCAGGCTTTCGACCCGGACTCCGCAGACCACGCCGTCGCGTTCGAGGTGGCTGACGTGTTGCACGGTGCCGCCGCCGGTGTCGAAGTGCGGTTCAAAGACGGTGACGAACGGGCGGTCCCATGCGCTGCCGATCTGGCGGACGACGAGGGTGGGGGCGTTTGACGAACCGTAGGGCGAGGGCGCATCGGAAATGCTCGGGCTCTCGACTTTGGCAAATTCGCGCGTGGCGACGGCCGGCATGTGCAGCGTCATGCAGTGTGGAGAGCCGCCGATGTTGGCGACAAAGCGCGCCCGCACCGCGTCATCGATGGGATGGGTGACGCGGGTGTTCTCGAAATAGCGCCATCCCGGTTGAGCGTTCTCATCGCCAATATCGTTTTGGAAGCGGTTTGGCTGTGCGGTGAAGGCGGCCGGGGCACCGTCGGCGAGCACTTCGAAATCCGGTTCGCCGACGTTGCGGTAGATGTAGTCGTGGTATTGGTCGGTGACATCGCCGTCCAGGGTGGTGGCGGTGCGGTTTGTCACGGTGGAGTTGCTGCGGAAAATATCGACGTAGAAACCGCTGGTGGGCGAGGTCCGCACCAGAGCGAGCGTTCGCTGTTGGGTGGCCTGGGCGAGGGTGCCCTTGTCATCCAGGAACGAGCTGACGCTGAATGAATGATTGGGCGATACTGCAGGGGCGGATGGTAGTGGCTCCATCGCTACATTCTGGACGGTGTTGATCGCAATATTCGCCCAGCCACCCATGCCACGGGAAGCGCCGTTGACGACAATGGTGTTGCTGGCGGCGAAGTTGCGGTAGTATTGCTCGTGAATCGTGGTTTGATAGGTGCCTCGCCCGCCCTTCGCCCCGAGGACATGGCCGAGGCCGTAGAGCTCCATGTCCATGCCGCTGGAGTGACTATGGACGAAGCCGGCGCCGCCGACAAAGCCCATCAGGCCGTAGGTTGGGTCGCCACTGGGCGAGGGGTTTCGCTGCAGGGAGATGCCCGCGAAGGGCAGGCGGTCGGTGCGCGGCAGGACGCGGGGCGCTGCCGGCTCCGGTATCTCGGGGGCGCTCCAAAGCAGCTTCAGCAGCTCGTTGCGCTGCCCGAGGGAAGGACGGCCCGGCAGGGTGGACCGGTCGTGCGAGCCGGCTGCGATGCCGCCATTGATGAGCGGGCCAAACAGGTCGGTCAGGTCGGTGCGCTCGTTGGCCAGGGCATGCTGATAAGCGAGTTCGTAGTCGAAGTAAGGCTGCGAGCCGGTGCGCCTGCCGTCGCCAAAGCGGATCAGTTGCCCGTTTGGATAAACCAGCTCGGCCACCCGCGGCAGACTGAGGATGAAGTTGGGATAGGTGTCGAGCAGGTTGCGGGAGGGATCGTAGCGCTCGATCATGAGCAGGTGCGAGGCGCGGATGGTGGTGACGGCATCGGCGTATTGGAGCGACTCCGGCCAGACATTGCCCGGCTCCGCGTAGAAGATGTAGTCATCCGCCAGTGATTTTTGCCGGTCGCTGCCGTTTACGAGGTAGACGTCCAGGGCGGCCTCGCGCTCGTTGACATCGTCGAAGGCCATCAGGTTGTTGAGCATCGTGGTGGCCATCAAGGCGTGCCAATTGGTATGGCTCAGGAACCCCCGGTCGCGGGCCAGTTCGTAGTAGGTGCGGAAGAGTAACTGCGCCTGTGCATTGCTGAACGCGACCATGCCGCCGGTTTGGACGTCGTAAACGGAATGCGCCGCGAGGTAGTCGTGGAGGAAGTCGTAGACCAAGGGCATTTGCGGGCCGGAGACGCGGGCTTCCTTGAGGAAGTCATTTTGAAAAATCCAACCACCGCGTGACTGCTCTGAGGATGGACTCACCGGCAGGAGTGTGCGCACGACATTGTGGAGGACGTCGGCGGCCAGCGCGGCGTAGTCGGTGTCGCCCGTCAGGTAATAAAGGACGGCGCATTCGAGTGCGGTGTCAAAATAATCCACCGTGGGGCTGCGCACCGAGCTTTCGGCGTATTGGGGCACGGTTCGGTAGCTGGCGGGCGTGAGATTCCAGTTGACCGGCAGGCCGCGGATGTAGGCATCGCGGTCTGATTTGTGGCTGGCCACTGCGCCCGCCACGCGCGACTCCAGGGCGGACTGCATGTTGCTGGCCCAGGAGTGATTGGCGATTTTATCGAGGATAGCGGCTTTATCGGAGTCCCGCACCCAGATAAACGGGCGCGGCGTGGGCTCGACCGGCTCCGCTTCCAACGCGTAGAGGTGGATGTAGTCGACCTCGAAGTTTTTCCCGGCATTGATATTGTTGCCGATGAAATCGATGCGGATGTTCGACAGGTCGCCGCTGCCCATGGTGGAGATATCCCAGGTGAAGAGGATCCACTCGTCATCCTGCACTTCATAGGTAATGGCTTTGCCGTCGTGCCCCGGCCCAAACACGCCTACAGGCGTGCCCCAGTTGGCCATCAGGGCGGTGGTGCCGCTGGACGACCACGCGACCGGCTCCGTGCCGCTGACTTGGCGGGCGCGGAATACGATCTTATCCCACCCGGAATAGCCGGCCCCGAAATCGGAGAGCGAGAGGGTAGGACTATAGAGGGTCTGGGGATCGGGATAACCATCGACCAAAGGCCCCTCCATCGACAGCACGCCCGTTGCGCCATCGATGCCGGTTGTCTGCATAAGCGTATAGTTGGGATGCACCGAACCAGCGTGTGTCCAGCCCCCGACATCGCCCGGCGTATCAAAATTCCACTCCCGCACCAATCCCGCCGGGGGTGCGGCGCTGAATGCAACCGCCGTGATGCTGTTCCAGTCATTGACCGTATTTCCATAACCGGTGATGCGGATGTATTGCGCTACGGTCTCGGTCACGTTGTAGGCTTGCAGGCTGTTTGTCTGTGCGCTGGAGGACCCCGAGAGATCCGAGTAAACGGTGGTCCAGCTGACTCCATCCATGGACGTTTCGATTTCAAAGTTGAAGAAGCGCTCGTTTCCATTAAACCAGGCGATCCAGACCTGACCGACCGTTCCCGGTTCTTCCAGGGTAAACTCGATGTATTGGCCGTTGCCTTGGGCCGACCAGCGGGTATCCGGATCGTTATCAAGCGTGTTTTCCGGGACATTGGGATCCTGGTAATCACTGGCCGTGACGGAGGCCACCGCCAGTGGGTTTGCAGGTCCCATCGGCTCCGGATCGCCGATGGGCTCATCTCCCAGTCGCCGCGCCAACTGATCCAGATAGAGGGATTGCGGCTGTAAGCTGGCACCTTGACCCATGCCTTCGACGATGTCGTCGGGCGCGGAGCGAATGCCACCAATGTCATAAGGGAAGGCAAAGCCGCTCGGCGGTTGGTAGTGCACATCCGGTCGGTCTCCGCTGGTGCCGATCACATACCCGTAGCGCGTCTGCGAGGTCGCCACAGCGATGGGAAAGCGGGTTCCCATCGCGCGTATATTCCAGACCACGGAGTGGGCGGTCACCGCATTGTGGTCGTTGGAGACGCCGAGGCGGTGGACGATGCGATACAAGCTGTTGTGCATCGTCATGTCGTCAATCAGGCACGACGGGGAAAACCACATATGGAAGTCGGAGCCACTGGAGCCGGTGCGCAACCGGCCCGTCACCCCGGTGCACTTGCGCGAATCCGCGTCGAGCGACCGGTGGATGACGATGCCCGAAGCGCGCATGAACGAGATAACAAAGCCGTGGCGGAAGGTTTCGGCGGAACAGTCCGTCAACAGAATTTCGTTGGATTGGATGCGGAAGGCATAGCCATTGCCCCCGCCGCCGCCGTATTGGGCGCGCTTTAGGTGGACGCCTTCCAGGGTGACGCCCCGGCATTCATCGAGCAGGATGCCATTGGAGAGCATGTGGGATTCGCCGCCGGTGTTGACCGTCGGCTGGTAGGAACTGACGTTGCGTATCCAGCTATTGCGGATGCGGGTGACATCGATCAGCCAGGCCTGATGGTTATTGTAGGCACCGTTGGAAGCGTTGGTGTGGGCGCTGTTGTTGAGCGTGCCATCGGGATCCTGCCAGCCTGTAGTGTTGGTGGACTCGCGGTTGCCGAGGGCGAGGTTCTCGATGCCGACCTCCTCCAGCATCGGTGGCGCCAGATAGACGCGGGCATTATCGCGGGGTTTCAGCGCGTAGCGCAGCGGCACATCGATCTGGATTGCATTGTTGGCCGCATCGATGGCGACAATTTGGCGGTAAAAAGTCGTCCCCCGCAAGCTGCTCTTGCGGTCTTTCCATTCCGGTTCCTGATGTTCATCGGCCCATGCGTCGGTCATGTCATTACGGACGATCACCCAATCGCCGACCGAAAACGAAGCCACCGAGGCCAGCGGGATGCTGCGGGTCGGACTCATCAGATCCTCCGTAATGGCCGTCACACTACCGCTGTGATCGCTGTTCCAGCCCGGACCGGATTCGGGCACCACCCGGATAATGGCCTTTTGGCGCATACTGCTACTGTCGTTGAAAATCCGTGTTTGGTCCGGGCCGGCGCCGCGCAGCACGACGTTTGAATGGCGGATCTCCAGGCAGTAGTCGCGGGAGCCGGGCTCGACGCGATAGGTCCCCGCCGGGAGGAATACCACGCCGCCCCCCTGGTTGCCGACGTAGTCAATGGCCGCTTGCAGGGCGGCGGTCGAACTCGTCGCCCCGGTCGGATCGGCATTGTAGGGGCTATCGGTGACATTGACTGAAACGCCGGGGATAGCCGTCGGCAGGGGGACCTCCCCCATATGGTAGCCAGCATACGAAAAATCCTGAATAAACGCATCCGTGTAGAAATTGGCGTTCTCCGGGGGCGTCCAGTTCTCCGGATAATAGGCGCTGCGCCAGGACGATTGCGCTTGAGCCGTCGTGCTGCAAACACCAAGGAATAAAAATGCGAATAAAAGGAGCTTCGAGTTCATGGCTGCGGTGTAAATTGAGGAGATTGACGGGGCTTAGGGACTTTTACTGCTGACTGTTTTAAGGCTTTGTTGCCAGAGCTTGATTTCCTGAGTGAGGCGACTGACTTCCTCCGGATACTGATCTGCTAAATTATGTTTTTCAAAAGGATCCTCGTTGATGCGGTAGAGTCGTGCGGGTGTGGTGTCCCAATCGTGAAGCACGCTGTAGCCTGTGGTGTCTTTGCCCGGTTTGCGCAGGATCAGCTTCCAATCCGATTCCACTGCCACCAGGTATTGCAGGGTGTCATCCGGGTCACCGATGGTGATATTGTGGGTAGAGTGGTTTTCCGCAAAGACGCGCGTCCGGTCCGCCCGGGCCTCTGCGTCCAGCAGGTTGATGCCCGCCAATCCCGGCGGGGGAGTGAGGCCGGCTGCCGCAGCGATCGTGGTAAAGAAGTCATTGCCATGAGCCAGGTCGGGTGAAACGCCGGGTTTTACCGTGCCGGGCTGAGAAATCATAATGGGGGTTCGGATTCCCATATCGAATGGAGAGCCCTTGGTCCGGAGCGCGTAGCGCCAGTCCTTTTGATGCGGGTCGTCGGCATTGTCGCTGGGCGGTTGCCTGCCGTTGTCGCAGATATACAAGATCAGGGTGTTTTCAGTCAACCCGCGTTCGTCCAGGGCATCGAGCAGTTCCCCGCAGGTTTCATCAAACCACTCGCACGTGGCATAGTAGTGAGCCATGTCCATTTCCCGGCCTTCCGCCAGATATTTCTGTAGCAGCCGGTCCGGGGGGTTGTGCGGCGTGTGCGGCAGGAAGGGCGCATACCAGACCAGGAAGGGTTTCTCCTCGCGGACGGCGTGATCGAGAAACTCGAGGATCGGCTCCATGCCCTCGCGGCCAATCGCAAGTCCTTCGTCCCCGTGTCGTCCGCCCCGTTCAGGGTCGCCGTGCGACATGCCATGAGTGAAGCCGCCATCCCGATAGGAGCCCTCCCACCATTTGCCCGACTGGTGCGCGAGGTATCCATTCTCTGTCAGCATTCGCACGAAACTCGGATGTTGATGAAAGGCCTTGCGCAGGGGAATATTGAGCGCGGTGCGATTTTCATAGCCGTCGACATCGTTGCCCGTGATACCGTGCTGCGAGGGGAATAGTCCAGTCACCAGGGAGGCCAGCGAAGGACGGCAGACAGGGGCCGCAACATAGCCGCGCTTAAACAGCAGGCTGTTTTCAGCAAGACGGTCCAGGTGGGGAGTTTGGATCACAGGATGCCCCAT
>REBV01000109.1 GCA_007692545.1 Puniceicoccaceae bacterium
GGATCACAGAAGATTAAGAACATCCTGGAGTCTTACCGCAGTCAGCCGCCCAAGGCCTTTGGCGATGTGCAAGTCTCCGGTTTCACCGATTTCGGCAAGGACGAGATCATCGACGGCGATGGCAAGCGCATCCCCCCGCAGGATTTCTACTTCCTTGAATTGAGCAACGGCTACAGCTTCGCGGTGCGTGGCTCCGGCACGGAGCCCAAGATTAAATTCTACGTCTTCGGTCGTTCTGATGTGACTGACCCGGAGGAGTTGGAAGCGATCAAAGTGAAGGCCGGTGCAGAAATGGATGGGATTCTTCAAGCCATCGATGCCGACGCCCGTCAGCGCGCCGAGGCTTCATAATCCAAACCTGAAGTAGCCATAAATTATGAAGACGCTTACCCAACCAATCCTTGTTCTGCTGCTGCTCGTCTCGTCGGTATCGGCAGAGGAATTTCGCCAGTGGAACATCATTGGTGGCGGGCATTTTGAGGCCAAGCTGACAGGCTACAATACCACCACGCTGACATTGGAGAACCGTGAGGGCACCGTGATCGACTATCCGCTGGCCAACTTGAGACCCTCCGACCAAGCCTTTGCCCGTGAATGGCAATTGGCGCAATCCGGCGGTGATAAGCACAAGCGGGCGGGTGCTCCCTTTGAGCTGATTTTGATCAGTAGTGACCGGAGTGAGAAAGATATGGCCGAGTATATGGCCGACTACAAGATGAGCTGGCCTGCCTTCAAACACGGGGAGAATAAAGACATCGTTCAGCGCAATGGAACCGGCATTCCCAATCTGATTATCACTGATGCCGATGGAAACAAGCTGCTGGACAGCTATGACAGTTCCGGCAAATTCATCGGTCCCACGGCGGTATTAAGAGATTTTGAAAAGCTGCTTGCAGCTGAGTAATCGCCCGGCGCCATGGAAATCTCCGCTCAAGACCTCGCGCTAATCGAGAAGTACAATCGACCCGGGCCCCGCTACACCAGCTACCCGCCCGCCAATCACTTTCGTGATTACAGCGATTACCAGCCGCTTCTGGCCGGGGTGGAATCCGGCGATGCGCCGCTATCGCTCTACTTCCACCTGCCTTTTTGTGAGACGCTCTGCTGGTTCTGCGGCTGCCACCAGATCACCACACTCGACCGGAGTCGCGGGGATGACTATCTGGACCTTTTAGAGCAAGAGCTCGCACTCTTTAGTCATCATCTGCCCGCCGGGCGCAAGGCGGTGCAGATGCACTTCGGCGGGGGCACGCCCAATTTCTTCAAGGCCGCACAAATTGACCGGCTTGGGGCGATGATTGATCGCTATTTCAGCTTTAGCGCCGAGGCAGAAAAATCCGTCGAGCTGGACCCCCGCCGGCTGAGCTCCGAGCATATCGAGGCTTTTGCCCGGATGGGTTTAACGCGGGCCTCTTTTGGCGTGCAGGACAGCAATCCGGAAGTGCAGAAAGTCATCCACCGCGAGCAACCGCAGGCTATGAACGTGGCGGCGATGGAGACACTCCGGGCCAACGGATTCGACTCGATCAATGTGGATCTGATCTATGGGCTGCCCTTGCAGACGGCAGATAGTTTTGCGGCCACCCTGGATGAAGTGCTGGAGCTTAAGCCGGATCGATTTGCCGTGTTTAACTATGCCCATGTGCCTTGGATGCGGCCCGCGCAAAAGCTGCTGGAACGGGCAGGCTTGCCGGATGCCCGGACCAAGCTCGAGCTGCTCAAGCTCTGCATCGAGCGCCTGACGGCTGCGGGCTATGTTTATATCGGGATGGATCACTTCGCTCTGCCGGAGGACGAGCTGGTGCAGGCGCAGCGGGAGCAAAGTCTGCAGCGAAACTTCCAGGGCTACAGCACCCGGGCGGGCGTCGAGATTTGCGGCTTCGGTATCTCGAGTATTTCGCAGGGCGCGATGAGTTTCCGCCAAAACGTGAAAGACCTGGAAAGCTACCGCGCCTGCCTGGCGCGGGGAGAATTGCCCATTTGCAAAGGATACGAGCTGACGGATGAAGACCGCTTGCGGGGTGATGTCATCATGCGTTTGATGTGTGATCTCCTGCTGGATTATCGCGCCATGTCGGAAAAATGGGGCATTGATTTTGAGCGGCACTTCGCTGATGCCCTGGGCCAACTGAACGAAGCCGCCGAAGATGGACTTATTGTTTGGACAGACCGTGGTTTCGCTGTGACGGAGCGGGGACGTTTATTTATCAGAAATCTTGCTATGTGCTTTGACGCTTACCTGCAACCTGCACATGATAAACGCTATTCGAAGACGGTTTAAAACGTGGCGTGCGAGCTTGCTCGCGCTTGCGTCCGAGTCAGTCTTTGTGAGGTGGGGCCCGTATCGCCGACAACACTTATAGCGCTCGCTAGCGAGCACGCCACGAAAATTCATGCATCCACCGATCACATCCGAAACTGCTGACTTCATCCACCGGCTACCCAAAACTGAGACGCACCTCCACATTGAGGGGGCACTCCCGCATGTGCTGTTGCGAAAGTTGGACCCGGAGAAATTTGCTGCGCCCCAGGTCTGCTGGGCGCAGGACTTCAAGTGGGCCTGCTTCGAAGACTTCGAAGGGCATCTGATTGAGCACGCGATGCAGTGGTTCACTACGCCCGAGCGCTACCATCAGGCGGCTAAAGAAATCTTCGCGGGGCATCTGGCGCAAAATGTGCGCTATGTGGAAACTTCCTTTCACGCCGGGATGATTGAGTTTCTCGGCATTCCCGGTCCGGAAATCCTGGCTGCTATCCGCTCGGCCATACCCGAGGGCTTGGAGGTGCGGGTGTTTATGGGCATGGCCCGCAACAGTTACAATGCCACGCTCACTCCGGTGCTGGATGCCTGTGTCAACTGGGAGGGCCTGGCCGGGATCGACCTGCATGGGGTGGAGTATCTGCCGCTCGAAGCATGGACTCCCAGACTCTGGGAAAAAGCCCGCGATCATGGGCTCGTGACGAAAGCCCACGCCGGTGAGTTTGGCCCTGCGGCCCATGTGCGCGAAGCCATCGAAGTGCTCGGCGTCCAGCGTATCCAGCACGGCATCCGCGCGATTGAAGATCCAAGCGTGGTGGAGCTGGCGATACAAAGTGGCGCCACTTTTGATGTCTGCCCGATCAGCAACGTGAAGCTGGATGTGATCGATAAGCTGGAAGATCACCCGATCCGCCAGTTCTTTGACCAGGGCCTGCGCTGCACCCTGAGCACGGACGATCCCTTCTCCTTCGGAAACACGGTGGAGGATGAATACGCCGCGCTCAGCAGTGGTTTGGGGTTTACGAACGACGAGTTGAAACAGATCGCTAAGAATGGTTTTGAGGTGGCAGACGTCGATGCAGCCACCCGCGCAAAGTGGATGGCGGAAGTGGATCAGGTGAAGTCGTGTGCGAGCTCTTGACTCGGCTCGCATAAACGATCAGAGCTAACGCCATGAAAAGTGCACTCTTTGGTCTGATTGGTTTGGTTGTCGGTTGGTTGCTCGCTTCCAGCTCAGGTATATCAAAAGTCGGGAGCGATGCGGCAACTGGGGCCATTGAGTCGATGGAAGCAGCCGCAAATCCCACTCAGCTGGAGCGCATTCATGAGCTAGAGCAGCAACTCGTAATCAAGGATGCAGAGCTCACATCAACCCGAGCGGAGTTCGATGATTATCGTCGGACAGCCACTACCCGTAATCAAGCGGCAGTCGATGAGGAAGTCACCATCGAAGCTCATTCGAGTAATCCGTTCATGGCTAATGTGCAGGCCATCGCGATAGAAAGTAGTCAGGCGCGCCGTCGGGAAGAAATCGAAAAGCTCAAGTGGAGTCTCAATCTTACATCAGACCAAATCACTGCATTAGAGTCCTTCTATCAGGAAGAGTCTGCCATGGAAGCCTCAATAATGGAGCAAATGTTTTCCGGGAAATCGATGGAAGACATACAAAAGGAGGCAGAGGGTTCCGCCGTAGACAGAAAATACCATACTGTTTCGCAATTGCTTAAAGCCATCTTGACGCCAGAGCAGCAGGAAACTTATGAATCCAACAAAGAGCAGGAAGCCTTGGAGCGCAAAGAAGCGAATGCTTATCGGGATTTGAGCATGATGCAAAGCCAGTTTTTGTTGGACGATGATCAGAAGGATGCGGTCTTTGCGATTTTCTACGAGAAGACGTATGCGGTAAAACCAAAGGACTGGGCTGCGTATGAGATCGATAGCCAAGACCCTGAATCGTTTATTAAGTCAAAGGCGATCGAGAATGAGCGCTTGTTGCAGGAACTTTCTGAGGTCTTAAGCCCGGAACAGGTAGAGATTTATCGTAGAAAGATCGATAATGAGGCGGAGATGATTCGTCGATCCATGGAGATGTTTGGGCCGAAGCTAAATGCGAATTGATTTTTACTGACCACTAATATTTCAGCCTTCTAATACCCTCGCGTCGGTCCCACCCGTAGGGTCTCGTAGCGGCTGGGATGCACTTCTTTGATGAAGCGGCTGGGGCTTAGGCGCATGACCTGGTTGCCCTGTTGATTGAGCATGGGGTAGCTGAGGTAGAGCTCCTCCATGGCGCGGGTCACAGCGACGTAGAAGAGACGGCGCTCCTCTTCCATATTGCCCTCGTCGATGGCTCGCTTGAGTGGGAAGGTGCCATCGGCCAGGCCAATGACGAAGACGACGGGAAACTCCAGACCTTTGGCCTGGTGGATGGTGGTGAGGCGGAGGCAGTTCTTTTGCTCCTCGGGTGTGCGTTCGTTACTCTCAGCGGCGAGGAGGACGAGCTGGGCCAGCAACTCCTCCATGGTCTCGTAGCGGTTGGCGAAGCCGAGCAGGCTTTGTAAGTCGTCGGCGCGGTCGGTCCAATTCGGATAGATCTCGCGGATGTAGTCGCTGTACCAACCATCGACGGCGATCTGGACGAGTTCTTCGGGGGATCTGTCACTGAGTCCGTTGGAGAGTTCGCGGATGGTTTCGGCCAGCGAGGGCCACTCCTCCTGCGCGTCGCCGGGGACCTTTTTCAGGACTTCCTCGGAGACGAGGACATCGCAGAAATTTTGCTCCAGTTTTTCCGCGCGTTCGCGGGTGAATTTATGGATGCGCTCGGCGGTCTTGGGTCCGACCCTGGGCAGGAGGCATACAAAACGGGAGAAGGCGGACACGTCGGCGGGGTTGGAGGCGAAGCGGAGCTGGGCGGTGAAGTCCTTGATGTGGGCCTGCTCGAAGAAGCGCACGCCGCTGGTGATCTGGTAGTCGATGTTGAGGCGGGTCAGTTCCATCTGGAGGTCCATGGCCTGAAAGTGGGCCCGGTAGAGTATGGCGATGTCCGAGAGCTGGCGCCCCTCATCGATCAGGCCTTCGATGCGTTCGATGATGAAGCGGGCCTGTCCGCGCGTATCCATAACGGGCACGAAGTAAGGTCGCTCGCCGGAGGCTTTGACGGCGCGGAGCTCTTTTGAAAAGCCGAGTCCGCTGGGCTGGGCTCCGAGTACGGCATTGGCAAAGCCGAGGATCTCGGGGCTGCTGCGGTAGTTGGTCTCGATCTTATGGATCTCCGCCCCGGGGTGGCGCTCCTCGAAGCGCATGATATTATCGAAATCGGCTCCCCGCCAGGTGTAGATGCATTGCGCGTCGTCGCCCACTGCCATGATCTGGTGGTGGCCGCCGAGGTGGTCGACGATCTCGGATTGCAGGCGGTTGGTGTCCTGAAACTCATCGACGAGGATGTGCTTGAAGCGATCCTGATACTGTTCCCGTATCTCGGGCTGCTCGCGCAGGAGTTTGAGGAAATACTCCAAGAGGTCGTCGTAGTCGACCACCTGCTGCTCCAGCTTGGCGGCCATGTAGGCTTTATAAAACTGGTCGACTTTGTCCGCCATGCCATCGAGAAAGGGGTAGCGGTCGTCGGCCTCCTCACGGGGTGAGCGGCAGGTGTTGCGGGCGTAGCTGATCAGGTTGGCCAGGACTTTGGGCTTGGGGTGGTTTTTCGCTTTGATGAACTTGGGGTCGATCTGCTGGATGACGTTTTTCAGTATGCTCTCGGCCTCGCCCTCGTCGAGGATGGTGTAATTGCGCTTGAGCCCGACCAGGTCACCATGCACCCGCAGGATACGCTGGGCAATACTGTGGAAAGTGCCCCCCCAGAGCTGGCGGCGGGATACATCCGTCAGTGCTTCAACCCGATCCAGCATCTCGCGGGAGGCTTTGTTGGTAAAGGTCAGCAAGAGGATCTCGTAGGGCGAGACGCCCTGATGCAGCAGGTAGGCGACACGGTAGGTCAGGGTGCGGGTCTTGCCCGAGCCGGCACCCGCCAGCACCAGGGCCGGCCCCGCCGGCGCGGTGACGGCGGCATATTGCTCCGGATTGAGTTCGGCTTTGAAATCGATGGGTGGAAAGGGAGATTGCATGAGAAGGAAGAAATGGCGGGCTGAGGGGCTTGGGGCAAACAAAACTTGGCGTGTCTGGTTTTTGGAGCCAGGGCAGTTCATGTGGCCGAGCGTGGGAGAGCTGCCCTGGAAGTTTCTCGATTACGTTGTCGGCTGGTTCGTGAAGGCCGCCCAATACGGCGCACATCCGGAGGTGGCGACCGACTTTGTTATCGCACGGTTGTTGTGCGATGGTTGCGGATGGGGCCCGTTGTTGGCTGTCGATTCGGATCAATACATACAAAAAAAGGGCCGCCCCACCGGGCGGCCCTGAAACACAAATTAAACTACACTAGGTGCTTTTCTGATTAGAAGAGCATGCGCCATGCGCCATATACAGTGGTGGCCTTTAGGTCACCAGCAGTGTCGGTCTCCAATTCAGAGCGCTCGACACCCAACATAACCTTGTGAGCGTCCCCAGCGAAGTAATAGTTGGCGCCGAGGTAGAACGCGTGATACTTGTCCCCGTGCTCAGCGCCGCCACCAAGAATACCGTTATCCACGTTACGGGCATACCGGCTGGCCGCGCGGATGCCTTGTGCATTATCGGATTTAGCTTGCTCATAGCGACCGACAAACTCGAGTTTATCGGTGGCAAAGAATGACGGCATGATGTACCAGCCGCGCGTCGTGTCCTTGTCAAATGTCTCGAGTTGGATGTACTCTGCCCGCAGGTCGAAGGGTGCCAAGCTATAGTGAGCCGAGATAGAAACACCCGTTTCGAATGGGTCTCCGAAGTTGCCATTCCGATCATTCGCTTTTAGCAGATCCAGGCGTAGGCCGAGCTTGTGGTCCTCTGGTAGAAGGTCGTCGAGCTTAAGCCCGCCACTCAAGCCGTAGAGATAACGACCGCTGGTGCCATCGTTATTGCGGTTGGTTTCATCGGTGTAAAAGCCAGTAGCGTAGGAGAACATACCACCCAGTTTACCATCAACTGTGACACCATTCATAACCCCAGGAGCGGCGATACCCGAAATCATACTGCGTTCGACAGTCTTAATCGAAGCCGAAGACGTGTTTTCTTCATAGCCAAAGACGGGCTTGTCGGCACCGACTTTGACGTGAGCGAAGTCATGCTCGCGCCATTGTAAAAAAGCGCTACGAACAGTGAAGTCCTTGGCATCGTTTGGGACGAAGTTAGCTTCGATTTGAGCGCGCACGTTTTGAGCGAGGTTTCCTCGCATGCCCAAGCGAACGCGACGAAGTTCAAGCGAGTTGTAATCGCCGCTGCCGTTGTCGTTCTTGGCGCTCGCATAGCCGAACTGACCTTGGACACGCCCACGAATTTGCAGACTGTCAATGTTTGTGCTCGAAGAGGTGACGATTGCGCGGGAGGATTTACTGGCAGCTTCTTTTTTCAAGGCGGCTGCTTCACTACTGCTTACAAGACCTTTCTCAACCAAGAGGTCGAGAAGTGCCTGATCGCTGGCTGAGGCGGTCGTCGCCAAGGCGAGACCGAGCGCAGCAGAAATAACTGGAATTAATTTTTTCATTAGGTTTGTTGTATTGTTATGTTGTTTAGGCGGTGATTGCTGCAGTTTGTTATGCGGCTTAAAAAACACCACCGTTCGGAGCTTACTAATGAATTGTCGCAGGCTGATGTCTTTTTTGTGACGAATTTGCGACATTTCCAAAATGGGCCATTGGAAATCTTTTTTTTCGATTTGAGGCTAGTTAACCTAATTGTGACAATTCTGACACCATAATGGAATGAAAGGGCTGTAATCTCGTGAGTATCGATCGAGCCAATCTGCCTGATCGATCTAGCATTGAAACAACATACGTCATCACTCACATGAATAAGAAATCTATCAAAATTGGCTTTCTGGCCATTACATCCTCGCTATTGTTTGCGCCTTTCGCGGCACAAGCTGAACACCCTGACTACGAGCGTGTTTCCGGTGTATCCGGAAACTTGAATTCTGTCGGCTCTAACACACTAACGGTGGTTCTGCAGATGCTTGCCGAGGGTTTTCAAAACACTTATCCAAACGTCAATATTCAGATTCAGGGTGCAGGCTCTGGCACAGCACCAGCGGCACTCATTGATGGCACTGCGCAGATTGGGCCTATGAGCCGGATTATCCGCCCTGCGGAGGTCGATGCATTCCGCGAGCGTTATGGTTATGAGCCCACGCAGATCGCAATTGGTATCGATGCATTGGCGGTTTTCGTCCATCGTGATAATCCGATCGAAGGCCTCAGCCTTCCCGAAATTGACGCCATCTTCTCCAGCACGAATCGTCTCGGTCACGCGCCGATCCGCACATGGGGACAAGCTGGTCTCGCTGGCGAGTGGGCTAATCAGCGTGTATCTCTATATGGTCGTAACTCGGTAAGCGGTACCTACGGCGTTTTCCGCAATATCGGTCTTGGCGGCGGTGATTTCGACGGCAGTCGCTATCAGGAAATGCCTGGTTCTTCGGCAGTGGTTCAAGCTATCGGCGAAGACCGTAATGGCATCGGCTATTCTGGAATCGGCTACCTCACTCCCGGCACTCGTGCAATCAAGGTCGGTGCCACTAAGGGCGGCGAGCTTTTTGAGCCATCTCCCGAGGCAGCGGCTGCCGGCGATTACCCGATCGCTCGTCTGCTCTTCCTTTACATCAACAAAGCTCCCGGCGAGGCCTTGGACACGCTGACTTCGGAGTTCCTTCGCTACACGCTCTCCAAGGAAGGCCAAGCAACTGTGGAGCGCGCAGGTTTCTTTGCCTTGCCGGCTCCATTTGCTCTTGAGCAAGTCGGTAAGTTGTAATCTGAAGTTGGATTTTCCTCGAAATAGTGGGTGCCGGTGCTTGTGTGTCACCGGCATCCTTTTTTGAACCACAGCGATGAAGACTAAAAAAAATCTCCCTTTTATTCCCGAGCGGTTTCGCGTATCTCCTGCAACGCTTCTGATGGATCGCTTGATGACTGGCCTCATCATGGTTGGTGGGGTGGCGATCATCGTCGCGGTGTTCTTTATATTTGTGTTTATTGGTTTTAAAGTAGCGCCGCTTTTTCGCGGAGCTGAGGTCGCCGAAGGAAGCAGTTTCCCCTTACCAGAGCGCGATATCGTGGCCTTTGGCATAGACGAGTGGCGCGAAGTGCCTTACTTTTTGACAAGTGAAGGTGAGATCTTCTTTGTCGACTTGGAGGACGACTCAAAGCGACACAAAAATCGTGGTATTTTCACGGTGGACAGCGAGCTACCGGACGGTTTTGAGGTAGCCGATTTTCGCTTTGATGGACTCCGTGATCGGGTAGTTTTTTCTTCCACGGATGGCCGGATACTCATCAAGCAAATTTCCTTTGTGACTGATTATGGCCTGGGGACGAGCGTTCGCATGATTCAGCCCGAGATCGAATCGTTACCCGTTGTCACGCTTGGACGGCAAGGATACCCGGTGGTTGAGCCTGTTTATTCAGAGGGTGAACGTGTACGTTTAATCGCGGGCATTCAGTTAATTGATGGCGGTCAGGAGCTGCATCTGGCCACGCTTACGCAACGACGTACACCTTTTGGAGTGGGCCCGCTAGAGTTAGGTGAGCAGATTAATATGACAGAGCACCTTCGAGGTGAAGTCATCCAGCTTTTGATTCCAGATACGGCGGATGCCTTGATTATAGGCTACGCTAGCGGCGAGGTTGACTACTTCAGAGTAGGGACAACCGGAAAATCTGAATTGGTGCAAACTTTCCAGCCCATGCAGGATCTTTCCGGGGATGGGACATTCCATAAGATGGAATATATATTTGGGGACCAAACTATAATTTTCTTCAATAAAGCCGGTGATCACAATGCCTGGAATTTGGCTTTTATCCAGACGGAGGAGTTTACCGGTCGTCGCTTTGTTCTCAGTAAAGAATTTGAGAGCCTGCCCTTGGCTCCTGAGGGCTACGCGGTGAGTCGGCGAAACAAAACATTTTTGACCACAGCGGGTAACCATGCCCGGCTGACTTTGATGACGACGATGGCGGATCGTTGGCGAGCCGACCTTGATTTCACTCCAAGGCAAGCTCTGATCGCGCCGCGCTACGATGCCCTGCTGTTTCTCGATACCGAAAACAATTTGCACACTAAGGAGATGGTCGATGATCACCCGATTGCAGGAATGACTGCGTATTTCTCAAAAATTCAGTATGAGGGTCGACCCGGCCGGATTACCGACTGGCAATCCGATGGAGGAGCTGATTTCGAACGTAAGCTCTCGATGATTCCGCTCATAATCGGCACCCTGAAAGGGACGGTTTATGCGATGTTTATTGCCGTTCCGGTGGCTCTGCTTTCAGCGGTCTATGTGTCGCAGTTTTTGCGGCCTGGTCTGAAAAAGGTGGTCAAGCCAACGATGGAGATCATGGCCTCTTTGCCTTCGGTTATTCTTGGTTTCTTTGCCGGCATGTGGCTTTCTCCGTTAATAAGTAATGCGGTGCCGTCTGTCATGCTCTCGATTATTGGGCTTTTCCTTGGAGCTGTTTTGATGGGGCTGGTTTGGAGCAACCTTCCAAACCGCATACGTTTGAGAGCTCCCTCCGGATTGGAGTTCGTCATCGTGCTATTTCCAGCGATGTTGGTCGGCTGGATTGGTTGGCAAATGGGGCAGGTCGTTGAAAATTGGATGTTTGTTCAGTATGACGACGTGCTCAACCGAGATGTGGGGTCTTTCAGAATGTGGGTGGTGCAGGCCCTGGGCTGGGATTTCGAGACGCGCAATGCTTTGGTTGTTGGGTTTGCGATGGGTTTTGCGGTCATTCCAATCATATTCACTATTTCGGAGGACTCGCTCAGTAACGTCCCCAACACCTTTAAGTCCGGTTCCCTGGCACTTGGAGCAAGTCGCTGGCAAACAGCCATGCGCATTATCGTGCCGACGGCCGCAGCAGGTATTTTCTCTGCACTCATGATCGGTTTTGGGCGAGCGATCGGCGAGACAATGATCATGGTGATGGCGACGGGGAACTCGGTCGTTCAAGACTTTAACCCTTTTACCGGAATGCGCACCCTTTCGGCGAATATAGCGGTGGAAATCTCGGAAGCCGAGCAAAACGGGACACTCTACCGCACCTTGTTCTTCTGTGCCTTCCTGCTTTTCGTCTTTACGTTCACGCTAAATACGATCGCGGAAGTTTTGCGCCAATGGCTTCGTAAAAAATACCGGGCCGTTGAGTAGTCTGCGGGCATCCACATTGAACTAAATGAAACTTTCACAACCATTTGATCTATGAGTCATCAAAGCACTCCTTTTGAAAAGAACGCGAAGCCAGCGGGCGAAATATGGGTCTGGGTAACAGGCGTCGGCTTGGCCATAGGGCTTTCCATGATCGTATTCCTGCTTTCGGTCATTGTTTGGAATGGGCTGAATTATTTTTGGCCGAAAAAGGTCGCTGAGATCACTTTAGCCGAGGTGGGACGAACTGATTTCCGCGGGGAAAGACAGCTTATCGGGGTGATTACCCAACAAAGAGCCCTTTCTGTCGCAAACTTGAGTCCGGAGAATGCCGATCTTGTCGATCTCGCTGAAAGCAATCCTGACTACATGCGGGAGATGCAGGTCTACACTGGAAATCGGGACGTCTTCGCGACGCAGAATTTCGCGTATCTCAACATGGGTGATATTGAGCAAATTACCTATCCGGAAGAGCTTATGGTTCTTGAGCGCATGGAATGGGGAAATGCGATCGTTCGACCACGGATACTTCAGTTGGCCGATGGAACCACTATTTCTGCGGAAGATCCTGAATTCTCTAGCCGACTTCGCGAAGAAGTTAAAGTCGTCCGAGAACAGCGTAGTCGAATCTTTAGCATCGAGCGCCGGGAAATGGGGCGCATAAATGCAAAAATCAACCGTGAGAATCTGGAGATACGCTACCTTAATTCGCTGACAGAACGAACCGCGGGCCAAGAGGCTGAGCTTGAGGAGCGCAAGGCCCAGATCGAACAGTTTCAGATCGACTTGGCTCCGCTTGAGGCGAAGAGCAGTGAGCTTCGGCAAAATATCCGTGGGCACCAGCTAACTTTTGAGCTAGTAGGCGGGCAAGAACGCACCCAATCACTTGGGGATATTGTAAATTTTTATCAACCCAACCAAATGAGTCGATTCCAGCGCACGGGCTGGTTTTTCTTTAAAATATGGGAATTTCTTTCGGACTATCCACGTGAAGCGAACACGGAAGGGGGCGTTTTCCCAGCTCTCTTCGGGACTTTTGTTATGACTTTGTTGATGAGCCTTGCGGTCACGCCCTTTGGAGTGCTCGCGGCGGTCTACCTGCGCGAATACGCCAAGCAAGGCCCGCTGGTCAGCGCGGTACGTATCTCGATCAATAATCTCGCGGGTGTTCCCGCAATCGTCTTCGGCGTTTTTGGTTTGGGTTTTTTCATCCACGAAGTGGGCGCGACGATCGATGCGCTCTTCTACCCCCGAATGGTGGCGATCAATACCCCGGTCTTCGGGACGGGCGGTATCTTATGGGCCTCGTTAACGCTCGCTTTGATGACGGTGCCGGTGGTGATTGTGGCGACCGAAGAAGCTTTGGCGGCGGTCTCGCGGGGTGTGCGTGAAGGCTCTCTAGCTTGCGGTGCTTCCAAATGGCAAACAATCCAGCGGCTGGTTCTGCCTGCCTCCAGCCCTGGGATTTTGACCGGTCTCATCCTCGCGATGGCCCGGGGGGCTGGCGAGGTGGCACCACTCTTGCTTGTTGGCGTGATGGCACTGGCTCCAAGCTTGCCGGTTGATGACTTATTTCCATTCGTCCACCTCGATCGGAAATTTATGCACCTGGGGTTCCACATCTACATCGTAGCCCTGCAATCTCCTGATACAGAGGCCACCAAACCGCTGGTCTTCGCCTCCACCCTTGTCCTCATTTTATTGGTGGTCGTTTTAAATCTCGGAGCTATTCTGATCCGTAATCACCTTCGCAAAAAACTTCAATCCTCCGCTTTCTAAAGGCAGCCTTCCGAACTTATTTCATAATTGAAAAGCAATCGTAACATGAGCCATTCATTCCAACAAAAAGAATTCAAACCTCAAGCCGAAGGCAGCCCCAAATCGGACAAGCCCGATTTTATAAAAGTGGTGGACTACAACTTCTGGTATGGAGCAACCCAGGTGCTCTTCGACTTGAACCTCGACATCCCCAAGCAACAAGTGACGGCCTTCATTGGGCCTTCTGGCTGCGGTAAATCCACCTTGCTGCGGAATATCAATCGGATGAATGATTTGATCGACGGCATTCGACATCAGGGGGATGTCACTATAGACGGGCATAGCATCTATGACCCACTATTGGAGGTGATTTCCCTGCGGAAACGCATAGGAATGGTTTTTCAGAAATCGAATCCTTTTCCAAAATCAATTTACGAAAACATTGTGTATAGTCTCCGCGTTGCGGGACGGAAGAAGAAGTCGGAGTTAGACGAGGTTGTCGAGCGCTCTCTGCGGGGAGCGGCTCTGTGGGACGAAGTCAAAGATCGCCTTAGCGAGAGTGCCTTCGGCCTCTCTGGTGGGCAAATGCAGCGCCTTTGCATTGCCCGTGCCATCGCCAACCGTCCTGAAATCCTGCTGATGGATGAGCCCTGCTCGGCGCTCGACCCCATTGCCACCGGAAAAATCGAAGAGCTCATTCATGAGCTCAAGAAAGAGTACACCATCGTCATCGTAACGCATAACATGCAACAGGCGGCACGGGTTTCTGATCGCACCGCTTTCTTTTATCTCGGCAAACTGATTGAATATAGTGAAACCGACGCGATATTCATGAATCCTAAAAAGGAGCAAACCGAAGCCTATGTATCGGGGCGTTTTGGATAAAATCAAAAACTAACTCACACTCACACCGGAATATTTTAAATAATGGAACGCTATTTTCATAAAGAACTCGAAGAAATTCGCAGTAAACTCGTCCTCATGGGCGAAAAGGCCAATGCAGTTGGGCAACTCGTGGTTGAGGGTTTAATTGAGAGCGACCTCGAAAAAGTCCAAATCG
>REBV01000156.1 GCA_007692545.1 Puniceicoccaceae bacterium
CCGATTTCGAGTTTGCTCCCGGCTCCATCTGCTGAGCAAAGCGAAGTCCCGACTTGTCGGGGCCCCAAGCCCCAAGCCCCTTGCCCTGCATAGCCGCAGGCGACGCATGGGCCCCCACCATCCCGGGTAAGAGTGAGCGCTTTAGCGCTTCCCGGCTTCCCGGCTTCGCGCCAAGCACGGCTGCGCCGTGCCTTACCGCCGGGAATCCACGATGCGCAGATCGACGACTTCACCGGGGCGGATGGCCAATTGGGCGGGCATTGAGATCAAGAGCGGCAGCGCCCGTTCTTCAGTTTCCGCAAAGGAGCTTTGAAAAGCCGGGCCGAGTGGCTCATATTGAGGGCCGACGCTCAGCACTGAAGCCAGGCCACTTTTGCGTTGGCTGCCACGGGTGACCACTTCGATTGCGTCACCCGCCTGCGGTAGGATACCTGCCGGTTGGCGGACATAGCCGATAATATGCTGGGATTGTGTCGAGCGGATTACGGCGATCGATTGGCCAACCGTGGAGAAGGTTCCCGCCTGGATATGGAGCGCCGTGATCACGCCGGAGAGTGGCGCAAAGACATCGATTGCCTGCAGTTCGAGCTCCAATTGCCTGAGTTGTGCTTCTTGAAAACGCAAGGCCGAGTTACGTATCGCATCGCGGACATTGCCGACACTGTCCTCGGCGTAACTCATAAATTCAGCCAACGAACTTTCCAGCGCATCAACCAATTCTTGGGTACCCTTTTTTTCCTCAATCAGCGCATCACGCTGCGCAGTTACGTTCTCCAACTCACTCTGGGGTATCGAGCCGGAAGTGAAGAGCTTTTCGGCACGCTCCAGGTCGAGCTGACTCTGGCGTGAATTGATTACCAGCACCGCCGCCCGGGCACGGGCCGCCAGCCAATCATGGTAGAGCTCTTTTTGATTCAACAGATTGCGTTCCTGATCCAGCAATACCCCAAAACCACCCACACGGGTGAGTTCCATCTCCGCCTGCAAGACCCTCAGCTTGGACTCGACCATGGCCGGCGGAATGGGCTCGATCCGGGCAATCAAATCACCCTCCCGCACATTCTCAAATAGCCCTTTGGCTATCAAGCTCACAATCCCCGACTCCGGGGCCACCACCTCGCCGACTTCCGCATAGACCTCGCCCACAATATGTGTCGGCGTCAATTCCTGCTCCCATAGGTAAGCAATCAATCCGACCATGCAGACAAAGACCAGCACGGGCAAAAACCGAATGCGGAATTGGATCCACCGCATTCTGAGCGGAGTGGCAATTGTAGGATGCTCGGACATACTTATCGAATCATTTATAATTCAGACTCAGCATCCGCACTGAGCCCGGTCACACGGGAAGCCCCGTCATACTCACGGATTTTCCGCACCAACTCGTTCATGCGGTCAGGGTCCCGCAGCAGCAGCCGGTAGGATAGATCGACCCCCATATCCTCATCATGCGAACGCTGGCTGGCACAAACCGACCGAAAACTATAGCTCTTCATCAACTGTAGCACGTCCTTCATCTCATCCACCGAACGTTCCCAGTGAAAATTCAGAATCATGTCATAGCGCTGACGGGAGCCGAACGAAGTATAGGAAAGATAGAGCAGAATCCCGCAAATAAGCAGCAAACCGGCCACCGCCGTGCTGTAGCGCCCCGTGCCGCAGGCCATACCCAAAGTGATTCCCGCCAAAATATAACAGGTATCCAGCGTGTCGCGTAAAATATTCCGAAAACGGACAATGGCAAAGAGTGCCATCAAGCCAAAGGCAGTGATCAGGTTATTGGAAAGCACCATCATCACCATCCCCACCAGAACCGGCATCAGCACCAGCGCATTGACATAACTGCGCGAATACGACAGCCCGGAATGCGTCGCCATGTAGGTCCAGGCCAGCACCTGCCCGCAACCAAAAGAAAGCAGCAGCCCCAGCAGCACCGCAGCCATGCGCACCGGTTCATTCGTTTGATCTCCAATAAAAAGACTTTCCAACATGTTTAAATTCCTCCCGTGCCCGTGCGCATGTGTGGTTGACGTTGACGGCGCTGTAATAGGCGCAAAGGTTTCAAGTTATGCGTATTGGCTTTGAGAATACGGCGCTCCTCCATGCCCAGGATGCCATCCACGTATTTGGCGGCAGACGATTGGTTCAGGTTAAACACACGCACCAGTTCCGACATCCAGTCCGGAAAGCGCCCGGTAAACTTAAGCTCCAGAATGACGTTTTTGCCGAAGACAGGGATGCCGCCTTTTAGACTGGGATCCAGCCGCCCATCAGGTTCCGGACGCGTCATCACCTCCCGGTCAAAAGTCAGCCGGATACGGTTGTCACCATGGCCATGCCAGGCCTCCCGGCGGTAGGAGACATGCGTGATCGGCTTCGCCTGGAGCACACTAACCTGCCGGCAGAAATTCAAGAGTGCCCGCTCATTTTCAGCATCCTGATGCACCAAATCGTCCGTAGTCGGTATACGCCCAGCCATGATTTCCTGCACCGCCTCACGTTTGACCAGACAGCGCTGCTTGTAGATCGCGTTATTCTCACGGCGCTTGATTTCAAAGTAAACCGGCGCATCATCTGCCTGCTCATAGAAACGAATCCGTAATTTAAAACGGTTTCGCTCCCCGTTGATCGTGCTGTGGTGCAACTTCAGGTCCGGCGAATCAAAATACAAACTATGCACCGGATACGAAAAGTCAGGCTGCTTGGCCCCAAAGGGGTCCATCTCCAGGTACGGAAAAACAAAGTCCCGCACCCCTCGGGCGGTGAGCTCATCCAAGATGTACTTTAACTCGAATCGTTGGGTCTGCATGGGGTCGTTGCACGAAAATCACTTAATTGTCACAAAAACTTAAAGCTTTCACCGAATCGTAACAAATACCAGTGAAAAATCGATTTATCAATACTTTTGCTTCGGGAGGCGGGATACGAGTGGCGGGATACGAGTGGCGGGATTCGGGAGGCGGGATACGAGATACGAGAGGCGGGATACGAGATACGGGATAC
>REBV01000227.1 GCA_007692545.1 Puniceicoccaceae bacterium
GTGCTATGGGTAAATAAAAAAGGATTAAGAGGCATTTGATCTTCATAAAAAATTAGTTCTAAGAGGTTAAATTCTGGATAGCGGCATTGGCTGATTTACGCAGGCGGGAATCGAGGCTTTGACGCAGCCGCTTTAATTCAGGAAGGTCGGAGGCCTCACCGCGGCTGCCCAGCAACGCGACTGCGGAGACGCGCATCTGCATGGGCCGGGAATCGTCGAAAGCAATGCTTCGGGCGAGTTCGACGGCTTTGCGGCTACCGGAAAGGCCTGCAACTTGAAGTGCAGTTACTTTATTAGCGGTGGCAAATTGGGCTCCCTCCAAAATGTGCTCGGCCAGTTCAATTAAATGCTCGGCATCGATGACTTCTGCCACCTTTTCGGAAGCCGACAGGTGATAGAGGCCCAAGAGAGCTGTGCCGGAAAAGGCCATGCGTGGGTCCCCGGCTTTTTCTACCAATACTTGAGCGCAACGGTTGCGAGTGGACTCGCTCAGAACTGGCTGAGTGGCGGCAATGGCCAGTTTTTGAACGCAGAACTCCCGCCACAACAGATCGGCTTCCTCGTCCTCAATAATTTCAAACAGGGCCAAGGCAGCGAACTCGGTGTGCGCAGGCCTTTGCAAAAGCCAATCGGCCAAATCATTTTGGCGCACACGGCCAATGGCAACCTCATTCGCCAGGAATTTATGCCGTAAAAAGTCCAGACAGCGTGCCTCGTCTTCCGCAGAAAGCGGCGCCCTAAACTCCCCAAGCAGCAGCTTCCCCCGCTTTAAGCCAGTCCCCTCGTCCAGATAGGCTTCGACCGCTTGTGGCGACGCTAGAGCAACTGCTGCAGACAAGAGTGCGACAGCCATCAACCAAAAGTATTTTCGATTCTCCAGCATATTTAGATTCTCTCTCCAATGGCCTGATTTCCATGGAAAAGCTGATAGGTGTGGCAAGCATTGCTCCGCACATCGCCGGGGACGATTATCCGGTAGCGGTAGCGCCCTAATTCATCCAATTGATCTGCGGTGATCCACTGCTCCAGTGTGCCGTCTTCAAAAAGAGTACCCGCGCCGAGGGGCGTCAGGTGAACACGTAAATCGTCTGGAATCGCTCCCCCGATGGCGAGCGTGAACTCAATGATCCGCGATCCATCCGCGAATTCACCGATCACTTTTTGGTAACCACCAAACAAGCGGCTGTAGTCCATAATAGCATGAACCTGTGTCGAATCCGCGACCGCTCCGCTTCCGGGCAGCCGGGCAATGATTCGAGCTCCGGCAGGTGAAGACAACAGCAGGTCAAAGTTGCGGACTGTATCGGAAGAGTGCTCCGTCAGCGAAAGTCCGGCATCCAGTTTGAGGATCGCCGACTCAGGCGCGTTGACAGGCGACCAATCCCGAACGTAATTTACTTGCGCGGTCACCGAAGGGCCTAAATCAACATCCAGGGCTTCGACTTCGAGGATGGACTCATAGATTTCTCCATCTGCTTCCCGCCATGTGGAGCGCATAATGTAGCGCCCGGGCGTCTCGAAGCGAACTGCGGCGACCTCACCAGTCCGGAGGCCAAAGCCATCCAATAGGTGAACCGGATCGGCGGGAGCTGATGCGAGCGGCAGCGTTTCACGCTCCGGGTGGGTAAAGGCGATGGGAGTTCCCGATTCAAGGAGCGCCCGCTCTGCGGTGATCGCATCCAACGCGCTGGGAATCCCTTCACCGAGGAAAGCGTCACGCGAGGTAGCGTCAACTGGCGCAACAGTCAAATCCGAGTAGCTCTGCACACCATCAGTCAGGGGTAATTCCTGTCCTGATTCAGCTTTAAAAATCTCCAGATACACACCGTGTTCCGGCATTTCCCCGGCCTCATCTCGCCAGCCCAACAAGAGACTATCGCCCGGACGAACATGGGAAACATGCATTGATTCAAGATCGGCAAAATTAGTGAGAGCCCATTGAAGCGATACCGATTCACTCAACACCCCGCCATGCGAGCTGATGGAAAAAGTTTCGGCATCCACTCCAACTCCCAATGGCAGATCGACATGGAAGCTTTCGCGCAGAGCCCGCGACGGAGCGAATCCGACGTTATCCGCATCGCGAACAACGGACACAAGCTCGAGATTTTTCGCATTTCCATATAAGTTATAGGGCGAGACAAATGAAGCCACTGCTCCGGGTGCCGCCAGCGCAAACTCTCCCGCGATTTGTTCCGAGACCCATAAAGCGCCAGCGGTTGCATCGAGGAACTCAGCTTTAACAAGTGCAATCGAATCAATTTGCAACGAGGCACCTGCCTCGACAGGCAACCACTTGATAGTTATGGGATGGACCCCGGACGGGAGCCAAGGCAATTGAAAACTCACTGTGGTCGATGCGCTCGAAAGTGCTGGAGTCGAAACTTCTCCGAGGAAAACATCTCCCGCAAAGGCCAATAGTCGGAACTGACTGGCGTCACGGAACTCGTTACCCTCACGGATTGAAAGATCGAAGCGGTAGTAACCATCTTCTGGAACATGCACATCATAATCGAGGTCGCCCCGATAATCCAGTGCCACAACGTAACCATCCGAATTGGCACGCCAAGCACCGAGTGAGCCGACATAAGAACTGCCACCCGTTGAGAAGACCGGCTCACCGAAATGGATAAACTCCTCATACTCGGGAACAGCGTGCCCCGCTAGGTTCGTTTGCCAATCGGTAAAGGTCACCTCGACTCCACGAAGCTTTTCCGAGGAATCCGAACAAAGAAACGCACCGACGAGTACATTGCCGGGTAAAGCCTGCGAATACGAACCAACCAATACCCAGCTCTGCCCGTCTTGGGAGGCGTAACTCAGAAAAGTGCTACCCCAGCGCTCAAGTCTCAACCAACGCTCTCCCCGCTGTCGATAGTTATGTTTGAGAGTGCTAAATCCTCCTGGTGGACAGCATCTCGCGGATGGCTTCGGCACCGATATTGGCTGTGAACGCATCCG
>REBV01000015.1 GCA_007692545.1 Puniceicoccaceae bacterium
CGGAAGATTCGCCATCGCATGAAATAATACCTCTTGCTGTCTGCCACAGCCGATGAAGGCTACGCGGATCTCTTCTCCCGATGGAACACCGCCGAGGGCTTGCTTGCCGCTCAGAATGGCGGGAGCACTCAGCGCAAGGCCTGCGGCCATGGAGGAGCGGGCAATGAAGTCCCGACGGGTAAGTTTTTGGCTTTGATTCTTCACGCTGATTTAATCGAATATGGCTTCACCACTTTTTTAGCACCTGAAAGCGATTGAATTTCACTAAAGTGAGCGCCGCAACGATCAGCAGTATGTGTGTGCCCAGCCAGGCAACGCCAGCATCCTGACTGATCAGAATTAACCCGAATGTGAGGCTCGTATAAAGCAAGCCCATGGCGAAAAGGGTATAGCGCGTGGCAAAGCCGACGAGGAGGAAGAGCCCAAGGATTAGGAAGGCGGGCCCTAGGATGATGTCGTAGAGGGAAAGGCCCCACGCCGGAATCAACGGTTCGCTCTTGAACTTGTCGTAGAGGCTGCTGGGGACACCACTGTAATTCGATAGCCCGTAAACTTTGGCGCTCACGGTTTCTGTTAGCCCATAGTCGTTTACACTGCCGTCAATTGGCACAGGCTGCGCACTGTCTGAACTGCCCGCAAATTTTTCAATACCGCTTTGGAGGGCCCGCAACCCTAGCCAAAGGCGGAGGGTCAACATGCCGAGCGTTAAGCCTAAGGTGTCCGTTTTGCTATCGTCGTTGGTCATGATTTCTCTGGTATTGTGCGGGGTGGGGTTTAGGGTTGACGATTGTCTAAGAAACCATTCTTTATACGAACGTAATCTGCATCAAGCAAAAAGAGCAAAAAGAGCAAAAAAGCTATGATAGGCAGTCTATGAGTGCGCTAAACCGCTGTTGGTTCCTTAAAAACTCCCTGATGATCTCCATCTTGGCTGCGGCCGTAGCGGGGGTGGGGGTTTTAGAGGCGGTTGATTGGAAGCCCAGTTTTGAAGACCGTCCGGTTTCGGCGGATGAGTCTGCTAAGATTGCGAAAGCCCTTCCCAAAGGGGCGATTGTTCATCCGCAGTCCCCCCGGAGGATACTGGTTTACAGCGCGACTGCTGGCTTTCGACATGCATCGATACCGACTGCCAAGGAGGCTTTGACAAGCATGGGGGAAGCTACCGGGGCTTATGAGGCGGTGGTGAGTGACGATCCCGCAAATTTTGAAATCGAGCAGCTTCAGGCCTTTGATGCGGTGGTCCTCTTGAACACCACCCAGGATTTTTTCATGCCGCATAACAATCAAAAAAGCAATTTCTCGGAAGCGGAATGGATACGGCTCAAGCAACGGCATAACCGCTTGGTCGATAATCTCGTCGATTATGTGGAGCAGGGCGGTGGTTTGGTGGGCATACATTCCGCGACCGACGGCTGTTACGGGCACGAGGCTTTCGGTGAAACCATTGGCGGCTACTTTGGGGGGCATCCATGGAATGCCAACCATAGGGTTACTATTGTTGTCGAGGATCCTGAGCACGAAACGATCAAACCAGTTTTTGGTGATCAAAGGGATTTTGAACTGGTCGAAGAGATTTACCAGTTTAAGCCTGAGCCGTATTCACGCGAGCGCTTGCGTGTGCTGCTACACCTCGACCCATCTCGGAGCGATCAGCCGAACCGGGAGCCAAATCGGGAGGATAATGACTATCCAGTTTGCTGGGTACAATCAGTCGGGAGTGGGCGTGTTTTCTACACCTCGATCGGGCATAATCACCACATTTATTGGAACCCGCTGATGCTCAAGCACTACCTTGCCGGAATACAGTTTGCCTGTGGTGATCTTGCCGCTGATACGACACCCAGTGCACATCTTGCGGTCCCCCATGTCACGCATATTTGCTGCGGGCAGGAGTTGCACTAGACGATGTCATGAACTAAGGTAGCGATACTTCTACTTTGTAGAAAGCGCGCTGTAGTTGATCGGGGTCTGAAAACTCAATCACTTCATTCGCATCAAGCGGGCCGATGACGGCGAGTGACTCCCATGAGTCGGCGGCCAGAGTTTCACTGCGGTATAGGCGGTATATGCGTCCGGCTTTTCCGTCCACACTGACTTTTAAGCCAGATGCGGAAGTGATCATTTCAGAAATGCGGAATTCCACCGCTGGGTTACTGGGATCCAAGCCTGCCACAAACGCCTCTAGGTTTGTTAAGCCTGATCCTCCGGCGGGCTCCGACGCATCCGACGGATCGAGTGGATTCAGGTTATGCTCCAGTTCGAAAACATCCGGGATGCCATCGCCGTCGGCATCGCCATCGCTGATGGCAATCGTATCGATAGAAAAGTCAGTATCTGTCTGATTTGTCGGATCGAGACGAAGGCGGGTGATTGTATTGCCATCCCACTCCGCGTGTCCGGCTAAGGGCAGCATGACTGTTTGCCATGTATTCCCCCCGGCGACCGGAGCCGCTACTCTGCGGGTTCCGGCAAATCCAGAGGCTTGGGTGGTCCCCCAGAACAATTCAAGGGTCCCGGGGGTTGAAAGACGAATGCGGACGAGCACGTGGGGAACCTGGTCGGCTTGAAAGTTGATCCCATCTTTTACCAAGATGGGATCGTTGCCGGTTGAGCGTGCGCTCAAGTACCCGCCCGAAACACTGGCATTGACTATGTCTTTGATTGGGTTCCATCCCTCAAAATTGCCGTTTTGCTCAAAGTCAAAACGCTGGGTCACGGAGGGAGGTGGCAGTGCTTCGCCATCAGAAATTTCGATAAAATCGATGTCAAAACTGGTTCCCGTCACGTTGGTGCCTTCGGCGGGATCCAAGCGCAGGCCGGTAATGTCGCTTTCTGCCCAGTGGGTGACGCCTTCCATTTTAAATACCAGTGTCTGGTATTCACCGTTTCCGGTGTATTCTTCAGTCGCCATGCGCGTGCCGTTAAAGCCGCCATTCTCAGCCGTGGACCAGAATAAACGA
>REBV01000089.1 GCA_007692545.1 Puniceicoccaceae bacterium
CGCTCCCCGCATCTCGTATCCCGGATCTCGCATAATCTGCCCAAATCACCTCCAGACCCCGCTGCGCCTTTTGATTGCCTGCCACCGCTTCCGCATAGCCACACCAGCGGTAGTCCTTCGGGTCCTCCACCAGTCCCGCACGCGCCGGGTTTAGATCAATATAAGCCGCCATGGTTTGCAAGGGGTTCCCTTCACCCAGAAATAAAACAGGACACCCATATTTTGCGGACGTCAATCTGTAACGCTTTACGACCAAAGATTTCCTCCAAAGGCCGCCTCAGACTACATGGGCAGCACCAGAGACTACCCAGAAAGAGTCGATCGCCACAGCCTACCCGGGCCCCCCGTGGGACGGGGTTGTGAAATGAATTTTTGGACAGGATAACAGGATTTAACAGGATGGTTTTTTCTTCATTCCTACCCGGTGAGATCCTGTTATCCTAACTAAAACTCATGGTTCCAGCGTGCGGAGCTTTCTTTTCACTTCTACCTGGGTGGGGGAATGGGGTGCCGCAGGTGAGCCAGATGCCGGTGTAGCTGATGGGTCCTCCCCGTCTTCGGGCGAAGTTCGAGAAAAATTCACAACACGGTTTTTTTGACCGAGGGCGGGGTTTTCCGGAGCAAGGTTTTCGTTCAGGGCGACCATAATTGGAGGAGGCTAAAGCTCGAGACCGAAGGCGCCTAAAGGAAAGAAAAACTTATCTCCTCGGGATAAAACGAACCGGATTCATCCGGGCATTATAGACGCGCACGATCTGCAACACCTCCTCTTCGGCCAGATACTCGTAAAGGATATGTGTGTGGAAGCGTTTCTCGTAGAAGCGCCGGAGTTCGCGTTTCTTCGACACTTTCACGTAGCCATTCGGAGAGAGACAGATCGTGCGAATCGCCGCATCTAGTTCTTTCGCAAACTCGCCTTCAAGTCCTGGCTCCTGTTCACGCCAAAATTCAACCTCCCGCTGCGCATCGGCAACGGCTTCATCCAAGTGCCGGATTTGCATCTCTTAAGCTTCGCGGATCATTCGCATCGCCTCTTGATGGGAAACGGTGCCAGTTAAGCCATTATCAAGATCCTCAAGACGTTGCTCGGCTATACGCACCTGCTCCTCGTGGAAGCGTTCTTCCTGTACCTGGTGTAGGTGTGCGATCACCTTGGACTGCTCCCCGGCAGGCAGGGCGTCGATCTCTTCAATGACTTGGGCGGCATTCATATTCTCTAACATGGCGATATTTCCGCTTTATTCAAGTTCACTTTCCTTGTGCGTTCGGGTGGATCTTGTTGTAGACTTCGCGCAAGTGGTGGATGCTGACCTCGGTGTAAATCTCCCTCGGGTACTGAGGACGGGGAAATGGGGGCCCATGTTTTATGATTTTCAAGTTGTCTCTAAGCGAGCACCGCTGTCCTACGAATAATTTTACGCCTCGAGCAATAGACCATACAATTCAAATTAAACCACTTATCAGGCGTCAGCGGGCCATCCTTGGCCGAAACAGTCTCGCCCAGGATGCGTCGGTCTCGGCTTGAATACTGAGCGCTTGCCCAGTCTGTGGGTGCTGTAGCTTCAGCTCGGTTGCGTGGAGCATCAACCGGTGAATCCCCAGTCTTTCCCGGGCGAATTGGTTCTGTTTGCCGTCGCCATGCCGGGTATCGCCGAGAATGGGGTGCCGCAGGTGAGCCATATGCCGGCGTAGCTGATGGGTTCTGCCCGTCTTCGGACGTATCTATTATTACCACGTATCTATTATTACCAGGCTATAAAATTTACCCCATCCTGCTGGTGAAGTGGCTCGGTGGGGCATACCCCTCCGGCCCCTACTATTTGAAAATAGAGTCTAGGTCTGTGACAGGAACTTTATTATTGGTCCGAAATAATTCTTCCTCTGAAGCTAGCCTCATATATACATTTTCTCTTCGGAGTATCATCACAATGTTTCCCGTTTTTTCAGAAAGTGTTATAGCATCTGGAATACCCTCATCATTTACACGGAAACTAATATCGTAGATACAATCCCCATCTATGGAATAATGTATTCCGTTAGTCTTTCGAGTTCTTACCATGAATATAATTTGATTCTTATATAAAATTGACTCTGTAAGCACTTTTTTTTCTTCATTTAAATACTGCGCTCGAAACGTAAAATCTCCAAATGATAATCTATATGTAGTTACATCAGTTCTAGGAGTAGGTATATACTCTTGAGCATAATTATGTGTAAGTTGAAAAACAACGTATAGTAAAATTAATATTATTTTCATCGTGTAGGTTCCCTTATTACAGTGTGAGTTCCATTTTGGTAAATAAACTGAAGCATAGTGCCATGTTGCTCGTTATCAAAAGTCGGATTATCCGGACTAGATATAAAAACTTCAATTGCTCCATTCGGAGTTGCAACACCTAAACCCGTGGCCAATCGAGTGTAGTCGGTTTGGGCAGATTGCTCTTTTTCCGGATTCTGTTCGGACCTAAGCGGATAGTCAATGTGGCCCGCCGCATCGGTCCAACCCCGCACGATTGCATGGTAACACTTCGCCACCTGACCCGCAGCAAAGCACCGACCAACCGCCGAGCAACTGCGCTTATCCAGTGCAAAGAGCAACACGCCACTGGTTGGACGGTCCAGCCGATGGCAGGGATGCACAGGCTGTCCGACTTGGTCGCGCAGCATCTGGACGGCAAATTCACAGGCCTCCCGGTCCAGCGCGGTGCGGTGCACCAACAAACCGCTCGGCTTGTTGATCGCAAGCAGCCATTCATCCTGATAGAGTATTTCCAGAGGCATTCGTAAATGGCGACAAACTCCACCAGGATCAGACCCCGGTCAATCCAAGGATCGAATGCCCGCATAAATTGATTGCCGCATGGAAAACCGCGCGGCACCATGCGGCTGCTGGCTTAGAATGCAGCTCTCGCCGTCAAGCATCATCCATACAAGAACATGTGGTCCTGGATTCAACAATACATCGTCGACCCGCTCATCAAATTGATGGGTGGCGGCCTCGTCTTTGTCTGGACCAATTTCACGACGGTTCTCGGCTTTGTATTGGCCTTGCTGATCATCCGCCGGGTGCTGACTGAAAAAAGAAACCCGAGTAATTTCTTTGCCTGGTTTTTTATCGTCGTCTTTTTTCCACTGATCGGTGTGCCGCTCTACTTCATGTTTGGCGGGCGCAAGAGCCGCAAGTTTGCCAAGATCAAAAAACAAGTCGCGTTAAGCGCGGAAGCCATCGCCGAACAAAGCCTGCCCAAATCGGGCTCCGGCTTACAGGACTCTTTCGCTCGCGAGGGCAACCACTTCGAGCTCCTGCCCGACGGGCAGGTCGCCTTCGAGCGACTCTGCCGCGAGATCGACCAGGCCGAGCACACCATCCACATCGCGACCTATATTCTGGGTAAGGATGCGACAGGGCAGGCTATCGTCGATCGACTTGCACAACGCGCCCGGGACGGTGTCACGGTTCGGCTCCTGCTCGACTCGCTGGGCAGCTGGAATAAAACCCGCGCCGCCCGTTTCAAGCTACGCCGGGCGGGGGGGCAAGTCGCCATGTTTATGCCGGTACTGCCGATCCAGTCCAAGACCTCTTCGAATCTCCGAAATCACCGAAAGATCGCTATTTTCGACAACTACCGGGCCATCACCGGCGGGCAAAATCTGGACGGCCGCTTCATGGGGGCGACCGAGGACCCGGAGCGCTTCGTCGATTTCAGCATCGTCACCCAGGGGCCCGCGGTGGCCATGCTGACCCGCACCTTTTTGGCCGACTGGGCCTTTGCCCATAAGGACTCGCCTGCCGATTTCGAGGCACTCCTCCGCTACATCCCCAAAGAGGCCGGAAATAGCACCACCGAAATTATCACCAGCGGACCCGACGTGGAAAACGACCCCCTGTGGGAGCAAATCATTCGAGTCATTCAAGAGTTCAAACAAAACCTGACCATAATCACCCCCTACTTTATTCCGGATGATGTCATCTTCCAGTCCCTGATCGTCAAAGCCCACACCGGTCGACGCATACGACTCGTCCTGCCCCTCAAGTCCAATCAGCGGCTGACCGATATCGCCCGCTATCAATATCTGCGCAAACTCGACCAAGCGGGCGTGGATATTCAGTTCTACACTCCACGCATGATGCACGGCAAACTCCTGCTGGCCGATGGCAAACTGGCCATCACCGGCTCGGCCAATATCGATATGCGCTCCCTCTTTGTGAATTTTGAAGTCGCCCAGATTCACTACACACCATCAGACATCCAGCAACTGAGCGACTGGTCCGACCGCCTGCTGCAAGACTGCATCCCCTACAAAGAAGCGATCAAGGATCCCAACATTCTGCCCTCGCGTACCGCCGAAAGCCTGGTGCATTTGATCTCGCCGCTTTTGTAAACGCAGCAGTCCAGCCTCACCTTATCCATTCAATAATGCCTCGACTTCTTTCATGTATTTCGATCTGCTTTGCCAGCCTGGCCCTACTCGGGCTAAGCGCCTGTGGCCCGGACCAGAGTAATGTCATGCGGGGAAATACCGAGCAGGTGCTCTACCTCGGGCTCGGCACCGAACCGGAGGGTCTCGATCCCCACCTTGTCACCGGGGTGCCTGAGCACTACGTGCTACTCGCCCTGCTGGAAGGCCTGACCACGGTACACCCGAAGACGCTGGAAATCGAGCCCGGCGTCGCCAAGCGCTGGGACATCTCGGAAGACGGGCGACACTATACCTTCTACCTCGACCCGCAGGCGCGTTGGTCCAACGGCGATGCCGTCACTGCCGGCGACTTTTTGTTTTCGTTTGAGCGCATCCTCACCCCGGCACTCGGGGCCCCCTATGCCTACATGCTTTACAGCATAAAAAACGCCGAGGGCTTTAACCGGGGCAAGCTGACTGATTTCAGCCAGGTCGGCGTGCACGCACCCGATGACCGCACCCTCACCTTCGAGCTGGAAGCCCCCACCCCCTACTTCCTCAGTCTATCGACCCACTACACCTGGTGGCCCGTCCACCCACCCACCGTGCTGGCCCATGGCAGCATGACAGACCGTATCTCGAAGTGGACCAAGCCGGGCAATTTTGTCGGCAACGGCCCCTTCGCCCTCAAGACCTGGCGCCTCAATCACTCCATCGAGGTCGCCAAAAACCCCCACTACCGCGACGCCGCATCCGTGCGGCTCAACGGCATCCACTTCCTCCCCATCGGCATTGACGCCGAAGAGCGCGCCTTCCGCACCGAACAGCTCCACATCACCAGCACCGTGCCCATCCCCCGCATCGACTGGTATCGGGCCAACGATGCCGATCGCCTCCACTTCGATACCTACCTCGGCGTCTATTACTTCCTGATCAATACCGCCCGCGAGCCACTCAATGACCCCCGCGTGCGCAAGGCCCTGGCCTACTCGATTGACCGCGAGGCCCTGACCGAGCACGTCCTAAAAGCCGGACAACAGCCCGCCCACCACTTCACCCCGCCCAACACCGGCGGCTACACGGCAGATGTCCGGCTGCCCTACGACCCCGATCTCGCCCGCCAACTCCTGGCCGAAGCCGGCTACCCCGGCGGCGCCGGCTTCCCAAGATTTGAGCTGCTCTTTAACACCAGCGAGTCTCACCGCACCGTGGCCGTCGCCATCCAACAAATGTGGCGGGAAGAGCTAGGCATCGATATCGGCCTCTACAACCAGGAGTGGCGCGTCTACCTGGCCACCCGCAAAGAGCGTAACTTCGACATCGCCCGGGCCGCCTGGATCGGCGACTACGTCGATCCCAATACCTTTCTCAGCCTCCTCACCAGCGACAATGGCAACAACCACTCAAACTGGGGCAGCGCCCGCTACGACGCGCTTATCCGCCAAACCGCCCAGACTCAAGACCCGGATGCCCGCTACCAACTCTTCCAGCAGGCCGAGGCCATTCTGATGGATGAAATGCCCGTCATCCCCATCTACTTCTACGTCCGCAGCACCCTGATCAACGAAGCCGTGCGCGGTTGGCACCCCAACATACTCGACTACCACCCCTACCAACATGTCTGGCTGGAGTCACCCGCCGCAGAAGCGCCTTAAATCCCACCACGCTTTCTGGTTGTTTTTATCACTCGGAACGCCAACCTACACAGACCTATGAAAGCACCTTCCACACGACTCACCGCCACCGTCCTTTCGCTGGTCCTGCTATTAACCTCCTGGGCCTCCGAAGCGCCTGCCTATTCCATGACAACCACACCCTCCGACCTGAGCCCTGTCCCCGCAGACGCACAAACCACCGATTCCGGGCTCGCCTCGCGCGTCCTCAAAGCCGGTTCCGGCTCCGATTCGCCCAAGACGGCCGACACCGTCACCGTGCACTATAGCGGCTGGACAACCGATGGACGCATGTTCGACAGCTCCGTCACCCGCGGCCAGCCCGCCAGCTTTCCGCTCAACCGGGTCATCCCCGGCTGGACCGAGGGTCTCCAACTCATGGTCGAAGGCGAAAAACGCCGCTTCTGGATACCCGCTAAACTCGCCTACGGCGAAAACCCGGCCGGCGGTCGACCCGGCGGCCTGCTCGTCTTCGATGTCGAGCTGCTCAGTATCCAAAAAGCACCCAAGCCACCCAAAGTGCCTGAAGACGTAGCCAGCATCCCGGAAAACGCCAAGGTCCGCCCCAGCGGACTCGCCTCCCGCGTCCTCAAAGCCGGCACCGGGGAGAAAAAGCCAGGCAGGACCGAAATGGTGACCGTCCACTACAGCGGTTGGACCACCGATGGACGCATGTTCGACAGCTCCGTCACCCGCGGCCAACCCGCCAGCTTTGGCTTAAGACAAGTCATCGCCGGCTGGACCGAGGGTCTCCAACTCATGGTCGAAGGCGAAAAACGCCGCTTCTGGATACCCGCTAAACTCGCCTACGGCGAAAACCCGCCCCGCGGCGCACCTGCTGGCATGCTCGTCTTCGACGTAGAACTGATTAAAATCGGCCGCTAAGCCACCCACTCCAACGTTCACTCCCACTCTCCACTTTCACTCTCACTCTCCACTTTCACTCTCACTCCGCAAAGCGGCCACTCTCACTCTCCACTTTCACTCTCACTCCGCAAAGCGGCCACTCCGCAAAGCGGCCACTCTCACTCTCACTCTCACTCTCACTCCACTCTCACTCTCACTCTCACTCTCAACGCAAAGCGTTGAGCACGCAAAGCGTTGAGCCAGCCCCATGGGTCGCAACTCCGTACATAAAATCAAACGTCCACCCCGTCATTCGAAGGGGCCGACCATCGTCTATCTGGAAAACGAGGACGATCTCTTCGAACTAATCGAGCAAACAGAAAATCCGTTGATTCTGGTACTCGAGGGCGTGCAGGACCCGCACAACCTGGGGGCCTGCCTGCGCTCGGCCTCGGGGGCCGGCGTCACTGCCGTGCTGGCACCGGTCAAAGGGGCCTGCGGCATCACTCCGACCGTGCGCGACATCTCCTGCGGCGGGGCCGACGATGTGCCCTTTCTCCGGATCAAAAATATCGGCATGCTGCTGCGCAAATTCCACGACCGCCGCATCCAGATCGTGGGCACCTCCGACCGGGGCAACGACTTGCTCTACGATGTCGATCTCACAGTGCCCACCGCATTTGTCCTCGGCAGTGAGGGCTGGGGACTGCGCAAAGTGACCGGCGATCTCTGCGATCACCTCGTCAGCATCCCCATGGCCGGCACCGTGGACTGCCTCAACGTATCCGTCTCCGCCGGCATTTGCCTCTACGAAACCGTGCGCCAGCGCTTATAAACAGATTTTTCATGTCGCCTGTTAAAGTCTTCGTCTACGGCACCCTCAAACCCGGCGGCCACTACTGGCCACAGTACTGCGAGGGAAAAGTCGCCCGCCAGCAACCCGCTAAAATCCGGGGCGAACTCTACGACCTGCATGTCGGCTACCCCGGCCTGCGCCTGCAAGGTCAGGCTTGGGTCTATGGCTACTGCCTCGAACTCAAGGACCCGGCCCACCTGGACAGCCTCGACTACCTGGAGGGCTACGCTCCCAACCGCCCCGAGTCCGAAAACGAATACAACCGCATCCGCGTGCCCTGCTTCGACCTGGAAGACCAGCCAATCGGCCAAGTCTGGGCCTACGAAATCACCCCAAGCGCCTTCGCAAAAAACCAAACCACCCACATCCAAAACGGCAATTGGCCGGTAGCATGCAACAGCATTGAGTTCAACTTAAGCACTGAATCGCCAGCTCACGGCAAACCTCTTCCTGCTCGTTGGGACGCTGGATAATCGCTTCGAAAGCTTCCGCGAAAGCCACCTGAAAACTGATCAGCTTCTTCAGCGGCACCCGCGAGGCCGTTTCGGCCAGCCGCCCCAGATACCACGGGTTTTGCGTAAATACATTCAGCGGACTCTTCGCCTCACCCCCACTGAAATGATGCCCGTAGCTCCGCGCCGCCGCTTCCAAGTCACTCTTGGCAATACCACGCCCACCCAGGCGGATGGCACCGGCATCCAACAAGACCCGCAGCTGTATCAGCAGGCGATTGCGTGATTGCAGACTGCCCAAGAGCGGCCTCGATTCCGTATTCGTGAAAAAGTGACGCCGCAGCGCCTCCAGCGTCGCCGACAACTTAAGCGAGTAAAAAGCATCCGCCGCCTCAAAAAAATCCGCCTCCCCGAAGTTCGGGACCAGCTCCATCACCAATCGCTCGCTGATCGCTTCGCCGCCCTCCCCCGCAAAAGTGACCAACTTGCGCGTCTCTTCCACAATCAAACGTGTATGCCCGTTGACCTTGCCAATCAGTAGCTCCATCGCCCCCCGCGTCATCCGCAACCCAGCCGCCGCACATTCCTGCTCAATCAGCCCCAGGCAGACCTGCACCGAATCCTTGCCAGCCGCCAAAACGGTGAAATCGGCCGTCTTCTGGCACCACTTGTAAAAACTCCGCCGCTTGTCCACCGGCTGAGCCGTGATGAGAACCGCCACAGCCGCCGGGTCCAGCCCCGCCAGCACCGCCTTCATCTCATCCAGCAAATCCAGCGTCCCCTGCGCCCGACCCGTCGGACTGTCCGCCATAAAATTCACATCCTTCAGCCACACCACCTTGCGCTCCCCAAACAGCGACAAAGTCTGCACCGCACTCACAAAGCGCTGAATCGCATCCGCTACCTCCGCCACATTCGCTGCCCGACCATCCACCACCTCCTTCGACAAATCATCCGCCACCCCCTCCGCCTGCGCACGAAACCACGCCCGACCCTTCTCCGTTACCAGATAATCGTCATCCCCGCAAATAAATGTAAATGGTTCATTCGCCATAGTCGGCTCATATCACACAACCCCGCTATTAAGTGCAAGTAGGAAGCAGCGTCCATCACCATTCGCCCGTAGGCAGGTTGGCTCCGCCGCCTGCTCCCACATCGTTGTCGCCCGTAGGCAACCCAAACTCCCCAACAACAGCGGCTAGGCGGCAAAGCCAACCTAGCTACGATAGCGTCCCAATAATTTAATAATTATTTTTCGCTAATTATAATTTGCGTATTATACTTATTTTAAGTACGGACTTTTTACCTTTTTTCCTTGAGTTCGCGGCAAGCTATGCGAGTTTAGGGCCCACCAACTTATGGCTACTACCAAAAAGAAACCCGCATCGGCCGCCAAAAAGTCGACCAAGAAGTCCAGTAAGGCAGCGCCCAAAAAATCGACCCAGGCTAAAAATTTCCTGACGGCCCCGATCAACCAGGCTCTCTCCAAAGAAGAGATGATCGATCTATATCGCACGATTGTCGGCATCCGCCGCTTTGAGGAGCGTTCGCTGCGGGCCTACAATCAGGGCAAAATCGGCGGTTTCCTACACTTGTATATTGGTCAAGAGGCTGTTGCCGCCGGCATCGTGTCATTGATGGAGGAAAACGACCACATCATCACCGCCTACCGCGACCACGGTCACGCGCTGGCTGTGGGTATGTCGATGAACGAGTGTATGGCCGAGATGTTCGGCAAGCACACCGGTTGCTCCAAGGGCAAGGGTGGCTCGATGCACTTCTTCGCCCCGGACAAAAACTACTGGGGTGGCCACGGGATCGTAGCCGGGCAGACACCCCTCGGCGCCGGGCTGGCCTTTGCCCTCAAGTATAAGGGCCTCAAGGGCTGTGCCATCTGCTTCCTCGGAGATGGCGCGGTCAACCAGGGCTCCTTTATGGAGACGCTCAACCTAGCCTCATTGTGGAATATCCCGGTGATCTTTGTCATCGAAAACAACGGCTACTCGATGGGCACCAGCCTCAAGCGTTCCTCGGCTGAGGAAAACCTGGCGCACCGCGCTGAGGGCTTCGATATGGAATGGGAGGTTTGTAACGGGCACGACGTTTTCGAAGTGCGCGAAGTGGCCAACCGGGCCATGGTCCGGGCCCGCGAAGAGCACAAGCCCTTCCTGCTGGAGATTCGCACCTACCGCTACCGCGGGCACTCGGTGGCCGATGCCAACCACGAAAAGTACCGCACCAAGGAAGAGATCGAGGAGTATAAGCGCACCAAAGATCCGGTCAACGTGATCAGGCAGCAGCTCATCTCCGCCGGCATCCTGAGCGAAGACGCCGCTAAGAAGATCGACCAGGAGAAAAAAGACGAAGCGGAAGCCTCCGCCAAATTTGCCGACGAAAGCCCGGTCGCCCCCCGCAGTGAGATCCAGACCGATGTTTACTGGGAGGTCGATAACGACAGCGAAGGCAAACTCAAAGGAACCTATTTCTTCAACGACTAAAACATTATGCCACTCATCACCTACCGCGAAGCGATCAAGCAAGCACTCGACGAAGAGATTCAACGCGACGAGAATGTCTGCATCATGGGCGAAGAAGTCGCCCAATACAACGGCGCCTACAAAGTCACCGAGGGGCTGTGGGAGAAACACGGCGACAAGCGTGTGATCGATACGCCCATCTCCGAAGCCGCCTTCTCCGGGCTGGCCATCGGTGCCTCGGCCCTCGGCATCCGCCCCGTGGTGGAAATGATGTTTATGTCCTTCAGCTACGTCGCCTTCGACCAGCTCTTTAACAACGCCTCCTTCTGCCGCTACATGTCCGGCGGCCTGATGAACATACCCATCGTCATCCGCGGCCCCGCCAATGGCGGCACCAATGTCGGCGCCACCCACTCCCACACACCCGAGAATTTGGTCGCCAACCACCCCGGGCTGAAAGTGGTCTGCCCTTCCAACGCCTACGATGCCAAAGGGCTGATGAAAACCGCCATCCGCGACAACGATCCGGTGTTCGTGATGGAGAACACCCTCCTCTACGGCCAGAAGTGGGAAGTCCCCGAAGAGGAATACCTGATCGAGCTGGGCGTGGCCAACATCCTCAAAGAAGGCACCGATCTGACCATCGTATCGCACGGCCGCTGCGCCATCATCTCGCTGCAAGCCGCCGAGATCCTGCAGGAAAAGCACGGCATCAATGCCGAAGTCATCGACCTCCGCTCCATCCGCCCACTCGACGAAGCGACCATCCTCAACTCCGTCAAAAAGACCCACCGCGCCGTGCTGGTTGAGGAGAACAAGCCCTACTGCGGTGTCGATGCCCAGATCTCGCACCTGATCCAGTTCAAGGCATTCGACTACCTCGACGCCCCCGTCCACCGTGTTTCTGCTATCGACGCGCCGCAAATTTATGCTAAAGATCTGGAGAACTGGCAAATCCCCAATGAAGAGCGCATCATCGCAGCCGTCCTGAAAGCCATGAAATAAGCCCCCCGGCCACTCCCACTCCCCACTCTCACTCCGCAAAGCGGCCACTCTCCACTCTCCACTCTCACTCCGCAAAGCGGCCACTCCCCACTCTCACTCTCACTCTCACTCCGCGGAGCGGCCACTCTCACTCCGCAAAGCGGCCACTCTCACTCCGCAAAGCGGCCACTCTCACTCCGCAAAGCGGCCACTCTCACTCCGCAAAGCGGCCACTCTCACTCCGCAAAGCGGCCACTCTCACTCCGCAAAGCGGCCACTCTCACTCCGCAAAGCGGCCACTCTCACTCCGCGGAGCGGCCACTCCGCGGAGCGGCCACTCTCACTCCGCGGAGCGGCCACTTCTCTCTTAATTCTTAATTCTAATTTCTTAATTCCAAAAAATGGCTACACTCATCGACATGCCCAAACTCAGCGACACCATGACGGTGGGCACGCTGGTCAAATGGTTAAAAAACGAAGGCGACGCCGTTGCCAGTGGCGACATGATCGCCGAAGTCGAGACCGACAAGGCCACCATGGAGGTCGAGTGCTTTGACGACGGCACCCTGATCAAGCAGTATTGTGGCGTGGGCGACGAGGTCGCCGTCGGCGATGCCATCGCAGCCATCGGAGAAAAAGGTGAAAAAGCCCCCGACGCCGGAGGCAGTGCCCCCAAGCAAGACTCCGGGGCCGGCGAGGACTCCGGAAAAGAAGCCGAAAAGAAGGCCGCCAAGCAAAGCAGCGAGTCCGACGATACGGATGCGACCGACGATACGGACGCATCCAGCGAGTCCACCGCCGCCGAGAGCAGTGACGCGTCCAGCGCCAGCACTTCAGCTCCCGCCACCACCAAAGGCGGACACATCAAAGCCTCCCCCCTGGCCAAGAAGATCGCGGCCGACAAGGGCATCGACCTGGCCCAGGTCCAGGGCAGCGGCCCCGGTGGACGGATTGTTAAAGCCGATGTCGAAAACTTCAAGCCCGCCGCATCCCCGGCCAAAGCCGATCAAGCAGCCGGCGGCCAGGCAGCACCGGCTGCGGCCCCCGCCGCCACCCTCGAAGCCCTCGAGCTGCCTGTCTCCAACATGCGCAAGAGCATCGCCAAGGCCCTGGTCGCCTCCAAGACACAGGCCCCCCATTTCTACCTGCAGATCGAGGTCGACGGCGGCCCCCTGGCCCAGCTCCGCGCCGAGCTCAACGCCAAGCTGGCAGACCTGCCCAAAGAACATGGCGGCACCAAGTTCACCGTCAACGACCTCACCCTCAAGGCCGCCGCCGAAGCCGTCCGCCGCGTGCCCGCCATCAACCGCTCCTGGGAGGGCGATAAGATTGTGCAACATGCCAATGTCCACCTCGCCTTCGGTGTCGCCATCGACGATGGCCTCGTCACCCCCGTCATCCGCGCCGCCGAGACCAAGGGCCTGCGCCAGATCGGTGCCGAAGCCCGCACGCTCATTAAAAAAGCCCGCGATAAAAAACTCACGCCCAACGAAATGAGCGGCTCCACCCTCACCGTGACCAATCTCGGCATGTTCGGCATCTCCGACTTTTACGGCATCATCAATCCCAACAACGCCGCCATCCTCAGCATCGGGGCCACCCTCAAAAAACCGGTCGTCAACGATAAAGACGAAATCGTCGTCGGCCAGGTCATGAAGATCGGCCTCTCCGGCGACCACCGCACCATCGACGGCGCCGTCGGCGCACAATACCTGCAAGCGCTCAAGGAAATCCTCGAGACGCCCGCGCTCATGTTGGTCTGAGATGATCCTCCGCGTCACCCAGTACGGTGAGCCCATCCTCCGTCAGGTCGGCAAAACCATCGAAGTTTTCGACGAATCGCTGGCCGAACTGGCCAACGATATGGTCGACACCATGTACGACGAGGAAGGCATCGGCCTGGCCGCCCAGCAAGTCGACCGCGCCCTGCAAATCTGCGTCATCGACGTGCGCCCACCCGAGGGCGTCGAAGTCCCTTTCCACTACCGCTTCGACGGCAAACAGCCGCCCCTCGACCTCATCATGCCCCTCGCCCTCATCAACCCGCAGGTCACCATCACCGACCCCACCGAAGACGATTACAACGAAGGCTGCCTCTCCTTCCCCGGCGTCACCGGCAAGGTCGACCGGCCCGTCGGCGTGCGCTGCCAGTTCCAGGATACCGAAGGCCAGCCCCACACCCTCGAAGCCGACGGCCTCCTCGGCCGCTGCATCCTCCACGAAGTCGACCACCTCAACGGCAAACTCTTCATCGACCGCATCGACAAGCCCGACCACAAGAAAAACGAGGCCAAAATCAAAAACCTAAAGCGCCAAAGCCGAGACTACCTAAAATCCCG
>REBV01000151.1 GCA_007692545.1 Puniceicoccaceae bacterium
CCGTAAAGTAGCTGCGTGCTTTAGCCGCAGTTTGCCGGTCCTGAGCCAGCCGCGTACTCGAGTCTACGCGTTCCCGGTCCACCGCAGAGCGACGAGGACCACCGCAGACGCGAGACATCGCTTCGCGCTTGTCCACCGCCCTCGTGAAATCCCACTATAATTGAAGAAGAATCAAAAGATTGAAGCTGTGGGCGGCAGGCAGGGTTGCCTTGGCTAACGAGCTCAGTCTCGGCTGAATGGGCGACTGAAGTCGCCCTTCCTTGAGTTTCTGACATTCCTTGCTGCTTAAGTTAGCGCCATTCGGGTCAATCATGGATATATATTTTGGCTTTTTATTTAAATAATCTAATTTTAATGGTAGCTAGTCCTGGGCTTGATTCGCTTTGATAATGGTATTTAGAAGGGGTCTTTATGGTGTTTGCTGGAGTTAGGTTTTTTAATAATAATGTTGTAGCGCATGAATTTAAAGACTACCGTTTGTTGATGTCTTTAGTAGTCCCAAGGATTTCACTGATTTCCGGTTCCGAGATCTTAAGCTGTTAATAAACCCATGAACGTAAGCTTCGACATCACTGCAAATGGCGGCCAGCTCGGCTCGGTTAAATTCCGTATCGGGCGTCGGGTAGTAGAACCTTTTTCCACTGCGCCTTGGTGTGGGACACCCGGTGCGGAAAAGCTGATCCCTCTCCTTCGTGAACTGCGGGGGGACTTCTTCTGCGCACCCTTTGGTGACGGTCCGGCTTGGCGTGGCGAGCTGCATCCACCCCATGGAGAATCCGCAAATAGCAGATGGAAGGTGGCCTCTTCCGAAGCCGGGCGTTTGATTGCGACCTTAAAGACGCAGGTTCGTCCGGGCGAGATCACCAAAGTCGTTGAGGCGAGAACGGGTGAGACGAACCTTTACCAAAGTCACCTTTTGGAAGGCTTTCGGGGGCGGCTGTGTCTTGGTCACCACGCCATGCTTGATTTCAACCGTAACGGTCCCGGAAATATATCAACCAGTCGACTCCGCCTCGCGCAGGTGCTTCCCGTTCCGTTTGAAAACCCGGCTCAGGGTGGTTATTGCTCGCTCAAGCCGGGGGCGTGGTTCCGGAAACTGGATCGGGTTCCTATGGCCACCGGGGGAAATACCGATCTCACCCGCTTTCCTGCTCGCGAGGGTTTTGAGGACCTCGTTATGCTTCACCATAAAGATACAGACGATTTTGCTTGGGCGGCCGTTGTTTTTCCGGAAAAGCGTTTTGTCTGGTTTTCGCTGAAGAACCCTGCGCACCTTGCCTCGACCGTGCTGTGGCACTCAAATGGCGGGCGTCACTATACTCCCTGGAATGGACGCCATCGGGGGGTTCTTGGTGTTGAGGATGTCACTGCTTATTTCCACCTCGGGCTTGCCGCATCGTTGGCGGACAACCCATGGAAAGCGAAGGGTGTTCCCACTTCGATCGCCTTCAGAAAAGGAAAAAGCACCCGGATCCCATACATTATGGGGGTTGCGTCCATTCCAACCGGCTTCAATTCCGTCCGAAATATTCGACGCACGGCTTCTGGCATTCAACTCGAATCGGCAAATGGCGTGCACATCGACCATCTCGTTGATACCGCGTTTCTCCAGTAAAGGGCCATTCGCCAAAATCCAAATTTTTAGAAAACATGAAAACATACACTGACTTCCTTGAGAACCTCCAAGGCAAAATCCTGCTCGGCTGCGATGGATTCGTGGACGAAACTTACGAAATCGTCGAAGTCAGGAAAAGTCAGGCCGACTTTACTCCGATGAAAAAACTCAGGCAATTTGGTGAGTTGATCGTCGCACGGGCGGACGGTGGTGTTGGAGTAGAGCTAGTGCCGAAGCGTCGCTGTGAGGGTGGATTTGCTATTAACACAGGAAAAGTGGCGGCATGTTTGGGACTGAAACCCCTTTTGCCCGGTCTCTACGGAAGTCCGATCATAGATCCGGCGTATGAGGAATTTCAGGACATCTGCGAGCTGGCTTCCCTTGGCAATCCCGCCCTGACAATTGCTTTGGAATTCGGCGATGGTAAGGTTCTGATGAGCAACCTTGAGGCAGTCTCGAGTCTGACTTGGAAAGATTTCCAAAAACACTTTGGAGAAGAGAAGCTAAAAGGACTTTTTTCCGACGTAGATATTCTGGGGCTGGGTTACTGGTCGCTCACGGCGCACTTTGATGATCTCTTCGAGGGGTTCATGGGGCAGTATGAAACTGTTCAGCCGCCACGACGGATGTTTTTTGATTTTGCTGACATCAAAAAGAAGTCGAACGAATCTTTTATGAAGAGCTTGGCGTTAATCCGATCCTTCAACGGAAAGATTCCCATGACCTTAAGTTTGAATGAGCATGAGGTTTTGGAATTGTTCTCGAGGATTGGCCTTGGCCATCCAGAGCTGACGCCGGAGGCGATAACTTCTGCGCTGACCACGGCCCGTGAAAAAATCGGCATTGATGAGTTGGTTGTTCACACACCGGATTTTGCGGCCGCATCCAACGCAACGGAGGGTGAGGCATACGCCATCCAAGACCGCCAAAGCAACGTCATTCGGTTGGCGGGAGCAGGGGACAGCTTTAACGGTGGCTACCTTTGTGCATCTCTAGGAGATCTTACGCCTAAAGAGCGCCTCGTCGTCGCAAATGCAGTAGCCGCCTTCTTCGTGACGCATGGCACCGCACCCGATAAAGCAGCACTCCTTGCTCAGATCGAAAAGGCTTCAGATAAGTAAATTGTTTAGCTAAGGAAGGCAGATGGCGGATGGGTATGGCGTCAGCCCCAAGGATCGGCTGCTTTAGCTGCCGTTCGTCGCCCGAGGAACCCGCACTCTCAGTAGAAGGGACTGCCCCGTTGGCGCTAACTCAAGCCGCCAGGAAATGCCAGAAACTCAAATGCCAGAAACTCAAGGAAGGGCGACTTCAGTCGCCCATTCAGC
>REBV01000087.1 GCA_007692545.1 Puniceicoccaceae bacterium
TTTATGCGGGCGGCTCGGCCGCCGGGTTTTTGGGGGTTGAGTTCTTTCTGTGCGATAAGAACGTTTTGCGGTTTTTGCTTTCTTCTGCGCCTTAGAGGACAATGCAGAACAAATACCATCTGCAACGGTTAACCCGGAAGGGACCAGATGACAAACAATTTGTTCCTCTTCTGGGCCGTAAGGTTTAAATCTTCGGCAAGCAATGTAGCGTGCAGCTTTAGCAAACGCCGCTTTTAAGCCCCAAAGAAAGCTTACGCAAAACAAAGACTATACCCTCGCGCTGGCCGACTGCCCCCGACTCCTCAATGGCCCTGCCGGCCGCCCAACCGTAAGCGCACCGTTTTCAGCGAGGTCGCTCTCTTTAAAAATATCTAGAGTAGCCTAGCGTCTTCGACTCCCCTTCTATTCAACACCCGCCGAACAAGAACGCTCAATTTTTCCTATTGAAAAAATAAGCGGAGCCCTTTTTGTCCGAATCCACCCATGCCACATCCAAGCGCCAAATTGAATTTTGTATTCCGCACTTCGTGGCTGGTGCTTTTAACCCTCCTCCTGCTTGGCCCACAAGTGGTCCTGCAAGTGACGGCCTGGTCCTACATGTTGGTCAGCTACACGCAGGAAACGACCTTACGTAGCGCTGTGGCCGACACGTTTTCGGGCCAGCGCCCGTGCGACCTCTGTCAGATGATCGAGACGGTTTCCCAGGAGAAAGAAGCGCAAACGCTCGGCCAACGGACGGGGGATGATTTCCGCCTTTTGATCCCCATACTGGAGCGGATCCTCGTGGCCACCCAACCACGGGAGACTTTTGAACACCCGGGGCACTTTGCCCGACCGGTCAGTGTCGTCGCCTCGACCCCGGCTCCCCCTCCCAAAGCCCGGATCTAAGAATTCAGGCATGTAGGCGGAGCACGGCGGACTCAAGAGTGTCGCCACACGAGCGTCCGCCTCTGCGTTTCACCGCCTTTGCTGGCCCGAAATCTGGCAGGCTGTCCGCTTGAGCGCGCGCGTCCAAGACACGACCCTGCCCAAGCACCTCGCCACCAGACCCGAGGCTGGCCTCTGCCCGCGCAGGCAGTTCATCCGAAGTCTCCCTGCATCTCTTTCCACTTCCTATTTCAAATATTTCTATTCTATGAACACCTCCAAAACACTGAACGTCAGTGGGCTCACCTTGGCCCTCGGCCTCCTCTCGCTTGCTGCAAGCCCGCTTGATACCACTCAAGTCTCCACGACTTCTGCCGACTATGCCGCAAGCCCGCCGATAAGGGAGCTCGAGCCCTTGATCCTGGTCGCGACCGATTACCGCAACCCAACTCAGCTTGAACTCAACCCGAAGAATCCGGCTCAGCCGATTCCCGCCCAGGATGGGGCCGAGATCCTGCGGACAATTCCCGGATTCAACGTCATCCGCAAAGGCGGCACCGACGGCGATCCGGTCTTTCGCGGTATGGCCGGCTCCCGCCTCGGCATCCTCATGGATGGCGAAACCCTCCTCGGCGGCTGCGGAAACCGGATGGACCCGCCCACCGCCTACGTCTTCCCCGGAGCTTATGACCGGGTGGTCTTCGTCCGTGGCCCCCAAAGCGTGCGCTATGGGGCGGGCCACTCGGCTGGCACCGTGCGCTTCGAGCGCACCCCCACTCGATTCGATGCCTTTGGGGTCGAGGGCATGACCCAGCTGACGGTCGGCGCTTTCGGGCGCAACGACCAGCTCCTCGATGTCGAAGTCGGCGCGCCGAAGTGGGACGCGCGACTGAGCCTCACCCGCACCGAGGCCGACGACTACCACGATGGCGACGGCCGCAAAATACCCTCGGCCTACGAACGCCGCAGTGCCCATCTCAGCCTCGGCTGGCACCTCACCCCCGACCACCGCCTGGAACTCAGCGGTGTGATCAGCGACGGCGAGGCTGCCTATGCCGACCGTGCCATGGACGGCGTAGCCTTCGACCGCGAAAATATCGGCCTGAAATGGACGCACCTCCCGGAAAATACCCCCGGAAGCTACGCCGGCCTGGAAGCGCAGGTTTACTACAACTACGTCGATCACGTTATGGACAACTTTAGCCTGCGCCGCTTTCAGCCCACCATGATGATGCCGAATCCGACTGTCTCCAACCCCGATCGCCAGACCATCGGCGGCCGCCTCGCGACCGATTGGGAGTGGGACAACGACCTCCAGTTGCACATCGGGCTGGACTATCTTGAAAACGACCACCGCATCCGCCGCACCATGAATGCCAACGCCCAACCCATCAACGCCTTGTCCCGGGAGAAAGATGCCGACTTCCGGCAGTATGGGATCTTCGCCGAGTTGGAAGGCGCGGTCGGCGAGGCAGGACGCTGGTTCAGCGGACTACGCCTCGATCAACACCGCACCCGCGACCTGCGCGAAACCGTCCGAGCAGGTATGGCCATGCAGCCCAACCCCACCGCCCTTGAGCGCCGCCACGACGCGCTCACCTCCGGCTTCGTCCGTTACGAACATACGCTAAGCGAAGGCCTCCTTCTCTCGGTCGGACTGGGCCATACCGCCCGCATCCCCGATTACTGGGAGCTCTTCAACAAAGAAAGCGCCGACTCACTGAGCGCCTTCGATCTGAAACCGGAAAAGACCACCCAGCTCGACCTCGGGCTGAGCCGCGAAGCTGGACCGCTCAACTATAGCCTTTCGCTCTTTGCCAACCGCCTAGACGACTATATTCTGATCGAATCCCAAGTCCCCAAAGGCATGCGGATGGCCACCATCGCCCGCAACATCGAGAGCTCCAGCTATGGGGGCGAACTCGCCCTCGGCTACAAGCTCAGCACAGAGTGGCAGGTCGATGCCTCCCTCGCCTACGTACGCGCGCGCAACCGCACAGACAGCCGCCCACTCGCCCAACAACCTCCCCTCGAAGGCCGCCTCGGGCTGACTTACACCCGGCCCAGCTGGTCGGTTGGCGGCCTGCTTCGTCTGGTCGATGCGCAAAAACGAGTAGCCGTTAACCAAGGGAACCTGGTCGGCCAGGACATCGGCCCGAGTTCAGGCTTCGCCATCCTTTCACTCAATGCCGCCCGCCAAATCAACGAACGTCACCGCATAACCGTTGGCGTTGACAATCTGTTCGATACCACCTACGCCGAACACCTCAGCCGCGCCGGCGCCACCGTGGCCGGATTCCCCCCGCCGGACACGCGGGTCAACGAGCCCGGCCGGCATCTCTGGATGCAGTGGCAATTCGATTTTTAAAGCGAGCCCATAGGCCCGAGATATTGCTTTCGGACATTTTCACAATGACTGCGAAGGAGCCACAAAGCTACGTTTTCGGGCGGCCTTGGCCCCCGCACAAGCGCTTAATTCTTCTCTGTATTGCAAAATTATTGCATTAAAGAGATTTGCCTGTTTGTTCGGGGCATGGAAAGATCAGATATCGAGGTGCTCATCATCGGTGCCGGGCCGGCAGGCTTGGGTTGTGCACTGGCGCTGAAAAAGGCGGGGATCGAAAATTTTCGGATTTTGGAGCGTTCCATGGTGGGGGCCAGTTTTGAGGCCTGGCCGCGTGAAATGCGGATGATCACGCCCTCGTTTCACGGGAATCCATTTATTCAGACAGATCTCAACGCGGTCAACCCGGCCACCAGTCCGGCCGACCTCTTTGGGCGGGAGCACCCCAGCGGGGCCCAGTATGCCGCTTATCTGAGGGCGGTGGTGCAGCACTACCAGCTGGAGGTGAGCGAAGGGGTCTCGGTCAAACAAATCAAGCCACAGGGCCGTCGCTTCACCGTCAGCACTTCCAGTGGCGAAATCGATGCGGGTGCCGTCATTTGGGCAGCGGGCGAATTCGGCCTGCCACGGACTGCCGTCTTTGCAGGAGCCGCACTTTGCTGGCACAACTCCACCATTCAGTCTTGGGCTAAGTGGCCGGGCCAGGCGTCCATCGTGATCGGTGGCTACGAGAGCGGGATCGACGCGGCCTACCACCTGGTGCAGGCCGGCAAGCGGGTGCAGGTCATTTCCAAGGGAGAACCCTGGCTGGCCGACAGCGCTGATCCGAGCGAGGCGCTCAGCCCCTACACCAAAGAGCGACTCGTCCACATTCTGCAAGCCTACCCCGGACAGCTGGAGCTCATCGGCCAGTCCGAGGTAATCAAGGTGGCTCGCTGCGCGGATACTTTTAAGGTGACCCTGGCGGATGGCCGCACTTTGGAAACGGGCAGCCCGCCGATTCTGGCCACTGGCTTCCGCTCCGCCCTGACCCCGGTGCGGGATCTCTTCGAATGGTCGGGCGAACATCCCGTCTTCACCGAGGAGGACGCTTCCACCCTACACCCCGGTCTTTTTTATTCAGGGCCTTCACTCGTCCAGCGTGGCTCGAAGTTCTGCTTCATTTATAAATTCCGCGCCCGCTTCGGCGTGGTGGCAAGAGCCGTGGCCGATCACCTCGGCCAGTCGGTCCATCCGGACCTGGATGCCTATGCCGCCCGTGGATTTATGATCGATGATCTCGACTGCTGCGTCGACTGCCAGTGTGCGCTGGATGAAGCGGATACCGAAACCATCGAAGATCTGGAGGTGGTTCAATGACCGTCATGGAAAAGCGGATACAAGGAGCCGATCCAGAGGCAGCGAAATTTTCCGTTTTCGTGCTGGGCCTGGAAAGCGTGGGGAAGACCAGCTTGCTTGCCGCGCTGACCGGTCGGGTGGCTCGCTCCGAGGGCTATGCCGGGTCGACGCTCTATTGCGAGACCTACCAGGATCGCGGGATCAACTGGATCGATGCGCCCGGCTGGGTGCGCGATTCCGATGCCGCGACCACAGCGGAGAGTCTCGAGCGTATGATCGAGGTGGAGCAACTCTTGCTGGTTTTGCGGGCCGACCGCGCCGTCGAAGAGTTGCGCTTGCTGGCACCGCTCGCGGCAGGCAAGCGGGTGAGTATCGTGCTGACTTTTGCCGATCGGCTGACTTTGCACGCCGCACGGCGGCGTCAGTTGTTGAAGGAATGGTCCACGCAGCTGGGTGTGCCGGTCGCGCTCGTCAATGCGCGTGCGCCTGAAGCAGAGATGCTGGCTGCAGTGCGGGAAGGTGTGGCTGGGGCGGGAGAGCTGGTGAGCACACCCGACTATGCGGCCTTACCCGAGTTGGGGGCAGTCGCAGCATCGAGCCAGGCCGGCTGGCTCAGCCTGCCGCCCGTCGCGCTGGCACTGCTACTGGCCCCCGCAGTCGTCGCCGTCCTCCAGGCCAATGCCCTGGCTGATCGACTCTACGAACCGCTCCTCTCCGCCATCGGCCCACTTTTGGACCGCCTCAACCAGTGGCCGGAGCCGCTGCCCTCGATCCTTGCGGGCGACTACGGAATCGTGGCCATGCTCCCCTTTTTGATCCTCTATGCCCTGCCGACCATCCTGGTCTTTACCGGACTGATCGCGGTTTACAAAAACACCGGACTAATCGACCGTTTGTCTTATGGCCTGCACCGTTGGCTGCGGCCCTTCGGGCTCGGCGGACGCGATCTGGTCCGCGTCATCATGGGCTTTGGCTGCAATGTGCCGGCGGTCATCTCGACGCGGTCCTGCGGCTCCTGCTCGCGCGGGGCCTGCGTCTCGGCCATCTCCTTTGGCTCGGCCTGCTCCTATCAACTGCCCGCCACACTGGCGGTTTTTGCTGCAGCTGGCATGGTCTGGCTGGCCCCGGTTTACTTACTTGTGCTGGGTGTCACCACCCTGATCTATCTGCGATTGACCACCCCAAAGGTGCTGCGTGATGCCCAAAACCGGCTGCTGATGCCACCCCGTGAGCCCCTGCACCGCCCGCAGTGGCGGGCTATCGGGCGCGAGCTCGGGTCCGGCGTGACGGATTTCTTCCGCATCGCCTTCCCTATCTTTCTAGGGATCTGCGTCTTGGCCGGACTGCTCCAATGGCTGGGGGTGATTGATGCCTTCGCCCACGCCTGCGCACCGCTGATGGCGGCCTTCCGACTGCCACCTGAGGCCGCCATAGCCGTCGTGCTCGGGTCGATACGCAAGGATGGCATCGCCATCGGCCTACTCGATAGTGATTGGGCCGCCCTCAAGCTGCCGATGGACTCGGCCGTGCAAGTGCTCACCGTAGTCTATCTGGCCGGCGTCCTCCTGCCCTGCCTCGTCACCCTGCTCACCGTGGCCCGCGAGATGCGCTGGAAGTTTGCCCTGCGCATGCTCGGCCGACAGGTCGCCTTCGCCGCCGGCTTTGCCCTCTGCATCGCCTGGGTGGGGGCGCTACTTTAGTAAACCTTCAAATACATTTTTGTCACGCGTTGTAGCGACGGGCTTTACGCCCAGGAGAGAGCCTTTTCGCAATACGAGCTTGTTCAAATCGAGGGATAAACCCTCTCACTACGAAAAAAAAATTTAATAGCCACTTCACTGACAGTTTATCGCTTACTAAACAAAAAATTCCTCACGCAGTACTATGCTAAAATCACCTGCTAAAAAACTACCCGTCACCGTACTCTCCGGCTTTCTCGGCGCTGGCAAAACCACCTTGCTCAACCACATCCTGAACAACCGCGAGGGCCTGCGCGTGGCCGTCATCGTCAACGATATGAGTGAGGTCAATATCGATGCTCGACTCGTGGCCGAAGGGGGCGCCGAGCTCAGCCGCCAGGAAGAGAAACTGATCGAGATGAGCAATGGCTGCATCTGCTGCACCCTGCGCGACGATCTGCTGATGGAGGTGCGGCGGCTGGCCTACGAGGGGCGCTTTGATTATCTCCTGATCGAGTCGACCGGCGTGTCCGAGCCGCTGCCGGTGGCCGAGACCTTCTTCTTCCGCGACGAGGCGGGCTTCTGCCTCGATGATCTGGCGCGGCTCGACACCATGGTCACAGTGGTGGACGCGGCCAACTTCGAGCGCGACTTCGGCTCGCCCGACAAGCTGGCCGACCGCGGGCAGGCGGTGGGCGACGAGGACGAGCGGAGCATCGTCGACTTGTTGATCGATCAAATCGAGTTCGCCGATGTCATCATCCTAAACAAAATCGACTGCGTCGATGACGTATCCTTGGCCGACATCCGCTCCGGCATCAAAGCCCTCAACGGGCAGGCCAAACTGATCGAAACCACGCACAGCCGCATCGAGCCGCAGGCGATCCTCAACACCGGGCTCTTCAACATCGAAAATGCCGAGGCAGCCCCCGAGTGGCTCAAGTTGATCGAGGGCGCACCCGTGCCCGAGACCGAAGAGTATGGCATCACCAATTTTGTTTACCGCGCACGCCGGCCTTTCCACCCCCAGCGCTTCAAGCGCTGGGCCGCGCAGGACTGGCCGGGCGTGATCCGCTCGAAGGGCTTCTTCTGGCTGGCGACCCGGATGCCCTACGTCGGTCTCTGGTCACGCGCCGGTGCGCAGTCGGACATCCAGGCCGCCGGCAAGTGGTTTGCCGCCGTGCCCCGCGAGCAATGGCCAGACGACGAAGAGAGCATCATCGCCGCCCGGTCCAACTGGCAAGAGCCCTACGGCGACCGCCGCCAGGAAATTGTGGTGATCGGCTATGTCAGCAAGATGGACGAGGCCCTCCTGCGTGACTGCTTCGACGCCTGCCTGCTGACCGCTACCGAAATGGAAGCAGGCCTGGAAGCCTGGGCCGACCTGGAAGATCCTTTCCCCTCATGGGACCCTCATGAGGCACCGGTCCTGGTCGATACGACTCAGTAATCAATCCACTTTTATTGCAAATTACTTACAATAAGGCTTTATTTAGATTTGCTCTCTACTTTGAACCAGCAGCGCCGACGACTGTCTGCGTAGCAATTTCCATTCAACTGCCAATAGTGTATGCAACCACTCACACCTCCCTCTATCTCATTTAAGCACGGCGGACTCGACCGGGTCGCTATCTTTCTGGCTATACTCTGCGGGGTCCACTGCCTGCTGACGCCAGTCCTCCTGATGGCCTTACCTTTTATCGGAGCCAGCTTTTGGGTCGATGCAAATTTCCACCTTTGGATACTGCTGCTCGTCATTCCAACGACTGGCCTCGCCTTGTTCAGCGGCTGTCGCAAGCACAAGGATCGCTGGGTGCTGGGTTTCGGCGCACTCGGCCTGGCGATTCTCTTCACTGCATTTTCAATCGAACGCGTGGCCCAGGCTCAAATCACCAGCGCCCAGCAAAGCCCAATTGCCGGGGAGGCAACCACACCCCACGCTACAGGTGGGGGCTGCTGCGCCTTGCACCCGCTAAACGGGGAAGCCGGAGCATCCGACCAACCGGTAGGAATTTCCGAACATGCCTTATTAAATGCCTTGGGCGGACTGTTCCTGGTAGTCGGCCATTCCCGCAACTTCCTGCTTTGCCGGAAAACGCCCTGTCAGCATAAGAGCGCCCGCAAACAAAAAATTGAGGCCCACCATATATAGACGGTTTTGCAGAACATCGTTTACTGCGCCGTACGTGTGATCCGCCACGGCAGGTCAATCAATCTCTTGAGCATAGGAGCCGTCGGTGATTCAAAACCACGGATTACCGCCAGAAATGAGTTGGCCCTCGACCAAAATCAACTATCTCACGGATTCAGGTTTTAAGAAAGCTTACGCGGAACGTTTGCTAAAGCTGTACGCTACGAAAGAAAACTTTTTAAAGCCGACTAATGGAGGACTTCAGCCCGGAGGCCACTTCATGGCACGTCCGCCCAGCACGTGAATGTGCAGATGGGGCACCGTCTCACCGCCGTTTGGCCCGTTGTTGATGACGATGCGGAAACCATCTTTCAGATCGAGCTTGGCCGCAACCTCCTTGGCGGTCAGCAATAAGTGCCCGAGTAGCGCCTGCTGTGTATCAGCCGCATCCGCTACCCGCAGAATGTGTTCCTTGGGAATAACCAAAAAATGCACCGGAGCCTGGGGATCGATGTCGTGTATGACGATGCACTGCGCGTCTTCGTGCTCGATCTTGGCCGGAATTTCACGATCAATAATTCTTTGGAATAGTGTTTTCATAATAGTATGCGACCCCCCATTCCAGAGAAACTAATCAAATCGTAAGGATACTCAAGCTTGCACTTTAGCGTCAGAACCGCAGAAACCGACAACACCGCAAGCGCGAGCAAGTTCGCACGCCACAGCTAACCCTATAATAGCAAGGTCCCAATCGATACTGGCACGAGTCGCACAATTCCGCTTTCACGGGCCTCGGCTAGCGACAGGTGGAAGCTAACTTGCGTATCATTCAGTTCCTCGGGGTCGACCAGGGTCTGCTCAATCAGCCAGATGTCTTTTGACTCCGTCTCGGTGATCCGCGTGTTGATTTTGGCCCGGGCGGCGGGATCGAGACGAATCCATTGGTGCGATGCATGATACGGTGCCATCATCGTTTCCAGCTCGGCCCGAACGAAGCGTGCCTCCGGGAAAAGTGTGTCCAATGCATAAGCTGCATCGATCGCTGCATAGTCGCGGTTGGCCAACATTCGCAGGAAGCGGAAGACTTCACTGCGGATCAGGCGCTTAAAACTTTCACGGTCCTGCGTGATATCAGTGTGCTTGGCTGCCGGCGCTGCCTGAGAGGCCTCCGTACTTTGATAAGTATCGTAAATAAACGCCCGCTCCGGCTTGGGGTATTCAAGCTTTTCGAGTTCGTCCATCCGCGCCTCGTATTCGATACCGGCCGCCTTCATTTCCGCGACCTTGTCACTTTTTAATTTATCCAACTGCTTGCGCAGGATGGCGTCAGGATCTTCCAGGATCGCCTCGGCCAGACTCAGCAGCTTGAGCGCATAGTCCGGCGCGTTCATATCGAGCAGGCCCAGCGTATCGATGCAGTAGAGGGCGAGTGTCTGGTTGAGCGAAAAATCGTCCTGCAGCTCGAGGTTGACCCGCAGTTTTGGGTCCGTCCCGCGCGGCATAATTTCGATGATATTACGGTCGACCAGTGAGCGAAAGAGTTCGAAGGCCCGCCGCCGCATGCTCGCCTTGGCCGTATCGCTCTGATGGCAGTCGCGGATCAGCTCACGCATGGCCCGGCAGCCATCGCCCCCGCGGCTCAGGACGTTGAGTAGCATCCCATGCGACACCTCGAAACTCGATTGCAAGGGCTCGGCCGGTGCGCCCTGAAGACGCTCAAAGGTGCCCGCCTCCCAGTGCACAAAGCCGCGCTCGGGCGGCTTCTTTTTGACCAGCTTTTTCCGCTTCTTGGGATCGCCCGCGGCCTTGGCTTCGAGGCGCTTGTTCTCGATCACATGTTCCGGGGCCATGGCGATGACGTAGCCCTGGTCATCGCAGTCCCGTCGCGCAGTGCAATATTTGCCAGGATCTCCGCCGTGCAGCAAAGGATCGGTGCCCCCCGGTTGACACTGGCATCCCCGGTCATCATGCCGACATGCTCCGGCCCAAAATCACGACAGAGAGCCAGGAACTTTTCGTTGACCAATGCTTTGATCGGACAGGTGTAAACCGACTGCCGCCCGGTGGAGACAGACAAATAATGCAGCGCCGCCGCCACCAATGACTTACCCGAGCCGGTCGGCGTGTTTAGGATCACGTTTTTCCCCGCGAAGAGTTCCAGAATCGCTTCCTCCTGAGCCGGGTAGAGTTCAAGCCCCTTCCCCGCCGTATAATCCAGAAAACTTTCCAGCAGTGCATCGGGATCGTTGACGGCAGACTTTGGGCTGAGGGGAAACTCCATCGAATTAAAATCCCCTACCCTTGAGATCCCGTATTGTTGCATCCAGTGCCTCACCCATCGTGAACGCCGGCTCGTATCCCAGGTCCCGATACGTCGGCCCCAGATCGAAATAGTGGTCCTTCGCCAGCTCCACGGCCACAAATCGTGTGATCGGGGGCTCGCCTGCTTTTTTCAACAGCGCCCACACCCCCTCCGCCAGCGCGCCCGCACAGTAGGCCAGCGGCAGCGGAATACGCTTGGTCAGCGGGGGGCGACCGAGGCCGGCCAGCACCTGATTCAGCCAGGGCCATAGCTCGACCGGCTCGCCCTGGGAAATAAAGTAGGCTTTCCCCGCGCAGACACCCGACTCAAGTGCCTCCAAAGCCTGGAGGTGCGCGGCAGCCACATCTTCGACATAGCTCACATCGACGCGGTTTCGCCCCTTGCCCACGATCTTTAAGCGCCCGGCCTGAATGCTTTGCAACACCCGCGGCAACAGATGCGGATCGCCCGGCCCAAAAATGAGGTGCGGCCGCAGCGCCACCACTTTGAGCGACTCGCTGTTGGCGGCGAGGGCTTCTTCTTCGGCGATGGCCTTTGTATGGGCATAGTGGCACAGCCAATTGCGCCCATAGGGCATCTCCGGCCCACCCCCGCGAATGGGCTGGCCATTGAAGACGACGCTGGGGGTGCTGGTGTAAACGAGCCGGCGAATGCCCGCCGCCTGGCAAGCGGCCACTACGTTACGCGTGCCCACTACGTTGGGGGTGTAGTAGCTGTCCCAACTGCCCCAGACGCCCGCTTTGGCGGCCACATGAAAGACGGCATCGACTCCCGCCGCGGCCTGCCGGACCTCAGTGGCATCGGCCAGATCCCCACAAATCACCTCCACCCCGGCTGCCTCCAGTTCAGGCTGCGGCGAGCGTCCATAGGAGCGCACCGAGTCACCCCGCGCCAATAAGCGGCGGACAATGGCTTGCCCGACAAATCCGCCGCCCCCTGTCACTAAAATTTTCATGCCGTGTTCCTTACTTCAGCGCATACTTGCGTGCAAGCGACAAACGGTGAATCTTGGCGTTGTGCCGCACATCCACCGGGAAGTTGGCTTCAAAAAAGAAATCCCGGATCGATGCCGTCAAGGCATGCTGCCCCCCCAATTCGGCCAGCGCCTGAGCAAAGGCCGCCTTGGCCGCAGCCGATTTGGGGAAGCTCCCTGGCTCCGGCTCGATCACCATGCCGGGCCGTCCGCCGCCCAGATCAATCAGTGCCGAGCGGTAAACATCCGGGTGTGCATTGAAAATCGCCTCGCAACAATCCGTATACATCGGCCCATCTGCCGTCTGCACACGCTCCACCCTGCGCCCACAAAACCAGAGCCGCCCCTCGGCGTCCAGCCAGCCCATGTCGCCCATACGATGCCAAACCCCGGCCGCATCGACAATCTTCGAGCTGGCATCCGCCTCGGGCAACTGATCATAAGCGCGCGTGACCGACGGGCCCTGCACGATGATTTCCCCAATACGCCCGGCGGGCTCGGCCACCACATCCTCAATCGAAGCGATGGCCCCCTCGGCCGGCTCAATAATGCGCAGCTTCACATCCGGCAGTGCCTGGCCCACACAGGTGCCCTCACCTTTTTGCGTGCGCACGGCAGTCTGCTCCAGCACCTCCGTCGCCGAAATCGAACTCACGGGCAAAGCCTCCGTCGCCCCATACGGGGTGTGGATGTCTCCATTCGGCAGCAGCGCACGCATCTGTGCCATCAGCGCAGGTGGCACGGGTGCCCCCGCCATCAGAATACGCCGAATACTCGGTAGCGTGATCGATTCGCGCTCACAGTAGCGCGCGATCTTCGTCCACAGCGCAGGCGAGCCGAAACTATTGCTCACCGCATTTTGCCGGATGGCCTGCACAATTCGGGCCGGATCGACCGTAGCCGGTCGGCTCGGGTTCATCTCCGGAACCACCGTGCACATGCCCAGCGCCGGATTAAAGAGCGCAAAGACGGGCAACATCGGCAAGTCCACCTCGCCCGGCTCGATCCCATACTGCCGCCGGATGGCCTCCACCTGCGCCAGAAACATACCATGCGCATAGCACACCCCCTTGGCCGGACCCGTCGAGCCGGAGGTGAAGAGAATCGCCGCCAGTTCATCCGCCGCCGAATCCACCACCGCATAGGCCCCACGATCCGCATAGTTCGCGATCTCTTTTTCAAAGGCCCGCCCCACGCCGATCCGGATGTCGACCCCCCGAAAACTCGGGCGAAAGCAACGCGCCACCCAAATCGCCGGCGCGATGCCGACCAGCGCACTCGGCCGGGAGTGACGCACACAACGCAAAAACTTTTTCAGCCCCATCCCCGGATCAATCACAATCGGCACCGCACCCAGCTTAAAGAGCGCGAAGACGATTCGGATCAAATCCAAGCCCGGCCGCACCATCAAGAGCACCCGCCCCCCGCGCCCGATCCCCGCCGCCGCGAAATAATGCGCCGTGGCCGAGGCCTCCGCTTCCAGCGCAGCAAAGCTCCGCTCCGTGTAGCGGATCGAGCCATCTTCCGTCCGTCCCACCGGCGCACGCACCGCCGCTGCCGTCGGCTGCGCCGCCGCTTGCTCTGCCAAAAAATGTGCCACGTTAAATGCCATCTAAGACTCGACACTTAAAGCATTCACGCCACGCGGCTAGTGTTTTTTTAAGTTCAACAGGTCAGAATCTGATTAAAGAGATAAGGACGTGCACATGATTCGGCATAATTACTCGACACTAGCAGCCTGTCGTGCCTAAGCCCGACAGGCTGCTAGACCATGACAATGAGCCCTTCCCAGGTCCGGCCAGTCACCGCAACCGCCGACCCTACAGTGCTCACGCAGATGCACTGCCCTTGACACTCCAATACCACCGCGAGGAGGTCAACTTCCGCAATGTCTGGGTGCAGGAAATCTCCGATGACGCGCCCCTCGGCTCAACCAAAGCTTACTAAGCGCCCTTTGGGAGACGATGCAGGAGAAACAAGTCACACTCGGGAAGGAAACCTTCGCCCTGCCGCAACCGTTTCTCGTGCTGACGACTCAAAATCCGCGACGGTTGGCTCCGCATCCAACTCACGGACCAGCGCGAATGCTGGATTCAGGAAGAGACAGCCGCCCTGCTGAACTTGTAGGCCAAAGGTGTGCTTCAAGAAGTTAATAAGTCACCAACTCCAAACCATCTACGCGGCTAAATTCGTCGATGTTGCGGGAAACAAGAGGGATGCTCTCGCACAGTGCGGTGGCGGCAATAAGTATGTCGAAATCAC
>REBV01000014.1 GCA_007692545.1 Puniceicoccaceae bacterium
GCATAACCTAGGAATAAAATCCGCATCTCACCCCTAAATGGATACCGGTTCGAGAAAATAACCCGAGCTTCATCTTCATACATCGCGCCAACCTTAAAATTAAAATGAGTTTTCTCATCAGTGTTGAAGCCTGCGGTCAATGCCTCGCCAGGAGACAAAGCAGAACGCTCCTCGTGTAAAAGCACCATCAGATTAGCAGGGCTCAAATTCATAAATCGAGCTGAGCCCATCGGCTGAGCATTCAGACCCAAGTCAACTAAGAAGGTACGGTACTGCTCTCCACGCTTCTGTAAATAGACTACCGCATCCCTCGTGTCCGATGAAAATTCCGTGGAAACTACGGGCAGAAATACCGGCCGTCCCTCCTCATCCACTCCTTCCCTGAAAAAGGTAAGCGGACTGGAACCGGAGTAGTAGTGCGTGGCGCTCAGACTTTCGGGCGCGGGTTGAAGCTTCCGGTAGTCACCCGCCTGATAAACAAACAGCTCTTCACTGATGGCCGAAGGCAGCAGAAGCATAAAGCCCAGATCATCCGGCGAAGACATCGCAGGAAAGTCTGATACATCCTGCGATTCCATGTCAGCAGGTCTCATGAGGTCAGCGTCAGATGCGGTGGCGGCCAGCGGCAGAACGCAAATGAAACCCAGGAGAAAAGGAATAAGGGAGGGGGAATGCATAATTTTAGATAATATCGTCGTCGGTCAACCAACGCAGGGAAAGAATTTTGAAGGAACGTCCGAACCTGCCGCTGGGACGAACAATGGAGTCACCCTCTTCCACGGGCTCGGCGACTCGCTGTACCACAACTTCGCACCAAGCGCGTGCATCAACCTCTCCCGTTATTCCTTTCATCGACTCGCCATATGCGCGAATCGTAAAGGTATCCCCGCGAACGGTCAAGGCGGATCCCAGCGATGATAGAATATCCGCCTGTGTCAGGTATCCCGGCACCCCGAACATACTGGAACCAATGACACCTTCGGGACTCCCCGTCTCATGCTCGGGGTATCTCGCGTTGCCCCCACCGATTGAAGATGCCGAAAGCGCCAGATCGCCTTGTTGGAAAGGCGCGTTGAGAGGAACCGCCCCCCCGGCGGTGACCTTATCGATCGCAGCCTGAAGCGTGCCTTTGAGGCCGAGGTAATCAGCTTCAAGATCTGAACTGTCTGGAACCAGTCGGCGGTTCACAAAATCCGCCAGTGATAGAAAGGGGCCGCGGCGCTTCACTTCTTCCACCATCGCGACAGCCAGCGCATCAATCTCATCGCCGGAAAGCGACCGCAGGGCCGTCCAAACCTCCGAACTGGATGCCACGGGATTGCCTGCTTCGGAGATCAAGGGATAAACCTTGCCTGCGAAGGGGACCCGGCTGGTGTCATTACTCGGCTCGCCGTCCGCCGTCGTCACGCTCTCGCCGAGGTGAGACGAGAGAAACATCCGCCAAGCATCCACGGAGGTCGAATTGACGTTAAATCCACCTTGCACCGCAACCGAGGCAGCAGCTGTTTGAAAGGCGGTAGAAGAGGCCCGAAGGTCTGCAATAGCGGGGAAAGTACCATCCGCGCGGGGCACCAGCCGATGACTCGTATTGGGCAGTACGACCCCGCTACTTGGTGTCAGTCCTCCGGTCTGCGGGATGGTTGAGAGAAAAAAGCGATCCCAAAGTGATTCGTTGAGCAAGTACGTCAGATCAAAATAACTCGTCCCTGCATGAACTTCCTGAACTGCGTTACGGGCGACGTGCGTGTGCGCTTCAGAATTACCAAAAGAAAAAGTAGGCTGCCAAAACCGCTGCGCAAAATTTACATTTTTCAGAAAACCCAGAGAAAGCAGGCCTGTCTCCGCACGCACATGATCATAAAGCGGGTAAATGGTTCCATGATCAATAGTGCCCTGCGGCCGAAACAATCCAAAACCTCCCGGTCTATCATATCCATTCAGGTTCAAATTCAGGTAAGATGCATTGTCCTCCTTGGGGATTTCCAGGGGGAACGGAGTGTCATTAAACCAATTTCTGGTTGGAATTGCGTTAGTATACATTCTGGCATTCTGTGAAAACGGAATTGCCTCCCGCTTCTCACTTGCCGCCAAATTGTAGCGTGCTAGTTGCCGACGGCGATTCGCAGCGGAATTCGTAATCATGGTATTGAAGAAATAGCCATGGCCCCGCTGGTAATCAGCCTGAAATGGATCGTCGAGGATCGCAGATAAACTCCGGTATTGGAAAACCGGAGAAATCTCCCCCCCCGGTCTGTCGAAGTGCCTCCAATCCACCCTGTACTCAGCACCCGCCTCGAAAAAATCTATAAATTCAAGCAACTCAACGTCCCCCGGGCCGTTATATAGATAGAGCTTGGAGGAGAGGCTGGGCTCGATTTGTCCAGCCCCAAGCGGTGAGTTCGTAAATGTATCGCGGAAATAAAACGCCGTCTGTAAAATGTCTCCAGGCTGAGTTTCAGGCACGGGGTCACCACTCTCAGCAGGCAGTCCGACCATGGCTGATTCATTGGCTCGCAAGTAGAAAAACCCCAAGTTACCTTCATTCTCATTAACCAGTAAATTATGGTTCGAGAAATTATTCGAAATATTCGTTACGGTTGTATTGACGTATTCGCTGTTAGGGTGCTTGTCGGCCCCGGTGAAAAGGAGCGTCTCGCCGGGCGAAAATCCTACCGTATCAATGACGAATGTCAGGTAAGGAAAACCATCATCAGGATCGCGGGCCAGTGTCGGAGGTTGAGGATTCGCCAAATTCCCGTGCGCGAAACTATCGGTCGCCGATCCAATATTCCCCTGATAATTGAAACCCTGCGTCACATTCCGCGCCGCAAAATTGTCGCCACCAATATTGATTTGAGTATTCAAAGAGGTCATTGAGCGCACTTGCACCACATATTTAGCC
>REBV01000086.1 GCA_007692545.1 Puniceicoccaceae bacterium
TCGGGGAAGACCATCGGCTCCAGTGTGGCCGGATCGTTGGGATCGCACAGCGTGTGGCCGGTCTGCACGGACTTCATGCCGAGCAGGGCGACGATATCGCCCGCCTGAGCGGATTCGATCTCGTTACGCTCGTTGGCGTGCATCTCGATGATACGGCCGATACGCTCGGTCTTGCCGGTGGCGGTATTCAGCACGGAGGTGCCCTTGGCAATCTTGCCGGAGTAGATGCGGGTGAAGGTGAGGGCACCATACTTGTCATCCATGATCTTGAAGGCGAGGGCGCGGAGTGGCTCGTCGACACTCACGACGGCGAACTCACCGGTTTCATTACCCTCGAGGTCGACTTCCGGCTGCGGGTCGACTTCAGTCGGGCTGGGCAGGTATTCGACGACGCCGTCGAGCAGGTTTTGCACGCCTTTGTTCTTAAAAGAGGAACCACAGAAAGTGGGGAAGAAGGCGAGGTCGCGGGTGCCCTTGCGGACGCACTTTTTGATGGTGGCGATGTCGGGCTCGGTGCCTTCGAGGTAGGCTTCCATCGCGGCATCGTCCTGCTCGACGGCAGTTTCGATCAGTTTTTCGCGGTATTCTTCAACTTTGTCCACCATATCAGCCGGGACGGGGCCCTTGGTGTAGTTGAGTGGGTCGCCAGTCTCGTCCCAGATCCAGGCCGTGCGGGTGAGCAGGTCGACGACGCCTGTGAGATCGCTCTCCGTGCCGATCGGGAGCACCATCACGAGTGGGGTGGCTCCCAGGATGTTCTTCACCTGGTCGACGACCTTGTAGAAATCAGCCCCGATACGGTCGAGCTTGTTGACGTAAATGAGGCGGGCGACTTCCGAGTCATTGGCGTAGCGCCAGTTGGTCTCGGACTGAGGCTCCACCCCGCCGGAACCACAGAAAACACCGATGCCACCGTCGAGCACCTTGAGTGAGCGGTAAACCTCCACCGTGAAGTCCACGTGGCCGGGTGTGTCAATGACATTGAAGCGGTGCGGCTCCCACTGCTGCTCGCTACCGGGCCAGAAACATGTCGTGGCGGCCGATTGGATGGTGATCCCGCGCTCCTGCTCCTGCTCCATGAAGTCGGTCGTGGCCGCTCCATCGTGCACTTCACCCAGTTTATGGATCTTGCCAGTGAGCTTTAGGATACGCTCGGTTGTCGTCGTTTTACCGGCGTCCACGTGAGCGAAGATGCCAATGTTTCTGTATTTGGATAGGTCGGTCATGATCGTATCGTATGTCGTTTAAGAGTCTGTTTGTGGGTTGTTTAGAAAATTTGGGCGCGCTGTCAAAATGAGCCCGGAAAGTCTAAAAAAGAGGCGGACTTTAGGACTCGCCAGCCAGACTGCAAGGCAAGAAACAAGAGATTTTCTTCCCGCTTGCCAAGAGCGGGTGTATCGCCGAACGTTTTGCCATGGCATCCACATCAGACCAGGGCGAAATATTTGGCGAAACCGAGGCCACGGCTTCGCAGCCGACACACCGCCCCCTGGCTGTACGCATGCGGCCGCGCGGTCTGAGCGAAGTCATCGGGCAGGCGCACATCGTCGGGGCGGGCTGCCTGCTGCCACGCCTGATTGAAGCCGATAACTTTGGGAGCCTGATCTTTTATGGGCCGCCGGGCTGCGGCAAGACCTCCCTGGCCGAGGTGATCGCCGCCGAGACCGCGAGCAAGTTTGTGCGTATTAATGCCGTGCTCTCCAATGTAGCCGAGATGCGCGACATCCTGCGGCTGGCCCGCTATGAGGCGGAGAAGCGCACCATCCTTTTTATCGATGAGATTCATCGTTTCAATAAATCACAGCAGGACCTTTTGTTGCCCGATGTGGAAGCTGGTAACATCCGCCTGATTGGGGCGACCACCCACAATCCCGGTTTTTATGTCAACCCGCCACTGCTGAGCCGGAGTCACCTCTTTCGCTTGGAGCCGGTCGAGTCCGGGGCGGTGGCGACCCTACTGGCCCGTGCCCTGGAGGACAAAGGGCGCGGACTGGGGCATCAGCGCTGCACTGCCGATGCCGCCGTCTTTCGCGCGGTCGCCGAATTTTCCGGGGGAGACCTGCGCCGTGCCCTCAACGCACTGGAGACCCTGGTGCTCAGCCAGCCGGTCGGCTCGCACATCGATGTGGGGGCGGTCGAAGTCTTCGCCAAAGAGCGCCAGATCCGCTACGACCGTGACGAGGATGAGCACTACGATCATGCCTCAGCCATGATCAAGAGCATCCGGGGCTCCGATCCGGATGCCGCCCTCTACTGGACCTTTAAAATGCTGCAAGGCGGCGAAGACCCCCGCTTCATTGCCCGGCGGCTGGTCATCCTCGCCTCCGAGGATGTCGGTCTGGCCAATTCGCATGCCCTGACGGTGGCGGTGGCCGCCTTCGAGGCTTGCGAGAAAGTGGGGTCACCCGAGTGTGAGTATGCACTCGCGCACGCCGTGTTGTATCTGGCCACCTCGCCCAAAAGTAATTCCGTAACCCGCGCCATGGCCGCCGTCAAAAAGCACCTGCGCGAGCAGCCCGTGCAGGCCGTGCCGCTGTGGCTGCGTGATGCCCATACCAAAACCAACAAGTCGCTCGGCCACGGGGCCGACTACCGCTACAGCCACGATTACCCCCAGGGCATTTCCGGGCAGGAATACATGCTCGACCCCAGCACCTTCTATGAGCCCGGCCAAGCCGGGGCCGAATCGGCCACCGCCCAGCGCATGGCCCAAGTGAAAAAATTAAAAGCGGAAATGCAGGCGCGATTAGATTTAGCGTAGGTGGCATTCTCTGATTGTCATCGCGTATAAAGACGCTCACAAAAGCGCCCTCTTTATGCAAAACCAAGATTTAAGACTCGAACAAATCGATATTTACGGTGGCACCCAAGCGCGTGTCACAACAAACGACGAGGCCATTACCAGCTATGCTGACGCAATGCTGGAAGGCGCGCAATTCCCGCCGGTAGTGACGTATTACGACGGCACGAAGTATTGGCTGGCCGACGGTTTTCACCGCTTCCTTGCAGCGCAAAGAAACGCTGGCGAGACGATCGCTGCCGAGGTCTATGAAGGCTCCCGGACGGATGCACTGCGCCACGCCCTGGGGGCCAATTCGACCAACGGTATCTACCGCTCAAATGCGGATAAGCGCAATGCGTGCGAGATTGCACTGGAGGAGTGGCCGAACATGTCAAATGCCGTGATTGCCGAACTCTGCAAGGTTTCTCCCGATCTCGTCCGCCGTTGCCGCTTGGAGATGGAAAAGCTCAACCGCATCGAAAGCCCCAAAGAAGTGACTGGACGAGACGGTAAACAGTATCCCAGCGGCATCGAGCGCGAACCGCGTGGGGGCAGCCAGAAAGTGGAGAGCGATGGCTCACCTGCGGGTGGCGGTGGCGGTGGCGCTGGTGGAAAAGGAAAGGGCGATGCCCGCGCCCCCGGTGGTGCCAGTATGGAGATCGAGGCCGATGCCCGTAAAATGATCCGCGAAGGGGAAATTAAGCACTCCGAGCTCGACAATCTCAAAAGCGCCACGGCGATCGACTATGCCGAGACGGCTCTGAATGTACTCAATCGCATGAAGGCCGACGACCCGCGGCGTCCGGACGCAGTCGCGCGCATCGAGCGTTGGTTGGCGCAGGAAAAGGCGGCCGTCTGAGCGAATCCCTTTGGACTTGGGTTTTGGGTTTCAGCGTTCCCTGCGGAGATGCTATTTGCGGGTTTTATTTAATTCTGTCCCGTAATCATAACGCCGGAATCATGGCACTCCTATTTCTTACGTATAAAGCTCAGGATAAAGAGCAGCACAACAGCACCTGCGGTCGCCGTCACGATCGGGCCGAGCCATTGTCCGCCGACTGAAATGCCCAGCACGCCGAACAGCCAACCGCCGAAGACAGCGCCCAGGATGCCGACGATGATGTTTCCAATTAAGCCAAAACCACCACCTTTGGTAATCAGCCCCGCCAACCAACCGGCGACCGCACCAATGACTAATAAAACGAGAAGTTGTTCGATACTCATAACACACCTTATTTATAAGAAAGGCCAATAGCAAAGGAATTATGGTCGTATCGTTGAACCTCCGGGTGTGCGGCCAATGCAGCGGGTGTGCGGTGCTTCCGGGCGTATCTGGTCGAGGGGCAAGCCCGCTCGACTACGTAGTCGGATCGGCTTGCCGTCCGACATGAGCGGGTGAGCGGTTCTGTAGTGGCGGGATGCTTTCGCCCTGCTATTCAGGCCTGGGTTTAGCATTTTAGCTTTCCCTGCTGGAATGCTATTTGCGGGTTTTCTTTAATTCCTCTTCTTTGTTAGGTAGTTCTTCATTTCATTTTAGGTTCGACGTGTCGCACGCAGGGAAAACAATGTGCAATAAAATTGACATTTTAAGTTTATATGAGCAATTTATTGCCCAATATGAAAAAAGCACCCCATCTGTTGCCTGCTCAGCGACGTCTCATGGAGCGCCTCGGCGACAACCTCCGCTTGGCTCGATTGCGCCGTAAGCTGAGTGCCTCGCGTGTGGCCGAGCGGGCGGGAATCAGCCGCCGAACTCTGGTCAGCATCGAGTCGGGTGAACCGACTGTGGCCATGGGCAACTATTTTCAGGTGATGCGGGTGCTGGGGCTTGAGAAGGACTTCGAGCTTTTGGCGCGCGACGACGAAATGGGGCGTAAGTTGCAGGATCTGGAACTGACTCCCAAGCAGCGTGCCCCGAAACGTAAGACTGTAACATGAGCCGTTCCTCCACAATTTTTGTCTATGCGGACTGGAAGGGCTTGAGTGGAGCGACCCTGATGGGGCAGTTGCACCGGTCGACTGTTCGAGGTGAGGAGGTGCTCTCTTTTGAGTACGATCGGGATTGGCTGAAGCAGTCGCAACCTTTCCTCCTGGATCCGAGGCCTCTGATTCCGATGATTCTGAGCACGTCGAGTGGCTCCGCATGCTCATCGCACCCGGAACCTCTTTGGGCGGGGCGAGGCCAAAATGCAGCGTGATTGATCCCGATGGCCAGCTCTGGATCGCGAAGTTCCCCAGTCGGGCGGATGAATTCGACGTGGGTGCCTGGGAGGGACTGGTCTATCAAATGGCCAAAAATGCTGGCCTTCGGATTGCCGAAGCGCGTGTCGAGCGATTCTCCAAAGCGGGCACCACCTTCCTGGTCCGTCGGTTTGATCGGGAGCAGGAGGCACGCATCCACTTCGCCTCGGCTATGAATCTACTTGGTTATCAGGATGGCGATGGCGCCAAGACGGGGGCCAGTTACCTTGATCTGGTTGATCTGATCGAGCGCTATGGGTCGAATGTGAACGAAGATCTCGAAGAGCTCTGGCGTAGAATCGTCTTCAATGTCTGCGTCCACAACACCGACGACCACCTTCGCAACCACGGTTTCCTGCTCTCGGATCAAGGGTGGACCCTGTCTCCGGCCTACGATTTGAACGCGCAGCCCTGGAGTGGGGGACACGCATTGAACATCGACGAGAACAATAATGCCAGCGATCTGGATCTTGTTCGCCGCGTTGGGCAATACTTCCGCCTCTCCCAAAATCGACAGGACTCAATCATCACCGAGGTGTCGGAAGCGGTCAGCGCCTGGGAAACCTGCGCTACGAAGCTTGGCTTGAAGCGGAGTGAGATTGAGCGGATGCGGACGGCCTTCCTGACTGACCCCATTTGACTCCCTTTTAGATTGTAGAATGGCCTCCGAAGGGAGAGCCTTTTTCTGGGTGTCATGGCGCAACCGGGAATGAATACCGGCGAGGCTGCGAAGCCAGAGAGTAGCGTCCCCGTTTTGACGGGGAGATGTGGGTTCAAATCCCACTGACACCCTCTTTTTCTCGAAGAAATCCTACAACGGACTCATTTTAAGGCAAATTTGGAAAGTCGGAGTGCGCCAATTGCTTGGGTGTCCTCAAATCGCTTCCTCAAATCGCTCACTTCCTCAAATCGCTCACTCCCTCCGGGTGGTCGTCGCTAAACGTCCATACTCTATCTTTTGGGATTGATCGCATATCTTTTGCTAACTTGGTAAACTGTCTGAGATGCTCGGTTCTGCCTTGATTACAGTTGGATTCTTGGCTCCCAATATTGCGTATAGCTTTTTGCGGAGTAGTTCCTTTCGTTTCTCAAAGAGCTTCGGGAAGTCTTTAAAATCGAGACTGCAATCTGTGGGGATGTCGTTCTCGTCCAGGTAACGATCTCTTTGTTGTTTGTCCGGACGAAAGGTATTCAGCCAATCAGCAAAGGGTTCATCCTGTTTGCTGCGATTAACGCTACCCTGGAGCAATTGAATGTTGGGGAGTTGATCGCGCTTTTCGCGCCATTGAGCTTCTTCCTCCGGAGCGAGGTCGTATTGGCTCAAGTCACTGAATTTTTTTTGAGGATGGATATGATCTTTATCGAAGTAAGTTTGGTGCAGGGCATGGTGCCCGTGGAGTAGGCTGAGCAATAGGTAGGCTTTGGGTTTCCAGATCTCAGTTGTTAAGAGTTCTTCGATTGTCTCGTCGATCACTTGAAAACTGATGCCCACAGGAAGCTTGATCGTGCCCATCAAGCGTTCGAGATTGAAGCTTTTGTGTCGTTCGGCATCTTTCGCCATAAATTCGCGAATTTCGATTAGAATCTTGTTTCTACGACTCGTCCCACGAGCATAGAAATCTGAAATGAGAGAGCGAATGACCAATCGACGAAGCTCCTCTGCAGAAGCAGACATGTCGTATCCAGATTTGTGCGCTAGAGCGACGGGTAGACCTGCATGGATGCTAATATTGTTATTCCCGTCGAAGCCCCAAGTATGAAGCAGTTCAGCTGCTGCCATCATATGATTACATATATCAGTCCAACGGCTTTTGATTGCTTCTACATGTTTAGGGCCGAAGGACTCAACATTCAGTTGGATTGGTCCATCGGATAACGCCAGACTCGCTAATACGAGCGAGGAAATTTCAAAATTAAAGCCCCTATCACTCACTGAGTTAATTTCGCCGAGAAACTTTTCGACTTCATAGCGACCTTCTTTCCAAAAAGCAGCAATGGTTGAGAAATAAAGATCCATCGAGCTTAACTGAATGCCGCCTCTATTGACGCGTATGAAGATTTCGAGTGCTTCGCTTAGTTCTTTGTTTCTTACCCAGAAAGCGGCAATGGCATCTTCTTTTTGGAGTATCTCCTTAAGGTGCTTTAGTATATCTAAAGCTTTTTCAGTTTGCTCTGGATCGTATGAATGACCTTGAGTCAGCTCATTAAGCGCTTGAGCCACTTCGTCGTCACCTTCCCAGTGCATCGCTTTACCGACGCGACACCACATGCTTGTGTGATTCTTTTTTAAACGCGTGTGCTCATCATCCGATAAAAAACGGAAATCATAGGCCCAGTGGTCATCTTCATCTGGCGTGCCTAGCAAGTTGATATAGAAATGCTTTTTATCGTAATTGTATGACTTTGTTGTCCATGCACCTGAGGCGTTATTGAACTCACAATAGCTGCCTGAGAGAGCCACGAACATGGAATTGAGCCTTTGCTGTCCATCCAGGATTCCTATTATTCCCTTTGGTAGATCCACCGGAGCCACGTCATTTTCATAATTGTCGAACTCACTGTAATGCTGGATGAATTGGTAAAAAGCGTAGTCGTGTCGTTTCTCATCGGGGACTTCCCAGAATAAAAAGGTTCCAATCGGGTATCCACGCATCAACGAGTCGAACATCTTACAGATCTTCTCTGGCTTCCAAACAAAGTGTCGCTGAATCGAAGGCAAATACAGTTGGCTCTGAGAGCCTCCAATCTGAGATAAGATCTCTTTAATACTACTGAAGCTGAAGTCTTGGTTTTGAGTCATTTGCTATACGTGCTGCTTAATCAGTTCTTCCGCGATCTCCTCAGCGTCCTGACGGGCTTGCCATTTAGTTTTGCCTTTAGCGTCGGTAAATTCTACCCAAAGCGCTTCTTCGAGGCCGTGGGCGATGGCGAGGGAGCGGTCTTTGGCGCATTTGGGGACGACGCGCTCGGGCCAGATGCTGTGGGCGAGGTGGGCCGCGATCAACCTTCGGGGTCCATCGGGATTTAGAAACTGGCTTCGTTGTCTATTCATTGCTCGTGCTCTTCTCGTCGTCTTGGTTGCTTAGCTGCGTCAAATAATCCGCCAGGGCTTTGCCCTCGAGTCCGTAGCCGGGCGAGGCGGGGAGGGCGGAAAGTTCGGAGTCCTCAGCTTGGGCTGTGGGATCGGGGTGTGGCTGGTCTCGTTCGTTCATGCCTTTCATGTGGTGACGGTGGTGCCGAATGGCAGGTCTGCGGTTTGGAGGCATTGTTGGTTCGTCGCTGTTGCCTTTACGTGCATCATAAATACCAACCACGAAGGCAATGAAGTAGCCCCTTTTGAGTTCTCTTGTCCTGGTTCGTGTTTACGCTGCCGAGAGCGAGAAGACGAAGTCGCTGACTGCGCGGCGGAAGGCGTCGTTCTCGACGAATTGCTTGTAAACCTGGGTGTCGTCTTTGAGGAGGCTTAGCATGACTCTCGCGAGCGCCTTGTCGTGCTCGATCCGGGCGGAGGTAGGGGTGTTTTTTAGGGCGTTTTGGAAGGCTTGGTCGGCCGCGACTTGAGGCGCGATATCTTCTTTGATGCGCTTGAAGACCTGATCCGAGTCATTGAACAGGGTGCCAAACTGTTCGTTGAAGGCTTTCAATATATTGCTTAGGCGATCGATCTCGGGCTCAGGTTTGTGTCCGCCCGCGCCGATTTGAGAGGGATCAATCTCGGCATCTTCGTCTTCGGAGGTGATGGACAAGGCCTGCTTTTTTTCGACCCGGTAGCTGTCCATATCGATCGCTTCGAGAATCGCCTTGGATAGGTCTTCTTCTTTGGGCGCAGGTAGCTTCGGGATGAGCAGGTTTAAGACGATGGAGAGCTTTTCCCACTCCTTGTTTCCATAGGGCAGGATTGAACCGAGAAAGTCATAAGTCCGGGTAAATGCCTTGGCATTGCCCTTGAAGGATACCTGCCCGTCCTCGTCGAGTTGTTCCAGATAGCGGGCTACCATGAGATCCAGCTTAGGGTCGAGATCCTCACGACTTGCCCCGCCGAGGAACAATGTCACAATTTCGTCGAGCTGCTCTTGATTGTAGACGTCGGCATCGTCGAGGTCGTGGCGTAAGTCGTGGAGCTTGTTCGGATCGGTTTCGTCGCTGAGGAGGGTGGTCCGGTAGTAGTCAGCAAAGGCCTCGGTAACGGCTTCCGCATTGTTCTGAAAATCGAGAATGAAGACATCGCGTTTGTCGGGATGAGCGCGGTTCAGGCGCGAGAGGGTCTGCACTGCCTTGATACCGGACAGGGTCTTATCAACATACATGGTGTGGAGCAGTGGCTCATCATAGCCGGTCTGAAACTTGTCGGCGCAGATGAGAAAGCGGTAGGGATCCTCCTGGATCTTATCGGCGATGTCGTTACTGGAGAATCCATTGAGTGAGGCTTCGGTCACCTTTTCGCCTTGATACTCCGGTTCACCCGAAAAGGCGACGATGGCCTGGTAGGGGCTTCGGCGCTCGGCGAGGTAGGACTTGAAGGCGTGGAAATACTGGATAGCGCGCTCGATGCCATTGCAGATGACCATTGCCCGTGCTTTACCGCCGATCTTACCTGGAGCCAGCACATGGTCATGAAAGTGGTCTACCATGATCTCGGCCTTGAGCTTGATCGCGTGGTCGTGGCTTTCCACGTAGCGGCGGAGTTTTTTACGCGCCCGTTTTTTGTCGAACTCAGGGTCGTCCTCGACCTTTTTGATCAGTTTGTAATAGCTGTCGACCGGGGTGTAGCTGCGCAAGACGTCGAGGATGAAGCGTTCCTGAATCGCCTGTTTCATCGTGTAGCTATGGAACGGCCGGTGCTTCACCTTGCCTCCGTCATCGGGCGGTTGAGCGACACCAAACATTTCCAGGGTTTTCGGTTTCGGCGTGGCGGTGAAGGCAAAGTAACTGGCATTATTGAGCAACTTGCGCGACTTGATGCGCTGCTCGATGGCGTCGTTGATCTCATCCTCCTCATCCTTTTCGCCGAGTCCGACGTTCATCGATGAAGTGTTCTTACCGCCTTGGCTGCTGTGGGCTTCGTCGATGATAATTGCGAATGTTTTGCCGGTGCCTTCGCCCTCCAGTTCCTTGCAGATGAACGGGAACTTCTGAACCGTTGAGATGATGATTTTTTTGCCTGCGGCGATGAATCGACGCAGATCTCCGGACTTCTCGGCATGTCCAACCGTGGCTCTCACCTGCACGAACTGTTTTACGGTTTTCTGGATCTGGTCGTCGAGGATGCGGCGGTCGGTCACGACGATGACGGAATCAAACACTTCGCGGCCCTCATTTCGAACCCGGACAAGCTGGTGGGCTAGCCAGGCGATCGAGTTCGACTTGCCGCTGCCGGCGGAGTGCTGGATGAGGTAGCGCTTGCCCGCACCGCTCGACGCGACATCGGCCAGCAACTCCCGCACGACGGCGAGCTGGTGGTAGCGTGGGAAAATTTGAACGAGTTTTTTCTTCCCGGTCTTCGGGTGCTTTTCCTCGATGATCTGGGCGTAGTTTTCGAGGATGTTGGTCAGTCCCTGGGGCGAGAGCACCTCTTTCCAGAGATAGTCCGTCTTGAGGCCGTCCGGATTGGGTGGATTGCCTGCGCCATCGTTCCAGCCCTTGTTGAAGGGGAGGAACCACGATGCCTTGCCTTTGAGGTGCGTGCACATGCGCACCTCGGAGTCATCCACCGCGAAGTGGACTGCACAGCGCCCGAACTGGAAGATTTTCTCCCTTGGATCGCGGTCGCGGCGGTATTGCTCGACCGCGTCTTCCACGGTTTGCTTGGTCAGGCTGTTTTTCAGCTCGAAGGTGGTCAGTGGCAGGCCGTTGACGAAGGCGGCCAGGTCCAGTGAGCGCCGGGTTTCGTCGAGACTGTAGCGAAGCTGGCGGGTGATGCTAAAGCGGTTTCGGGCGAACTTCGCGGCGGCCGTATCGTTGCCCGGCGAGGGCGTGCCGTAAAAGAGGTCGAAGTGGAGCGGGCCATGCTCGATACCCCGCCGCAGCACGTCGATGACGCCGCGCTTGCCAACTTCCGAGCTGATGCGGGCGAGAAACTTTTGCCGATCGACGTTTTTGACGTCTTTATAGTCGGCGATGCCGAGTTTTTTGAGAGCCTCCAGTTGGGTCATGCGCAGGAAGCCAAAGAGCTGCACGGTATCGATGCAGTGGCCGCGGTCATAGTCGTCCGGATGGCCCGCGATCCAACCGCTCCCACCGGCCTTGTTTGCAGCTGTTTCGGCAGATGTCTCCGCGACGTTTTCAGCGCCGGTTGGGACGAAGCCATCCTCGCCCGTCATGGAGCGCATGATGAGCGTTTCGAGGCCTTTTTCTGTGGTGTCGGTGGGCATGGCAGCTTTGAGTGTATGTGGTTAGTCTTGAGCTCATTGCTCCGCTTTGTGGACATACCGGAAGGCGGTGTCAGTGTAAAGTTGTTTGCTCATCTCCGCATGGGTTTGCACTCCACGGATGGCACGCCGAACTGGGACCGGACTTTACCGTTTCCGACCAGAGATCGGAAAATGGTGTAATCTTTTGTTTCATAACGAATCCGTCCGGCGGGGATGGCGGGGCTGATACGATGCTTTTCAGCGAAGGCAAGGATCCTTTCAGTCTGTGCGTTTTTTTTGAGTCGTGCGGCCTTCCACTCAGTTGATGGAATCAGCGACTCAGTCGCAAACTGATCCGCTTCCACTTCGAGTCGGTCTGTTTTATCAACACCGCTGAGTTCGTCGAAAAAGGTGTCCAAATCGCTCTCGTAAAGATGCAGGGCGACATGAGCCAATTCATGAAACAGTGTGAACCAAAAATAATCGAGGCGATCATAGCGCAGGGTGACCGCTACGACCGGCGATCCGTCCGGCAGCTTCAGTGCCGCTCCGTCGAGGTGGGTTTTGGGAAGGTGTCGCTCACAGATAAGGTGGATGCCATTTTTGTTTAAAAACTCTCTGGCCAGCAGTGGCCCGGAGTCAAGGTAGCTGAGATGCGCCAGTTCCCTGAGGAAATCAGGGGTCAACGCTCCAACCTTAAAAGAGGGCAAGGACTCACGAAGAGCCAATGTCGCCACCCGAATGCGCCACGCGGCCAAAGCATGCGCATCCTGTTTTCCGCCATTGCGAATGTGCTGACGGTTCATGGCTGGCATCAGGGCATCCTGGCCCAGGGGACTAACAAATGCGGAGAGCAAATCCTCCAGCTGTGCTTTCGCCTCGGCAACTGTGCCGTGGAACCCCGCAAACCACCCCCGCCGCACCATTTCAGCGACCGGGAAGTGCCTGCCTTCTTGCAGGGCCTTTTCCGACGGCAAGTCGGCTCCCGGCTCCTGCAACAAAACTTCCGCCGGGATGCCAAGCCCGTTCACCAATTTGCGAATCATGGTAAGGCTGAGCGGCCGTTTGCCTGTGAGCACTTCGGATACTTTTGACGCACTGCCCAGATAAGGGATCAAATCTTTCGCTTTCAGTCCCTGTTGCTCCATCCGGAATTTGATCGCCTCCACCGGGCTTGGCAGATCCATGGGATAGTGAATCTCCTCATAGTTCCCGACCAGGAGGCACAGCAATTCCAACTCTTCGCCTTCGGCGGAGCTTGGGTCCGGATCGCCGTCCATAAGCACATCGATCCGCGCCAGGGCAGTCTCGTAATCGGCTTCGGTTCGGATGATTTTTGGTTTCATGATTTTTCTTTGGTTAAATGGTTTTGGCATCGATCTTGTCGTATTCGGCATGGGTCCCGATAAAACGGACATAAACTTTGCTGCACTTGTAGGCGACCTTCACGATCAGCCGGTATTTATTTCCGCCTATATTAAAGATGACCCGATTGCCTGCCACCACGTCAGCACTCCGGTAAGCAGCCCTCACGTCGGAAAACCCCGTCCATTGCGCCCGGCTCACTTCAGCGAACCAGGTATCCAGCGGGACTTTTGCCTGAGGGTGTTTATCAGAGAACTCTCGAAGTGGTTTACGACTAATAATGTGCATAGTTCCCTAAATTAATAATTAAGGCAAGATCAATTTCCCTTTTTGGGAAGTTTTTTGTTTCAGCCCGATTTCCTCCTCCAGTTCGGGTTCGTCCTCCAGGGGCTCCGCTTCGGCGGGGGCGGGGGCTTGCGCGGGCTCCGGCAGTTGGGCGGCGGCGGCGCGGACGTCGAGCTTGCCGGTCACCACGTCCGCCGTGAGACGGGTGCGGTATTCGCGGAGCAGGGCGATCTCGCGCTCGTAGCGGGCGATGGCGGTGTTCAGCCCGCCAGTTTCGTTAAGAATGAAGGTGACGATTTCGTGCTGTTCAGATTCTGGCAGAAACACATTCGGCATCTGTTTGAAGTTATCCCAGTAGAGACGATTCCGGTCGGACACAATTCCGGTAGATTGCCGATTCACCTGCTGTTTGTAGAGGTCCGTGTGGAAAACGTAGTCGTAGAACTCAGGGACTGTTCCAATTCGTGGCGCGATGACAACATAAGCAGGGCTTACCAAACCATCACACGGTGACACCCCGACAGCGCCTTGCCACATGCGCATCGTATTGTATGCCATGTCGCCCTCGTGAACTCGTTTGTACTTTGTAGGGTCTGCGATGAGTTTCTTCGGGCGTCCGAACTGATCCAACTCCTCAATGGTAATTCCGGATCGAAGACTCACTTGTAGCACAGGCAGACCAGCTACACCCGATTCTACTCGATGGGAAAACAGAGCCATGTTGCGCACCACCTCCCAATGCTCCGGAATCTCCCCGAGCCAGGGGATGCCGGAGGGTTTGAG
>REBV01000012.1 GCA_007692545.1 Puniceicoccaceae bacterium
CGGTTTTTGAGTCGCCTGCGGCGCTCAAAAGGCGTTTTTCAGAAGTCCCCTAAAGCGAGATCGGCGCTCTATTCACAACTGGATTCATCGTCTGGCTAGTACTAGTACTCACGAACACTCAATTCTCAAGGAGTCTATGGCAAACGCTCTTAATTTCTGGAAGCCTGGGCTTTATCTCCACGATTGGGATTCACTACTACGTGGGCTATACAGATTTTTTGCATATTCTACCTGCATTTGTAGGAGCCATCATTTTTACCTCAGGTCTTGCCCTAACATTCAGACGCTGGTGATATATGCCGAGAAATATTTAGCCGCGTGAATTCCCTCGATATTAGCCGGCTTGGTAGGCCTGCCAATTTTGCCAAGCGAAGAGTGCCATGAAAACCGGGAGTAACAGGGTGTTTAGAAACAGGTAGCCGGCGACTCCGATGACCACCGCCACGATCACGCTGATCAAGTGCACGTAGCGCTGCTTGCGCGGCCCCAGCACGGCGGCCAGCATTTGACCACCATCCATCGGGTACACCGGCAAGCAGTTGAGCACCGCCCAGGCAATACTCACCCAGATCAAGAAGGTCAAAAAGGGGCCGAAGAGCGAGCCTTCCGGGATCGCCAGATTTCTGGCCAAAACGATGAGCAGTACACCGAAGGCGAACTGCACTGCCGGGCCTGCTGCCGTGACCAGGAACGACTGCTTGCGATCCAAGCGGCCCGCCGGAAAGGAGGCATAGCCGCCGAAGGCCTGCAATGTGATCGAGGTGGGCAGGCCGTATTTACGTATCGCCAGGGCGTGCCCGAGTTCGTGAATCAGAATCGACAGGAACCCGGCAAAAATAAACACCAGCACGAGAATAATCTCCTGCGAATTACTGGCGTGCAAGCCGCCACCAATAAAAGCCATGGTGATCCAGAACCAGGGTTGCACAGAAACGGGGATACCCAAAATTGAGAAATTAATCATGAAAAAACTAGTTGATAGATTTATTGATAAGTGCGGCGGCTTTCCAGAGCGCTGCGCAAAGTGACGGAGTCTGCATAAGTCACCCCGCCGCCGCTGGGCAGACCGAAGCCGATACGGGAGACCTTGATGGGCCGCTCAGCAATGAGTGTCTCCTGAATATAATGGCAGGTGGCTTGTCCTTCGATATCGTTGGACAGGGCTAGCACCAGTTCGTCCACCGCGCCCGTCTCAATCCGCGCCTCGAGCGTTTTCAGGTTAAGCGCCTCCGGCCCGACCCCGTGGATAGGCGACAATTTGCCATGCAGCACATGATACGCTGCCTTCCAGGCACCGGAGCGTTCGATGGCGATCAGGTCCGGCACATGCTCGACCACACAGATCGTGCTGGCATCGCGCCGGGTGTCTTCGCAGACGGCACACAGGGTGCTTTCCGCCATGTTACCACAACGCTCGCAGCGGCTCACTGCATCGCGCGCACTACCGAGGGCATCGATCAATGCCTGCATCGCCTCCGGTTGCTCGACCAGCAGGTGCATGGCGACCCGCTCGGCAGAGCGAAAGCCGAGGCCGGGCAAGCGCTTGAGTTGCTGCAGTAGCGAGTCGTAGGCAGGCGTCATTCAATAAGTCGCAAAGCGATTGCCTACATCAGACCCGGAAAGCCACCCATGCCTCCGGTGACCGCGCCCATCGCCTCTTCGCTGGTTTCTTTGGCCTTGGCCGCCGCTTCCTGCACGGCGGCCAGCAGTGTCTCTTCGACAAATTCGGCATCTTCTTTCAGAAACTCGGGGTCCAGCTTAAAGGACTGAAATTCACCCTGGGCGCTTATTTTGACCTGGACGGCCCCGCCACCACTGGAGACATCCAGTATCGTCTCGGCCAGTTCGGCCTGAATGGCCTCCATTTGCTTCTGCATTTTTTGTGCTTGTTTGAGTAGTTTGCCGACGCCTGCCATAGTGATTTATGTGTGTTTTTTAAGTGATTAAGGAAAAACGAGGCCTGTAGTGTCCCGAAACTTGTGCATCCAAGTCAAGCCGATTGAAGCATTCAGCTGCCATCCTCAAAAATCTTTAAGAGCGGCGCTTTTTCTTCGGCATCGATCCGGGCATCGATGACCGCCTGATAGGCCGCCTGTTCATCCAGTTTTTTCCAGGCTAGTACGCTACGTCGGAGTGAGTTGTTCCGCCGATTGCCATTCCCCATCGCGGACGCCCACATGAAGCCGGCCTCCGGATCGGTATTGGCAATATTATTGACCAGTGTCTCGATCGACAGATCCCGCTCCGGGCTCTCACTCAAGCCCGATATCCACTCCGAAGCGGCCATCGGATCGTGCTGAATGTAGGCGTTGGCCACACTGCGATACATCGGCTCAAGGCGTGCATCGATGCCTTCCGGCAGACGACTCAGCCAAGAGGCCGCCTCCTGGGGATCACTGCGCGACCAGGAATTGAACGCACTTTGCAGCACGGAGCTTTGCACTTCGGGGTCGATATTTGTTTCAATATAACGCAGCGTCGCCACCGGATCCGACTCGATCCAGTTCCCGAGCACATTGCCCACAGCTGACTTGCGGGCCTGTTCGTCGCTCAAGGACTCTGACCAGGCCAAGGCACCCGCTACATCGTATTTCGACCATTCTTCCGCTATCCCCGAAGCCAACTGCTGCTGAACCATCGGATCACGATTCTCGGCAACCAAACGACTGGACACCTCAATTGACTGCTGCCGCAACGTCCAATTCATATTACTGAGCACCCGCCGTCTTTCGTCTTCGTAGGGCAGGCTGTCGACAAAAGCCAGAGCTTCCGCTGGATCATTTTCCGCCAGTTTCCGGCCGATCGCGCCCAAACTATTCATCCGCGCATTACCCGCCCGCATGTTTAAAACGAAGTCCACGGCTCGCTCCG
>REBV01000230.1 GCA_007692545.1 Puniceicoccaceae bacterium
TTTTTAGATCCAACGGCGGTGGGGGCCGGAAAGGGTGATTGTGTCGAGCTGGTTGAGTGGAATCCATTCGAGTGAATCGTCGTTGTGGCTGGTTGGCTCGACGGCGTAGATGCACTCACGGATGCGGCGGTGGGTGATGGCGCGGGTCCTGGTAGCGATGCGGCGGGGGGCGGCGGTGGGGCGCCCGACTTGGTCGAGCCGGGGCAGCTCGTATTGTCCGGCCAGTTGGCCGCTGCTCTCGGGGATGCGGTGCAGGAGTAGCTGGCCGTTTTGCAGGACCCAGGCGCGGTCGATCTCGACTTTGACGGTGGCTTTGCGCTCGATTTGGGGCCGTTCGTCCTGGCTGCCCTGGCGGCGGGCCTGGCAGAATTCGACTAAGGGGCAGACGGTGCAGAGCGGCTTGTGTTTGAGGCAGACCGTCGCACCGAGTTCCATCATGGCCTGGTTGTGGTCGCCGGGCTTGGCTGGGTCGACCAGCGCCTCGGCCAGCGGGGTGAAGGCTTTGACTGCTTCAGCGTTGCCCTTGAAGCTGCGGGGATCGTCGCTCAAGCGGGCGAGGATGCGCACGACATTGCCATCGACGACGGCGCAGGGGAGGCCCAGCGCGATGGAGGCGATCGCGGCTGAGGTGTAGGGGCCGATACCGGGGAGCGCCAGCCAGGCTTCGCGGGTGTGTGGCTTCGGGTCGAGTGCTACATATTCCCGGGCCAGCTGGTGCAGGTTGCGCGCCCGGTTGTAGTAGCCGAGCCCCTCCCAGTGCTTGAGCACATCGGCGGCCGGGGCGGCGGCCAGGGTCTCGAAATTGGGGAAGCGCTGCATCCAGCGCTCAAAGTAGGGGAGCATGGTTTTGATCTGGGTCTGCTGCGCCATCAGCTCTGAAACCACCGTGCGGTAGAGGCTCGGCTCGGTGCGCCAGGGCAGGGGTCGCTGGGCCTGAGCATACCAGGCAGAGAGTGCCGCTTGAAAGGCGGCTTGATTTGATTCCAGATCCATAGTCGTAGCAGCCCCCAGCGCTCAGCGCAAATAGTGGGCAAGAGGGCTCTATAGGCAGACTGATTTGGCCGCTACAGCAAGCGATTTTGCAAGCAATCCTCTATGCGAGGGAGAGGGCAGGGAGCGAATGCGGAGATTCGCGATCCCGGGATAGCAATCCTCCAGATAAGGGAGAAGACAAGCAGCAAGCTCGTCACTACGTAAATCCTCAAAATCCGGGTTGCATCCGCTTGGCTGGTGGCTACCAACGAGGCTCCTCCTTTTTTATTTATGAGCGAACAAGACTTACTCAACCTACTTTCCCGGAATGGGGTGGCGCCCTGGCGTCGCTCCCTGGCGCGCTGGGTCGAGTCCAGTCTGGTGCAGAAATTTATCATTACGGTGATTCTACTCAATGGTGTGATCCTCGGCATGGAGACGAGTGATGCACTGATGGCGCGTATGGGTGGCTTGCTGCTGTTCCTGGATAAGCTGTGCCTGACCGTGTTCATTGTGGAGATCGGGCTCAAGCTGGCTGCCTATCGGCTGAGCTTTTGGCGCAATGGCTGGAACTGGTTTGATTTCCTGGTCGTGGCCATTGCACTGGCTCCGGGAGCGGGGCCTTGGGCCGTACTCCGCTCGCTGCGTATCCTGCGGGTACTGCGTTTGCTGACGGTCATGCCGCAGTTGCGCAAAGTGGTCGCCGCCTTTGTCCACGCCATCCCCGGTCTCTCCGGGGTGATTGTTGTGATGGTGGTCTTTTTCTACACCATGGGTGTGCTGGCGACCAATCTGTTTGCGGCGTCCTTTCCGCAATGGTTTGGCACGCTGGGGGCCAGCCTCTTCTCGCTGTTCCAGATTATGACTTTGGAAAGCTGGTCGATGGGGATCGTCCGCCCCGTGATGGAGGTCTACCCCTGGGCCTGGACTTTCTTTGTGCCCTTTATCGTCGTCGCGACGTTTACCATCCTCAATCTATTTATCGGGATCATCGTCTCCACCATGCAGGAGCTCCAGTCGCTGCCCGACCCGAATAAGCCAAATGTCGCACTGATGGAAACGCTCACCCGGATGGAGCAGGATCTGGCCACTTTGCGCAGCCATGTCGACCGCGAGCGGCGAGACTGAGGTGGCTGCAGCCCAAGCTCACTCGCTTCCGGGAGTTTGAATCGATGTATAAACTTTTGAAAAATCCGTATGTCGGTAAATATCGCTACAGCCTAGGCAATAGCCACGTATGATGTGATTTCGAGAAACCGCTTGAGCATTAACACATGGCGGATTCTGTGGTGCCTGTTCACTTGAGATGCCGTGTGAGTGCTCTACGAAGTAGCGAAATTGACGAATCAGCATGTTGGTGAGATTTTGGGTGGTCTCTGCTTCATTCTTCGCAAAGAGATTTGCCAGTTCGATACTGACCATTGCACCTAAACCTTTGCGATATGTGTCACCAATCGGTCCCCTGCCAGGCACTACGAAACGGCGATCAACTACATAGACTTGATAGATAGCATCTTCGGGCAGGGAAACTGCGCTACTCAGATAGCGCATCAAGGGTATAGAATTGTAGTTATACGTTCTGTATAGTTCAGGATCGTCCGGGAGTTGTATGGGTTGCCTCACAACAAACTCGCAACCAAAGAACTCACCTGCTTGCTGAGCGGCTTTAGCGATAATGCTGGGGTTTAATTCACCCACAGGCTGCAAATACATGACGAATTGCGCAGGTATTTTTTGCAGTTCAGCGGCAGTTGGCCAGTAATCGCCGGATTCAACTAAATTTGTGATGTTTGTCAAATAGGCTCTTGCTTCAGCTTCGTCATCGAAACCGATTTTACTTAAATCTTCCCGCTTAATAAGAGCGCCGGCCAACTCCGAGGCGATTGCATAATTTCCAAGCTGAAAGTGGCTTTCGCACAGTGTGAATGCTACATACGGATTGTAGTTCAAAATACGTTGATGTAGCAGTCCTAATAGTCGAATTCTCTCTTCAGGCGTGGTTTTATAGCGAAGCAGGTCACAGAACCGATCAGCGCCTTCGTTAAAAGTCCATTTACCCTCTGCTTTTGCTACAAATGCAGCAAATTCGGCGTCTTCGTTTCCGTAACGCTGGAAATGCCGGGCGGCGGCATAATGTACCGATTGCGCCAGAAAGACACCCTCCAGATGTGGTTGAATCAACTCATAAAAACTCTCAGCTTTTTCGGGCTGTTCCGATAAGCTCAAGGCATCCAAGTAATCTCCCGCAAATTTAACATCAGACTCGAAAGGATTAAAGAGCCCTTGCTCCAATAAGGTTTGCATTATCTCTGCGGCATCTGCCCATTGCCGCGCCGATACTAGTGTCTTCGCGTAAGCAATGGAGTGACCGGCTCGTGGTTCATCGCCCATTAGCTTCTGCATGACTTGGAGCACATAGGCATTGTTCGCTTTAGCCTTCAGGTTTAATTTAACATCTCTCCAGTCGGGGCGAGCCAGTTGTTCGGTCTGTTGCCAGCGGCCTGAAATGCAGTATTGGAAACGTTCTAATACATTGATCTCAAGCGATGTGTCCTGCGCCAGAAAATAAGCAGCAACATACATGTTCATCCTTAAATCAACATGGTTACGAACTGCGTTGCCCGCGGTCATAAAAATGCTCGCTTCTCGAATACGCAAATCATCGGAAGGCTCCGTTAAGTCTGGTATTTGTGGTAGTCGATGAATCAGTTCTACAATGGCGGTCTGTAACGCGCTATCAATATCCTCACTTTGCTGAACAGCAACACTTCGGCAGCCAAGAATTGCCGCATCGATACAGCGCACGGCAAATACTTGTGCCAGGGTCTCGCCTCCTCTGTCATAGACAATTCCATAGAGCAGGTATTCGGCACTTAGGCGATTGCCGATCGTTGCAGCGAGCAATTCGGTAGAGCCGTTGACAAAAGTTTCGGCGGCATTGGTCGTAACATCGCGCGCGGGTGGCTCTGTTGAGCTAATAATCTGATTCAAAGTGGCATGACCGACATCCATTAATCGCAGACTGCGTTGACTGAATTCCGGAGCTTCAGAAGATAAATCCTGCCAGGGGAGTGATGCCCAAACGCCTTGAGCACTGATGGTAGCCGGTTGTAGTGCCGGCAACTTTTTAGGTAATCCCAGCTCTTGCGCAATGACTCCAGCCAGTACTTCAGCACCCTTTGAGGTAAATTCTGCTTTATTGTTAAATTGGTGAGTGGTCGTTTTAATAGTGCCGTTATCGGCCCCTCCAAGCCTTTGATGGTTGACCCTCATCTCCAAATTATTGCCGGCTCTGACCAACTGTGGATAAACGACAAAGTCTGCTGAGGATGGATACGGCAACCATTCTGTATCCATGAGTTCCAATAACCGCATTCGTTGTTCTTCGAGTAATGCGAGGCCGGGAGTTCGTGACAAGACGATACAATCATAGTGCTCTAGTAAATGAGCGATGGCTTCGCTGCGAATAATGAAACCTAGAGATGTATCTTTTGTGGCATACTGATCGGCCACTTGGGTGAGTGAAATTGTAATTGGTCGTGCCTGTAATTGTGGCGCGAGAATTATTAGAAGCAAAAATATAAGAATACGGGGCATTAGATTCAAAATATGTGGATTGAGCTACAGGTATATTGAATCCATATTAAGTGTAAATTATAATAGCACCCAATTGCCAAGGGCTGGCAGCATCCCTTTTTCGTGCGTGCTTTGCCGCGCGATTGTGTTAGAGTGCCGCTATGCTTGAGTTTCCGATACATGTGATTGATTTTGAGGGGAGTCGCCAGAGTGGGGTGGTGGAGTATGGCTATGTCACGTTGGAAGGGGGCGAGCTGGTCGATTCTGGCACGCGGATCTGCGCCCCGGTCGGGACGATCACGGATATGGATCGGGAGCAGCATGGTATATCGGAGTCGCGGGCGGCGGGGCAGGCCAGCTTTGAGGCGGAGTGGGCGCTGTTTGCCGACCTGCGGGAGACGGGGCCGTTTTGTGCGCACAATGCCACGGTGGAAGATGGCTTTCTGTGTAGTGTGTGGCCTTGTCCACGCACCTCCCCCGATTTCTCTGAGCTGACGCAAAACGTCGCCAGTTGGGGGCCCTGGCTCGATACCTTGCACATCTACCGGCGGGTCTATCCGCAGCTGGACTGTCATAAATTACAGGCATTGATTGAGCTGTTTAATCTGCAGCCGGAACTGGATCGACAGGCGGCTATTCTCTGTCCGGGCGACCGACAGCACTACCATTGCGCGCTCTTTGATGCACTGGCTTCGGCTCTACTCCTGCGCCGCTTGGGTGATGAGCCTGAGCTGGCCGGGGGCACGCTACGCTGGCTGTTCTTACAAAGCGCGGCCTCCGATGCCGCCCGCGAGCGCATGGGGCAGCAGGAATTTCTCTAATTCTGGATCATGTCAAACTTGCCAAAGTAGTTGAGGCGGTCGTGCCGCTGTTGCAGAGAAATTTATCGACCTCGCTCGCGTGCTCGCGCATGCGATCCTGCACATAGACTTTTTGCTTTTGGTCGCGGGAGAAGGCCACGTTACTCAAATTAGGACATACTGAATACTGTAAGCCAATCGCTTCTAGTGTCCGCGATCTTGCTACGATTCCTCCAAGGGAAAGCGACGAATACAAGCAATGGCTCGAAGAAAGAGGTTACACCTATTTGGACGTCTCAACTGCGATGGAACGCCTCGGGGAAATCGAGCAGCCCGATGCCTTGGAGATTCTAGCTCAAATAGCGACCCAGACTTCCGAAACAATAAAGCCAATATCTCAACATGCACTTACCCTGATCACACTCCTTCCCATGGACGCAGCTTGACTGTGGGATGATTTCGTTCAACCGTTCTGGTAGATGATTAACATGTCAAAGATTCCAGCAGGTGTTCGCCTAGGCAATGAGAAGCTGGTTCTGGTAACGGAGCCGGCCAGTGCCAAGCTGCGTTCACTGGTCGAACGGGAGCAGAAAGGGGATTTCCTTCGAGTGAAGATATCCGGGGGCGGCTGCAACGGCCTAAGCTACAAAATGAAGTTTGTCGAGGCACCCAAACGGGGCGATATTCTCGTGCGCTCGGCTGGGGCTCAGGTCTTGGTCGACACAAAAAGTGCGCTCTATTTACGTGGAACGCAGCTCGACTACTCGGATAAAATGGTGGGCGGTGGCTTCAAATTCAGCAATCCAAATGCGAAATCGAGCTGTAGTTGTGGCGAAAGCTTTAGCATTTAGTGTGAAATGCTTGGTTTTAGAGTTGAAAGACGTCTCAGAGCCAACAATCTTAGCGCATTCTTGAATGGTCAAACAACCCAAACTATGACGGCACATGGTGACGTAATCATAAGCAACACGGAGTTGCTTTCACCTGTGCTTTGCCCGGTCTTCGAGCCTCGGGCCGCTTCAGGAAGTTAATACCCAGTATTCATTAATGGCAAAATACCCGAACTCCCGCGGCAAATTTCAAAACCGCAACCGTGGCCCCAAGGGCCTGAGAAGAAACGACCGCATTCGCGCAACTGAAGTTCGCGTGATTGGCCCTGAGGGCACAAACCTCGGAGTCATGCCCCCGCGCAAGGCTCTGGAATTGGCTAAGAAGGTCGGACTCGACCTGATCGAAGTCTCCCCTTCAGCGCGGCCACCAGTCTGCCGGATTTTGGACTTCGGCAAGTTTCTTTACGAAGAGAGCAAGAAGCAGAAAGATACCAAGCAGGCTACAACCAAGCTCAAGGAGATCAAATTCCGGGTGTCGATCGACTCGCACGATTTCGAAACAAAGCTGCGCCGGGCTGAGGGTTTCCTGGATCATGGCAACAAGGTGAAGTTGACCCTCCAGTTTCGCGGACGGGAGAACGAGCACCGCGAACTCGGCTACGAACGCGTCAAACTGGCCTCGCAAGAGCTCGCTGGCGTGTCCTCTGCCGACTCCGAGCCCCGCTTGGTCGGTCGCCAGGTCACTCAAATTCTATCGCCGCTGCCTGCCGGCAAGCGTGTCCTCAAGTTTAATGCGCCCGATCACGAACTCGAAGACCATGAAGATCACGACGAACCTGAAGATCACGAGGAGGATCTTGAGCACGAAGCAGAGGCTTCTGACAAGGAATAGTCCTAGCACCTTGTAGTGTGCTGGGCGTTGTTATAATGGCATTCTGGAATACAATTTTAAGGCTCCAAGGTATTCTGTGAATCATGCTTTTATTCAATAAAATCCCAATCAGCACTCTTGCGTCTTGCCTGGGGTGGAGCTTCTTTCGCCCTTCGTTTCAGTGGCTTGGGTTTCTTTTACTGGGTAGTTTGAGTCTATTTGGGCAGTCGGTGGATACATCGGCCGAGAGGGTTTTGGTTGTGGTCAATAGCAACGATCCGTATTCTCTGGCTATCGGGCAGCATTATGTCCGGCAGCGGGGTATCCCCGGAAGGAATATCATCGAACTCAGCACGGCCACAGAGGAAACAATTACAATCGAGCAGTATGTTGAGACGATTGCCAACCCCTTGTTGGGAGCGCTGCTGGAGAATCAATGGGTTCGCGGGGTCACGGAAACTTCAAAAGACAGGTATGGACGGGAGCGTATGGCGGTCTCGATCCATCAGATTGCTTATGTCGTGCTGATCCGTGGGGTGCCGCTGAGAATCCAGAATGATCCCTCTCTAATTGAGGAGGGCGTCAATATTCCCGATCAATTTCGGGTGAACAACGGTTCGGTGGATGGGGAGGTCGCTTTGCTGCTGGCTCCCATCAATACTTCGATGACTGCGCTGATACCCAATCCCTATTTTGGGAAAACCCGCGTTGATCCGGCTGATGCCAATCGAATTCTGAGAGTCAGTCGCCTGGATGGGCCGACCAAAGAGAACGTAATCAACTTGATTGATCGCACACTGGAGGCTGAGGAAATCGGTTTAATGGGGCGTGCCTACATCGACACCCGGGGCCCACATGAAACCGGAGATGCATGGATTCGTGAGGCTGGCGATTTGGTCGAAGCCGCTTTTTTCGACACCGATTTTCACACGGCGACGCGGAACATGGACTATCGGGAGCGCCTTGATGCGCCGGCTATTTATCTCGGCTGGTATGCGCGTAGAGCTTACGCACAGTGGCGGGCCCCCCGTTGGCCGGTGCCCCCGGGTGCGATTGGGTTTCACTTGCACAGCTTCTCAGGGACCTCCGTGCGTGATCGCTCGACCTGGCTTGGTGCCTTCATTTCGCAGGGCTACAGCGCGACTGTCGGGAATGTTTATGAACCGTATCTCGAATACACGCACCGTCCGCAGGTCCTACTTGCGCACCTCCTGGCCGGGGGGACTTTTGGGGAAGCGGTCATGATGAGTCTGCCGGCTCTTAGCTGGCAGAGTGTTGCCATTGGCGACCCCCTCTACCGCCCCTTTAAGGTGAGTCTGGAGGCGCAACTGAAGCATTCCCAGGAGAGCCGTTTCGGGGCCTATGCCAGCATTCGTGAAATCAACCGCTTGGTTGCCACGGAGGACCTTGATACAGCCATCAAATTTGCCCGCTCCAAATTTGTCGATCAACCCTCGCTGGCTTTGGCCTACCGCTTAGCCCGGCTTTACGCCCAGGCGGATACGGCTCCGAGGGGTGTTGAGGCGCTCAGGATAGTTCGCTACATCTCTACCTTCTCGGTTGATGAATATGTGTTGGTGCAGAGCATTGCAGACTTCCTGCACCAGCACGGGGAAAGCGCTCTTGCACTGGACCTTTATCGCAAAATTTTGAATGAGCGTAATTTGAACAGGCAACTCAAAATTTCACTTTACGAAAAGGGCGCACCGATTGCCCAGCAGCAGGGTGAGCGCGCCTTGGCATCCAGTTGGGAATTGGAGGCGCGAAAGCTGAAGTCGCCGAATACCGCAAACTAGGGATAGAATCGTGGCCGCTGGCCCCGCGTTTTATTTGCATGAAGGGCTTGCCAATTGCGGCTTAACGGTTTAAAGATTAATATAATAAGTGATTAAAAAGCATTATGAGCGTAACATCTACAGGAAAATACAATGCAGCTGAGTGGGATTATATCCGCGAGCGTTTTACCGATTCGGCCCTTAAAGAGACTGAATTGGCAATATTAGCTCAAAATGCCGGTTTTGCCTGGCCTTTTAAAGGGGCAGGAGAAACACCTGAAAAATATATTCAGTATGATTTCGAAGACTTGCAGACGGTGCCCGGACTGGTTGGCAAGAAGAAGCGGGTGGAAAAACTGATGGACATACTGACCGAGACCCTGGCTTTTGATGATCCATTTTCAGATTTGGCTCATTCGCTCGAAGCCGAGAGTGAGGAAGACCATACCTTTCAGCGCATTCTGACTAAGTTTAGCATCGACCACGACTACCCAGTGGAACTGCTGCACTTTGATGCTGCGGTGCAGGCACTGATTGAGCGTGAGGGTATCCGCACTTTAATCGAACTGGTCTATTTTGGTCAGAAGACGGCACCCAGCGACCTGGAAAGTAAAGATCTTAAAGATTTCCTCAATGGACTGGCGCATAAAGATGAAGTAAGTATCGCCAAGCATATTCCTTTTCGCCCTGTGGTGGGTGGTCTCCATTTCGTTGAGGCAATTGGGCTGATTGCAGAGACTTTATCCAGGGAGGCACAGGTTTATTTATTATCTCAAACCGGCACTCAGTTACGGACCTGGGAAGAAACGATTTTTGAGCAAGTCGATGCGGATGCCGTTGCAGCCGACCTGAAGACAGCCTCGCGGAAAGTACTTGCGGCTAAAGCTTGGTTTAAGCAAGAAGCCGAAGAACTGGAACAGACTTTCCGGGTCCAGGGTGCGCCTGAGCGGCTTTTTATAGCCTTAAATGATTCGGACCGGGAGCGTTTGGGCTTGGCACTGGCCAAGCATGCGCTGGGCTACTTAGAAGATAAGAAAAGCGGCCTGTTGGGTAAATTTTTTGGGCGCTAGGGAGTGTTTTTTAACCGTAGCCTTGAGTCGAAACTAAAGCACTTTGATGGGTCGAACTCGATGCAAACAAATTTTTGGTGCTGCGGGTTGAGTAATTAGGGCTTCCTGAAAAAGTCGAAATTCAAAAATGGTCACATTGAGCTGCGCTACTCAGGCCGCGATTTTTTGTGGCACGAGGTGGCTGGACCCAGATGTCAGCCTCACGCACACGATCATAGACGGTTCGATGCCCTCATCGAGTTAGCACCAGGAAGATAAAACTACGGCACTTACGATGCCGATTTACACGGAAGATCGGCGTCAAGAATTTTTCGACGGCACCTCGCATGACGCTTACTGATAACCGCCTCGGGTCTTCTCCCATACTTCAAAACGCCGGCCCCATCGGATTAACAGACAACCTTCAATGATAGCTGAACAAGAATTCCTCTCTACAGGAATTTTTGCTAGAGCGAATGCGACAATGGCATATTTAATTCAAGGAAAAGAACATGTAAACACCGGCGAAAATAGTCCCGGGAAACTGGCAAAAATAAGAGCATTAACCCTCGCGGCGCAGTTTTCGTTTCTCGGCGAATCGCCGCCGGCGCGCAAGTTCCCGCATATCGATGGCCGGGTCGTCATGTTCGAAAATTTCCTGGCCGATGATGTGTTCGATAACGTCTTCCATCGCGATGACACCGGACATCGAGCCAAATTCATCCACCGCGATGGCTAGTTGTTGATGCGTTTTCAGGAAGGTCTGCAAGGCATCCGAGGCCGCCGCGTTATCGGGGATAAAAATAGCCTCGTTGGCCAGTTCCTTGATGGTGAGCTGACTTTTTTTATTGGCCTGTGCTGAATAAATATCACGCCGTCGGACGACTCCTGTGATGTTGTCCAACTGGTCTTCATACACCGGAAAGCGTGCGAAGGGCAGGTCTTTCGTCTTTTGCAGTAGCGTCTCGACGGTTTCTTCGGCGTCAGTGGCAAAAACCACGGTGCGCGGCGTCATGATTTCGTTGACCAGGAGTTCATCCAAACTGAGCGCATTATTGATCATATCGCGCTCGTTGGCAGTCAAGGTGCCTTCCTTTGCACTTTTTTCGGCCAGCAAAATAATTTCTGAATCGCTGTTTTCCACGGGCTTACTTGGGCGCAGCGTAAAGCGGACAATCCAGCCGACGACACGCGAGATTGGCGACATCACCGCACAGACCCATATCAGTGGGAAAATAAGCACGGGCTGGAGAGTGGGGCGGTAGAGGACGCCAATATTCTTTGGTAGAATCTCTGAGAAAAAGAGAATGCCCAGAGCCATGGCGGTGGAAATCTTGAGCAGTATATGGCTGCTATCGGGCCAGATCTGCACCGCCAGGCCGCCCACCATGGTGGCTCCGAGGGTGTTGGCCAAAGTGTTTAAACTCAGAATGGCGGAACTCGTTTCTTCCAAGCCTAATTTATACTTCTCGAGCCGCTCGCCCCGTCGTGGATGCACCTTCTTGAGTGCTTCGATTTCAGCGGTTGTGGTGCTGAGAATCATAGCCTCAAGGATGGAGCACAGGGCTGAGACTCCAATAGTGAAGCCGATGGCGAAAATAAAAGCAGTGACCATTATCGAAGTGTCGCTGGTCTGAGCTTAGGTTAAGCCTGTATCTGAATCCCAACTGACACCCTACAAACCATTTGGCAGGTATCGTTTTCTTTTCAAGGATTTTTTAAATTAAGAAATTGATAGAATCTTGATGCTTCGGAGGCTAAAGACTTGACCGCATTCTAAAAATCAAGATATTCTAATAATTTATTAATTTTAACCCGCTCTTCTGCATGAAATTACCCTCCCCGTCTAAAAAATCTCTGGTTTGCTTCAGTTCGTTGACCTTCTCTTCGCTGCTTGTCCTTATTGGGCTGGCCGGGCTATCCGGGTGCGCTTCGCTTGAGCGTGGGGTGCCCCAGGAGGTGACGATTTTGTCCTTTCCGACGGAGGCAAGTGTCTACATTAATGGAGATGCAATGGGCATAACGCCGATGCAGTTGAAACTGCCTCGCAAGGTGAATCACGAGATCCGCCTGGAGAAACGTGGCTACAATTCAGCCGTTAAATACTTTGCTCCAGTGCCTAATGCAAAAGCAGAAAACTTCATTCGCTTCGGTCTAAGCCGGGATCTCGGTTATTATGTAGACTTGGAACCAGGCACAATGAAGGCACAGTTGCGAAGTGATCTGGTTCCTTCTTCGACTGGTGCGGACCCATTTGAGCGCATGGCACAGCAGGCCCTACTTGCTGACGCTCGCCTTGAGGCTGGTGAGATTACCGCGCTGGAGCACAAGTTTATCATCGAGCAAATCATCGAGTTTTTTGAAAAGCAGTTCTAATCGAGAGCTTATTCAAGCGCTTTAATCTTTTTCCTTTTCCGACTGCGTTTCTTTCTGCTTCCCGTTGTGTTTGCCAATCGCTGATGAGCCAAGTTCCTGACTCTCTCTACTACACAAAAGACCACGAGTGGATTGAATTGCACGAAGATGGGTCGGCTACCGTGGGTATTACTGATTACGCACAAGAGAGCTTGGGGGACATTACTTTTGTGGAGTTTCCGCAGATTGGGGATGCCTTTGAGTGTGGCGAGACTTTCGGGGTGGTTGAGTCTGTCAAGGCGGCCTCCGATCTTTTCATGCCATTGAGTGCCGAGATCTTGGAGATTAACCAGGCGGTCGATTCGGAGCCCGAACTCCTCAATCAAGATCCCTACAAGAAGGGCTGGCTACTTAAAATCAAGCTGCGGGATGCTGCTCAGATCAGTGACCTACTTAAGCCGGCTGATTATTCCGAGTTAGTCTAAACTTAGTTGGGCCGCCCCCTTGTCAGTTCGCAAACGTCAACCACAAAGGTAATGAGAAAGGTAACTACTCAGGTCTAAAGAGGCTCTTTTGCGAGCGATAAAGCGGAAAGGTCGAGAAAAATCTAAAAAAGTGAAAATAAAGCTTGTACTTTTAAAACCGTTTGTTCTCGATGCGGGTTATGGAAGCAAGCAGACGGAAATCGCTCAGGTAAGAGCTGGCATGAGTGCCATGCTCAGGGATTGTGATATTTTCAATGAAGGCGCGATGGCACTCATTGTCCAGTCTCGTCTGGATCTGAGCTGACCGCTGAGTTAGATGGCTAATATTGTGAGGGCAAGGGCCAGACCGGTGAAAAACATTACTTTCCCTGTGCTTGTAAGATTCTGAGCAAAACCCAGGCCCATGCCATTATAGGCTGTCCAATACTTTGCAGACGCGTGATGCTTCATAGTTCAGTGGTTCTTCCCGCTTTGAACTCCGCGATTGCTTCCGCGGCAAGAGAATCCAGCTTGCCGGAGGAGACATCCGATTCAAATTGCGCATCCCACTGAGCAGCATCGTGTTGCGCAAACCAATCTCGAAAGCTTGTAAGCTCTTCCTTGTTTAGTTTTTCGACTGCGCTCTCAATTTCTTCTACGGTGCTCATGGTGTAGCTATATGTGTCAGAAACCTGAATCGTCAATTCTTCATTTTTACGTCGCCGATAACCGGCGCGAGTTTTCGAGCGTCCGGTTCATTGGCACGCTCCAGAAAGAAAAGTGGGACCATTTAGCGACTTTGAGTTTCAGGACCATTGCCGTAAACTGTTCTAGACTGAGCCCGCTTAAAAAAGCCGAAACCAGAACGCCAGCCAAAAAAACAGCATAACGGGTGGTAGGATTAACAACGCCGGCAGTGTCCAGCCCCAGCTATACCTCGACGCAAGTGGTGTGGCTATTAACGCCAACAAACCCAACGCAACAAATACACCACTAA
>REBV01000225.1 GCA_007692545.1 Puniceicoccaceae bacterium
CCGGCCAAACCATTTTTTATCTTCCCCGTTTTTTTCTCCTTTTCCCATCAGTGTGTTTACCGCAGCCGATCAACCGCCAAACCATTCAAATCGGAAGGTATCATAAAAATTGGCGAAACGACCACTGAAACTGAGGAAAAGCAAATACCCCCCGCCCCCGAGGCCCAGTAAAAACGCTGAAAACATGACGATACTCCGCTGCGTCACCGCAGCCAGAAAAATACCACCAAAGGCCGCCGCACTCACTGCCATGTAAAGCGGATCCCCCATTGACCAGCCCACGTATAAACTAAAGCCGAAACCAAGCGCCGCGCGCACTCGGATTACCGAAAACACTTCCGTAACCGCCAGAAACATGAAGAGCGCCAGGAGCAGGTCGAACAAGGCAACAATCACAAAGGGGGAATTGAGCAGGAGCAATAAACGGCGCTCTCCGTAAGCTTCGCTAATGAGTTCTCCATTCGGGATAAACAGAGTGAATGCCGAAAGAACAAACATCAGCCCCAAGGCCGGACAAACGTACTTCGCCGCCTGCTCTGCATCACGAGTGCGCTTCTTCGTGTGCTTTGTGTCCGAAGAGTCGCCTTCCGCTGCTGCTAACAGATCATTGATGTCCGTGCCCTCTTTGTCCATTTCCTCATCGTCCTGGACTTTCGCCTCCGCAATCTTCGTCGAGCCGTCGGCATGCGCCATCGCGGGCTTTAGGCTTAACTTCTTGCGCTCCGGAAATAATTCCGCACACAAGTCCGCATCGGTCCCAACGGGAATCCACTCCTCGTTTTCCTCGTCGTAGTACAGGGTCGCCTTGGTCACCTGCCCGGCTTCCGCCAGCGATGCCAGTTTGCGGATGTCAAATGGCCCCCGGGCCTCTTCACTCTCTGTTGTGCGGATGTAATAGTCTGGCATGGGTAGGGAACGCTTGGGAGGTTAGTAGGCTGCGCTTAAGTTGCTAGAGTAGGCCAAACCTCAAGCCATTCAGCAAGCCCAAAGCGTGGCCCTGGTCGCAGCTCATAAGCCCATCGCCAGCAGTTGCTTGGTCACCGTGCCGGCCCAGTCCCGATTGGCTGCCGGACTGGCCGGGCTGGGATGCAAAATGCGTCCGAAGTTTCCTTTGAAATCGGGCAAAGCCATCTTCGCCCGACCTTCTGCAAAAGCCCCAACCCCAATCACCCAGTCCGGTTTCAGCGCGGATACGACTTCTGCGAGATGTTGGTCGCAGAGCCCGAAAAGCGCCTCCGCCTCCTTCACCGGTAACTTGTCCGGTGTGATATTTCGCCCCGTTTCCCCCATAAATACCAAAGGACAGTAATTGAGCACAAAATGATCAGCAAAAAACAGCTCCGGTTTTTCAAAGCGTTCTGCGAATAAGCCCCAAAGCCTGCGGCCGCTCACTTCGCTGCGCTCACAGGCGAAACCTTCGATCTTGCGCTTTGGATGCTCCGGCGAGGGACGCCGCACCTCCGTGCAGATCCCCATCCAGTCGCGCACCGCCGCCACTTCTCCAAACGGTACCCCCGTCTGCGCCATGCCAAATGGCCCCGGATTCATACCCATGAACAAAACCCGACAACTCGCCTGCGCGAACCGGCGACAATAGGTCTCGTGCGCTTTCCAAGCGTAATCCAAAGGATTGTAGGTGTACGCAACCGGTTCAGTAAAAGGAAGCGACATGACGGCGTCGCGCAGCTTCGCGGCGGCCGCAGTGACTTTTTGAGCAGTTTTATCGGATGGCATGCCTCCTAAACAGCAGGAAACCTCGCAGAGGAAAAGGCCAAACGCCCCGCGCTACTTCACTCCCGTTCCCAAACCGTGAAAGCAAACGAAAGTCCGTTTTCCTCCAGCGCTTCGCTCGCCGTTCTGCGCGGGAACAAATCGCGCCACTCCGGAAACCAGGTGTCTCCCTCAAATGGCCGCTCAATTAAGGTTAGGTGCAACTGGTCACAGGCAGGTAGCAGCGCCGAGTAGATCCCCGAACCCCCGCAGACCCAAACCGTCTGTCCCCAGCGACAGCTTTCCTCCAAAGCGCGCTCCGCAGTGGGAAACACCTCAACCAAGCCCGGCTCTGCCAGGGCATTGTCCCGGCTGACCACCGCGTACCGACGACCATCATCCCGCCATTTCGGCTCGCGTTGCATGTCCTCAAAACTCTTTCGCCCCATTAACAAGCTCCCACCCTCCGTCAGTTTCAAAAAGCGTTGCCAGTCCGCCTCGATCGACCAAGGCAAGCGTCCATCCTTCCCAATCACCTTATTTTGGGCAATCGCAGCAATCGCATAAACCGGAGGTCGAAAAGCGCACATTCCGTGAGGGAAACCAATTCAACTGATTTTCGCAACCTGCGCCGGCTTATCCCGATACATTTTTTCAGTTGCTGTGCTATGAGGTACCCCGCCACCCGACATCATAAACCAAAATAAATCAGTTATGTTTTATCAGGGTGTTATGAAACAAAGCCGAAAAACCCTACGTCCACATCTACCATTTTCAGCGCCTTAAATTAAATCAGATTTATTTTAAGGCGTCATGAAATAAGCATTATAAAAAAAGGGGGGGGGCTTGTCACTAACTCAGCGAGTAGCCTGTTGGATCAGCTGCTGGTTGAGGTCGCGTTGCAGGTAGCGGAGCCAGTTGATTGGGATAATGGGCTGTGCCTCGGCTCCGGGGACCGGCTTGCGGGTGGTATCTGTTCGAATGATAACGCGCTGGCCTTCGCGCTCCAGGATGGCAGTCGCATCGTAGCCTGCGCGTTGCAGGGTTCCGACGGTTCGCCCGGCGGAGCGTTCAGTGACCGTCCACCCCCGGCCCGCCAAGACCCTCGCCGCCGCCGCATCCACCTCGCTACCGCTGAGTTCCGCAGGAATACT
>REBV01000011.1 GCA_007692545.1 Puniceicoccaceae bacterium
CCGCGCCAAGGCAGACAGCCTGCTTGGCGCGGGGGCTATTTGGTGCGACCACCCAGCCGCCGTAGCGCAGGAGGCGCAGGTCATTTTCACCATGCTGGGCTACCCCAGCGATGTGCGCACGGTATACCAAGGCCGCGAGGGTCTGGTCGAAAGCGCAAAGCCAGGCACCGTGTTAATTGACCTCACGACATCTGATCCACAGCTCGCCCAGCAAATCGCCGCAAAGGGTGCCGCCCGTGGTGTCCATGTTCTGGATGCACCGGTCACTGGTGGCGACAAGGGGGCTCAAGCCGGGACTTTGTCGATTATGATCGGCGGTGATCCCATAGTCGCAAAAAGCGTCGATCCTATCTTGGCTCATTTCAGCAGCAAGCGGGTTCGCCAAGGCGGCGCTGGTGCGGGGCAGCACACTAAGATGTGCAACCAAATTGCCCTTGCGGGAATCATGATGAGCCTTTGCGAGGCCTATCAATACAGCTGCCATGCTGGCCTCAACCCTTCAACCGTCCTTGAAAGCATCGGTGAGGGCGCTGCCTCCAGCTGGCCAATGAAGCACCTGCTACCGGCGATCATCGAAGGGAACGATGCGCCCGGCTTCTATGTGAAGCATTTCCTGAAGGATCTTGAAATTGCCCTGGACGCGGCAAAAACCCTTTGCCTCGATCTGCCAACGCTCAAGCAGGCCCGCAAACTCTACAATCGCTTGGTAAATATCGGATACGGCGACTTGGGCACGCAGGCGCTCATGCATTGGTATCGCGAACACAATGAATGAACGCCCGGGGTTCCGGCCCCGAGAATACGGCCGACATTTACCTTGCCCCCCGCAGTTTCCAGAAAACTAAAGCGCCTTGAACAACAGGCTGGCGTTGTGCCCGCCGAAACCGGAGTTGTTGTTCACCGCGACCTTGATCGTCCCTTCGTACTTAACGTTCGGGGTGTAATCGAGGTCGCAATCTTCATCTGGCTCTTCGTAGTTGATCGTCGGCGGGATAATACCCGTTTGAATCGCCTTACAGCAAGCGGCGGCTTCCACACCACCTGCGGCTCCGAGCAGGTGACCGGTCATCGACTTCGTCGAGCTCACCCGGACAGAACGGGCCGCATCACCCAAAGCCTTTTTGATCGCGCCGGTTTCAAACTTATCGTTGTAGGGCGTGGATGTACCGTGGGCGTTGATGTAATCGACGTCTTCCGGAGTCAGCCCAGCTTCCGCAATCACCTTTTTGATCGCGACGGACAGCGCGTGGCCATCCGGATCAGGCGAGGTGATGTGGAAGGCATCGCAGGTCGCGGCATAGCCAGCCAATTCACAGTAAATCCGGGCTCCACGGGCCTGCGCATGCTCCAGTGTTTCCAACACAAGGACGCCTGCGCCTTCACCCATGACAAATCCGTCGCGGCCCTTGTCAAAGGGACGGCTGGAACGCTCAGGCGTGTCATTAAAATTCGTGCTCATCGCCCGCATCGAGCAGAACCCGGCGTAACCAAGCTCCGTGATCGCGGCCTCACTGCCACCTGCCAGCATAATATCGACTTCCCCGGTGCGCAGCATACGGAAAGATTCACCGATCGTGTGGGTCGCGGTCGAACAAGCACTCACGATCCCGTAGTTCGGTCCTTTAGCCCCAAACTCAATCGCCACCACGCCACTGGCGATGTTTGCGATCAGGGAAGGGATCATGAAGGGCGAGACCTTGCGTGGTCCACCTTCGTAGAGCCGACGGCTCTGGGTCTGGATGGTCTCCATGCCCCCGATGCCCGACCCCACCAAAACGCCAAAGCGATCCGCATCGACCTTGCTGGTATCCACAGCGGCGTCTTCCAGCGCTAAGCGACTGGAGGCGACGGCAAACTGCGTGTAGCGATCATTCCGGCGAGCCTCTTTCGGGTCCATGTAGTCACCCGCATTAAAGTCGCGCACTTCCGAACCAACTTTACTGGGGAAGTCGGTCGTGTCGAAACGAGTCACTTTGTCGATGCCGCTTTTGCCAGCGACAAGACTGGACCAAAATGCGTCGATACCGGTACCTATCGAGCTGATGGTGCCAATACCGGTGACGACAACGCGCTTGGGTTGGATAGGCTCTGCCATGGTAGAAAAGCTAGCCCGCCAGCGTTGGCGGGCTAAATGGAAACTGGATGGAAATGAATGTCAGGAGGGGAATCAGGAAACCCGGATCAACCAGCCTTCTCTTCGATGTAAGAAATCACATCACCGACTGTCTGCAGCTTTTCTGCGTCGGACTCTGGGATCTCTCCCTTGATTTCGTCTTTAAACTCTTCTTCAAACGCCATGATCAGCTCGACGGTGTCGAGTGAGTCAGCACCGAGGTCGTCAAGGAAGGAGGCTTCCTTGGTGACTTGGTCTTCGTTAACATTGAGTTGGTCGACGATAATTTTCGTCACGCGTTCTTCGATGGATTGATCAGCCATAATAATTATTTGGTTAAAGGAAATTGAGCATCACATGACCATACCACCGTCAACTGTAAAAACCTGACCGGTGATATATCCTGCGTTATCAGAAGCTAAAAAGGCGACCATCTGGGCAATGTCCTGAACCTGCCCAAAGCGCTTGAGGGGGATCATTGCAAGAATGCCAGACTTTTGGTCGTCGGTCAGCGCATCCGTCATGACGGTTTGAATAAATCCAGGGGCCACCGCATTTACGGTGACGCTTCGGCCGGCAAATTCCTTCGCAAGGCTCTTGGTCAGGCCCACCATACCAGCTTTCGCCGCCGCATAGTTCGCCTGCCCGGCATTCCCCATCAGACCAATAACCGATCCAATGTTGATGATCCGGCCCCAGCGCTTGCGCGCCATCGGCAGCAGCAGCGGCTGGGTCA
>REBV01000279.1 GCA_007692545.1 Puniceicoccaceae bacterium
AAAAGCGGTTTTTGAGTCGCCTGCGGCGCTCAAAAGGCGTTTTTCAGAAGTCCCCTAAAGTGTCTTCCTACCAAAATCTAATAAAAAATCTTAAGGCCTTGCGCGCATCCCATGGGTTAACTCAAGAGCCACCATCAAGCCGAGTTCACAATCGAACTCGAACATCTTTGAGCCATCTACTGGATTGAATAAATATTTTTCAGGTCGGCACCACTGGGTGATTGATAGGTACTGAGCCCAAATTCCGGTAGGATGGAGAGAAGGTGGTCAAAAGCGTTTCGCTATCGAAACAAGCCTTCGATCGACTTCGTCAATCAAAGCAGGACTGACTCCCGCTTTGATTGCATATTCCGGCCAACCTGTTACCACGGATTTCACCCGAGCAATGGAATCATTGACGAAGCGTTCCGAAATCCGGTAAGGCCGAAGAATCGCGTAAAAATCTTGGAGCGTGGCGGTCCGTGATCCATTCAGGCTCAGCCAATTCCCTTTCGTCTGATTAATAGACATCGATAGATCGTAGGCAGGCGATAAACTCCAATTACCATTGCCGTCCATTTGAAAGGAAAAGTTCTTGGCGTGGTCGTCGTGGTTATGTGATAACACATTAAAAATAGCCCGCAACACCTGCTCTTTTAATGCCTTGTAATTTCGAGTTAACGCATAGGTTGTTTCAAGGAGGTGATCGTAACTGCCTGAAAGCGATTGATAGTCCACACCTGCGATAGCAGCATACGTATGGGTGTGAATCCGTAAGTTCGGATTCCGGGCATCACGGTCAAATCGTTTTATGGCAAAATGCTTCACCCCATTTTTATCGGTCAACAATTTGGTTTCCGGCACCTCAATCCCACAATCATGGGCCATTTGAAAATACGCGTATTCCAAAGGTGAATAGGCTGACTGAGAAGACCCCTCCGTATTCAACTTAATGATCCACGGCGACATCCCCGCAGGAATCTCGTCTGCGCCCGTGATAATAGTACCCTCAGCGGAAATAGAAGCCAGTATTTTAGGCTGCATACCTCCGGCAGTTCCACCTGCTTGTATCAAGGCGGCATCCAGCCTCGAACCGTGCTCCATCTCGACCAGCTTTCGCGCAGATAAGGCGGCACTGACTAAGTCGATGGATTGCTGCTGTTCGTCGCCTCCATCAGCCGGTTCGTAAGTCAAAGCTCCCATCGTCCGATTACCCAGATAGCTCAAGACCTGGAGCGGGGACGGGGTGGAAGCTCCTTTGATTCGGAAATGCTCGCGTATCACACTTTGCCCAAATCCATCTGGCAAAGAATCATAAATCAGACCCGGAAGCCCTGCAAACATCCGACGCTCATGCCGCGTGACTCCCGGCAAAACAGGTAATTCCAAGGGGGACAAAGGGAGTGGCTCTCGGATAAATCGGACATCATACTGAAAATAATGCACTCCATCCTGCTCCATAATCTGACCGACCCTCCGATCACCGTAATGTACATTCAGGCGCATCACTTTGATCTGGAGCGAGAACGTGCCCGCGCTTGAGATTTAGAGGACGAAGCAAAAGTCCGCTCGACCTCATCGAGCGAGGTAAACTCAGTTTCTGTGACTGAGGGCTGGAAAAGTGACTGAAAGCCATCCGCCACCCCCAAAGCAATGGCCACTTTGATAAAACCATCCAACGAAATCAGATTTTTTTGTTCGAAGCGTTTATAAGTGCTCAAAGGAATATCCGCTCTCTCAGACATTTCTTCCTGAGTGAATCCCTGCCGCACCCGGCAAGCCCGTAGGCGGTCGACCAGATCTCTTGAAATTTCACTGACTGTTAACACTGACATTAAAGCTAATATTTAAGCTAAAAAACTAAAAAATCAATCTAAAAGCCAATATATTAATTTATGTAGGCACGACGAACGCGGAGACTTCGTCCCCTTTAACTTCTAAAGTAATCATACTTTAAGTCCACAGGATTGGTATCGAGTAGAGCTCAAATTTAGCGTCATGGGTAACAATCGTCAACCGCTCCTCTGTCGCTTGTGCAATCAACATTCGATCAAACGGATCCTGATGGTGCGGGGGCAACGCACGCAAAAGCGCGCCGTGCTTGAAATGAAAAGGCAGGTGGCTGAACCCACGAAGTTCCACTTCATCCTCCAGATCTAAAGGCGCGTCCATTTTCCCCAACGCTGACTTGATTGATATTTCCACCGAACTAACCGCACTCACATAGACCGCGTTGTTGGGATTACGTATTGCTGCCGCTGCGGCAGTGCTCAAACGCTCGGGCTCTCCCAGCGCCCAGAGAAAAGTGTGAGTATCCAACAACAGGTTCATCGGAACAGCGCATTGATGTGCTCGTCTTCATCATCGAAGTCTGCTGCCAGACGAATCTCTCCCTCGCGCCCACCGAGTCGTCGTGGCTCTTTCGAGGCGGCAAATGACGACAGCCGAACCATCGGTTTGCCATGCTTCCCCAGAATGATGTCCTCTCCCGCCGCAGCAGAGTCAATCAAACGCGATAAATGGGTCTTCGCTTCCTGCACATTGATTACCTTCATAAATTAAACCTGGTCTGGTCTGGTTGAAACGCAACATCAATCTCATGATTTCTGTGAGTTTACGCAAGCTTCCCCAGGTGCAGATTTAGTTGCCGGTCGGTGCGGGCGGCGAATTCGGGATTGTGGGTGACCAGAATTAAACTTTTGGCCGACTCACCAGCGATATCCAGCAACAGGTTCATCACGGCCTGCCCCGTGGCTTCATCCAGGTTTCCCGTCGGCTCGTCGGCCAGGACCAGCGGCGGGTCGTTGATCAAGGCCCGGGCCACCGCCACACGCTGCCGCTCGCCACCCGACAGCTTGGTCGAGTTGTGCCGGATACGGTCTTGCAAGCCGACCCGCACCAGCAGGGCTTCGGCTCGCTGGCGCACCGCAGTGTCGATTCGCCCGGCGATGCGCGCGCCCAACAAAACATTTTCCAGCGCATTCAGCTCGGGGGCCAGATAGTAGGCTTGGAAGACGAAGCCCATAAAGCGTGTGCGCGCCGCCGCCAGTCTGGAGAGTGAGTAGCGACTCACATCACGCCCCTGCCAGATGAGCTGCCCGGCATCTGCCCGCTCCAAGCCCGAGAGCACATTGAGCAAGGTGGACTTACCGCTACCCGACTCCCCGCGTATGCTCACACTCTGGCCCGCACGCAGGGTGAAATCCACTCCGTCCAAAACAGAAATCGCCGCATCCGCCCCCGGAAAAGTTTTTCCAATGGAGCGTGCTTCAATCAATAGGTCATTCGTCAAATCCAAGCTCATAATGTTCTATTCCATATCCCGCATCCGTCTTCGCTCTTCGAGCTTCGCCGGACTTCGTCCCGTATCTCATATCCCGTATCCCGCATCCCCCTACTCACTGCGCAAGGCATCCGCCGGTTTCAGTCGGGCGGCCCGCAGCGCGGGCAGCAGTCCGGCCAGGGTGGAAATGACCAGGGCAAAGACCGTGACCGTGGTGAAATCAGAAGCCAGGTAATGCACGGGTATTTCATAGACATCATACTGGCCCAGAAAATTAACCTGGGTATTGGTCAGGTTGGCATAGGCCGACAAAATGGCCCGGCGATAGTGCAGGCAGACCAGCGCCATCAGTATGCCCATGGCGGTGCCAACCAGGCCGATAACAAAGCCCTGAAAACAAAAGCTGTAAGCCACTTGATGCGGCCGCGCGCCCATGGCCACCAGCAGCCCGATCTCCCGCGTCTTGCGAATGACTGCCATCATCAGGGCAATCGCAATCGAGAAGGAAGCGACCAGTATAATAAAAATGATGATAAATGAAATGACCCGTTTCTCCTGTTCGATCACGAAAAGAAAATCCTGATTTGACTCCAGCCAGCTGACCGCTTCCAAGCCGGGCCGCAGGATCTCACGCTCCAGATCGACGCCGACATCGTAGGCATTGGCTCCGGGACGCAGCTTCAGGACGATGCCGTGCACGCCATCGTCCAGTCCATAGAGCTCCTGCATCACACGCAGCGTGGTGATCATAGTATTGCCATCGACCTGCGGTGAGCCCGTGCGAAAGAATCCGAGCACCTCAAACTCGCGCGGCAGCAGCACCTCGTCCTTTTTCAATGCCTCCAGCATCAGTGGTGTAAACACCTCCACCGTAGCGCCCGGTCGGGCCTGCAGGGCATAGGCCAGACCCTCGCCTAGAAAGACACCGTCATCGTCAAAGCTATCCAGATTGCCGATCGTGAGAAACTTCTCCAGCGGCACGACCGCATCCTCCGCCCAGGGCTCGATCCCACGCACAAAGGGAAACTGCGGCCGGTTCTCGTGTTGGAGCATGATCACACCCTCCGCAAAGGGCGAAGCCCCCACCACCATATCCTGCTGCAAAACCTTGGCCAGCACGTCTTCCCAATCATAGATCACTTCATTGGAGCGGATACGGATATCGCCCTGGGTCTCCGTCAGCCGTTGCCGAATGCCCTCACCGAAGCCGTTCATGACACTTTGCACGATGATCAACACACAGACCCCCAGCATCACCCCCATGATCGACATCAGCGAGAAAAAGGAAAAGAAGCGCCCCGAGGGAAACAACTGCTTGAGAGCGTGGTAGAGGTACCAGGGCATAGCTTACTTAATCTTGATTTTGATCCCACGCCTCAGGTAGGTCGGCACATCGAGGTCTTCATCGTTATACTCATTGCGGTCGGTCTTTTCGAAATAGCCGCGCTGCGCCTCAACCTCAATGAAGGTGAACTCATCCTGATCCAAGTCCGGCTGCTTCTTACGCGAGAGCTTTGAGCTGTGCACCGGGCGTGGGGGGCGGCTGTCTTGGGAAATTTCCGTTTCCAGCCCCAGGCCACCCGACATCGTCTGCCTGGGTGCCGGCTCCGGCTCGAAGCTGGGCGCGGTATCGATTTCCGCTTTGCCGAGGACGCAAAGCTCCAGGCTCTGCCGTCGACTCTGGTCAATGACTGCGCCGAAGACGATATCCTCCCGCGAGCCAAAGCGCTTACTCACCTCGGCCATAATCCCGTTGACCTGGCCGATGCCCAAATCTGCGCCACCGATCACATTGATCAGAATACGGTCGAGTTGCCCGGGACGATCACCGAGATGCAACAAAGGGCAGATAAATAGATCTTCGAGCGCATCTTTAACATAGTCACCCCCGCTGGCGACCCCGGTGCCAAAGATTGTTTTGCCCCCGCGCCCCTGAAAAACTGAGCGTAAAGAACTGAAGTCCTGATTGATCAAACCAGTCTGGAGCAGCATGGAGCACAGCGAATGTATGCCCCGCTCGATCCAGCGGTCAGCCACGGCAAAGGCATTCAGCACACTGGTGTCCTCATCGCCCTCCTGCAGCAGGACATCGTTGGGCAGGGGGATCAGCCCGTGCACGAGCTGCCGCAGCTCGCCGACGCTGGTTTCCGCAATGCGTTTGCGGCGGGCCCCTTCAAAGCTGAATGGCAGTGTGGCAAAGGCCAGTACCAGCGCATCTGTCTTGGCCGCGACTTCCGCCACCACCGATGCAGCCGCACTGCCCGTGCCACCACCGAGCCCCACCACCAGAATGATCAAATCGACCTGGCCAATCAGAGCGGCGATCGCTTCACGATCGGCCTCAGCCGCGGCTTGGCCGATCTCGATCTCCCCCCCCGCTCCCAGACCACGGGTGATCGAGCGGCCAATCATCAGTTTCTCAGGAATCGGCGACTGATTGAGCGCCTGCGCATCGGTATTAATCGCGGCCAGCTGCACCGCGCCGAGATGCTCCAGCTTGAGGCCCTGGACTGCATTCGTCCCCGCACCTCCCAGCCCAATAATCTTAATTGAGAGCGAATTCCCGGCCCCACCCGCTGTGGAAGATCTGTCGTGCGTCGTTTCCATCTGCAATACTAGTTAAACAAGCTGCTTAATCGGCGCAGGAGGCCACTCGGCTTGGGGGCTTCCTGTTCGGCCTCCTGCCCGGTCAAGGCATAGTGCAATAGTCCCAGCGCCGTGCTGTATTCCGGCCGGCGGAGCTCCTCGGCCACATCCTCCGGCCCGCTTGGCAAATGCGCTTCTATCCCGAAACGGCGGTGCGCGGCTTCGGCCATACCCGCAAGCTGGGAACTGCCGCCAGTCAGATAGACCCCAGAAGCGATCTCACTGGGATGAAATAAGTCGGCGGCTTCCAGCTGCTCCTTGATGATATCGAATACCTCAAACACCCGCGCTTCAATTATCTTGGTGATGGCAGCCAGCGGATACTCCCGGTCGCCGATTGTCAGGTCGCCAAAGAGCCAGACTTTCTCATCACGATCTTCGCTCCGATAGTAGGCGCGCCCGTTTTTCAGTTTAAATTCCTCCGCGCTCTTGCGGGCCACCCGTAAGCCGATGCTCAGATCGTTGGTGATATGGTCGCCGCCCACCGGCACGACACCGGTTTTGACGATATAGCCTTTGCGGTAGAGCACGTAGTCCGTGGTGCCGCCACCGATATCGATGACCAGCGCCCCATTCTCCTTCTCGGCCTCCTCCAGCAAGACCGCACCGGAAGCGATACTGGAAATGATAATATCCCGCACCTCCAGATCGATACCCCGGATGACCCGGAGGCTGTCGCTGACGGCCTCGCTGTCTCCATGCACCGACCAATAGCCTACCTGCAACTGTCGCCCCTCCTTCGATAGCGGGTTCTCGACCGGACGCCCATCCAGCGCGTAGGGGTTTTGAATATGGTGGATAAAGGTGCGGTTGCGCGGGAGCGTGCGCCGCTTGGCATCGTCTTTGGCCGCTTCGATGTCGATACGGCTGACAATCCCGTCCGGCGAGCTGATATTGGCACTTCCCAGATTGAAGGTGCCGATCAGGTGGCTGCCCGTCTGCGCCAGGTAGACCTCATCGATCCGGGTCTGCGCACTTTCTTCTGCCTTCAAAATAGCCGCATGCACACAGTCGCTGGCCTTATCCAGATCCGTGATAATCCCCTTCTTCACGCCCCTGGTGGAGCCGATGCTATGCCCGATAATATTGAGGCCGGAGCCGTCAACAATCTCGCCCAAAAGCACAGCGACTTTGGACGTGCCAATCTCTACGGCAGCAACTACGCGATCATCGCTCATATCAGGGGTGCATCATCATTTTGACGCGAGTAAACAAGTTACCCACCTCAAATCAACCCCCTAGTGATGCCGGAGAAAGATTCCCGCGATTCCTGTCTTGCCGAGGCTTCCGTCCTAGCTCTGTATTAGTCTATTAATGATAACCCGGAATCGCCAGAACTCCCGTTCTGCCCCAAGCATCTATCTCCCGAGGACTACCACGCCGCCAAAATGAAGTTCGCAAAGGTCAAAGATCCTGAAATCACCCAAAAAATAAATTTACCAGGAAGATAAATTACATGGCTCTGTACAAATACACCAACTCTGAGCTAAAAGCCGTCAAAAAGAACACGATGGCTAGTCTCGGCATTAAAGAACGGGATGATTTACAACGCGTCTTGCGAGACAACATTGATGCCGTTTCCCCGGATACCCTCATCATTGCCGAGGAATTTTCAAACTGGCAGGACAGCAACCGACGCATCGACCTGCTCGGAGTTGACACAGATGGAACGCTGGCCGTCATCGAGTTAAAACGTACGGAAGACGGCGGACACATGGATTTGCAAGCGATTCGTTATGCTGCGATGATCTCCACCCTCACATTTGAGCAAATCGTCGATGCGTTTTCTAAGTATCTCAAAAGTTTAGGGCAGGAAGCTGACGCACGCATACTACTGACCGAACATTTAGATTGTGAACCTGAAGACATGGGATCACGGACTCGAATAGTTTTAGTCTCCGCCGACTATAGTTCGGAAATCACTACAGCCGTATTGTGGCTCAATGAACAAGGACTCAACATAAACTGCGTTCGCCTCGTGGCCTACCGAGACGATGAGTCTATCTATTTTGATGTCCAGCAAATCATACCACTACCCGAGGCCTCGGAATACATGGTCAAGGTGCGGGAAAAGGAGGTGGAGATTAAAGCAAAGCGTAACCGTGGCATGAAAGCGCAATTTATCGTGACCTATCGAGGCACGAAAACTCAACCCCTAGCAAAGCGGCATACCATGTTTTTTATAGTCTCCAAACTTATAGAAAACAAAATCACTCCTGGAGACATACAACAATTGCTTGGGTCAAATCGATTTGTTTACTGCGAAGGTACGTTTAGCGAAATCGGAGAAGTCGAGTCACAGATAGTGTATTCACTGAAACAGGAGACACCTATAAATTTTGAAAGCCATCGTTTTTTTAATAATAGCGACGAGCTTTTCCACGCAGACGGAAAAACATTTCTATTCAGCAATCAATGGGGTGAAAATACTCAGAATCTAGCTGAAAAATTAATTGCTGGATTCCCTCAGGTAGGGCTTTCCATCAAAAATATCATTCTTAATGAGGATCCAGAAAGCGAATAAATTGACGCGACTTGATTGCAGGTCGAAAGATGAAAACTAGCGGGCGAGGCATTTAAATACTGAATCAAGATAAAAAGCCATAAGTAAACAAACGATCACTACTATACGAGTCCTCAAAAACTAACATGCAATCACTCCTCACAGCCTTAAACTACCTCGAGTCTGAAAGTTTTCTTTCAGCGGAGGAGGCTGGGCGCTTGGGTCATTTGCCTTTTGGGCACCTTTGCCGGAAATTGGGTGAGAAGTTTGCCTTTCAGGGTGTTTACACGCTGAAACAGCCTGAAAGCCGACTACCCACTCCCGTTGTAGCTGTTTTTGAGGCACGCGATGAGGTGGAAGCGAGAAAGATACACCGCTTAGTCTGGAATCAGGATTTTGTGCCCTTCATCCTCATCCAATCGCCTCGCACGATTCGGCTATTTTCGGGATTTCAGCTCGATAACGCACATGATGGTGAGGGCATCATCGCCCCGCTGACGGACTTTAGTCAAATTCACGAAGTTTTGCGTGGCTTGCATGCCAGTGAAATTGATGACGGCTCGGTCTGGGCGCTATGGGGTAAGCACATTAAACCGGACCAGCGGATTGATTGGCACCTACTGGATAGCCTGAATAAATTGAACTTTCGGCTCCAGAACGAAGGTTTGGCATCAGAGGTCGCTCATGCGCTCATTGGTCGATTTGTTTACCTGCGCTACCTATTGGATCGTGGATTCCTTTCAGATCGGAAGCTACGCAAATGGAACTTAATCAAACAAGCTGTTTTCTCCCGCGATGCCAAGCTAAGCGCATTTGTCCAGCTGAACCAGAAACTGGATGATGCCACCGAAGGGCTCAATGGCTCCATCTTTCCCTTTCCCGCTTCGAGTATTCGCGCTCAATACCTCAAGACGGTCGCTGCGGCCTTCTCCGGCGACGATCCTGAAACCGGACAGATGGCGCTGGATTTCGGCGTGTATGATTTCTCCTACATTCCGATTGAAACATTGTCCGTCATTTACGAGCAATTTCTGCATGAGCCTGCTGCCGATGGGGCGCAATCGCGGGGCCGCAAGCAAGGTGCTTACTATACACCGATTCCTCTGGTCAACTACATGCTGGCGGAGATGGACGCCTGCAAACCCCTCGGCCCCGGGATTAAGATACTGGACCCCTCGTGTGGCTCGGGTGTTTTTCTAGTTCAAGCTTACCGGTTGTTAATCGAGCGGGCGATTCGGGCTAGCGAACGCCCTGCACTCCCGCCCTCGGAACTCCGCAGCATTCTGCAAGCGCAAATTTTCGGCGTGGACCGTGATCCCGATGCGTGCCGGATCGCAGAAATGAGCTTACTGCTTACCCTGCTCGACTACGTCAGCCCTCCCGATCTCGAAGGGAAAGAGCATAAGTTTCATCTACCCAAGCTGAACAACGAAAACATCTTCGAAGCGGATTTTTTTGATCCGCAAGGAACATGGGAAATGTCGCCAAGGGGCGGCCAAGGGAGCGATAATTTTGATTGGGTTGTCGGCAACCCTCCCTGGAAAGACCTTAAAAATCCCCCGAAAGACCCTGCGGACCTTCACGCGCTCAATTGGATGTTGCATCTAAACGCGCCTCCTACGGGAGGCAATCAACTAGCGGAGGCATTTGTTTGGAAATCACGGGAGTTTCTAAAGCCGGGTGGCCAGGCTTCATTAGTCCTGCCCGCGATGACCTTGTTTAAATCGGAGTCCGAAAACTTCCGTAAAGCCCTTTTTTCCGAAGTCGAAGTCGAGACTATCGTTAATTACTCCAACCTGTGTTACGTCCTTTTCGCAGGTCGTGCCAACGTGCCCGCAATGACACTCCGCTTTCGCGAGCCGGATGCCAATGAAGTTAAAGCGCACGACACGATCCAGACCTTTGCCCCATTCGTCATCAATCAGGAAGCGAATCGCCCAGTAAAGGCCAATAAGCAGCTTGATACTTGGACGATCACGGTCAACGCCTCGGAAATTCAGGAAATCCCGCGGCATGAAGCACAGCGAGGGAAAGCCCTGACCTGGAAGGTGGCAATGTGGGGATGCCAACGGGATGCCCGCTTATTGGAAACGCTGTCACGCCGTTTTTCAAGTTTAAGTAAACTCGAAGACGACGGCTTAATCACACTATCTCAAGGCTTGGAATTGAGAAATCCTTCGAAAACAAAAGAGAAACTTGAGCCCTTACCGGAAGTCGTAGACGAGCTCGAATTGCTTTTTGATAAGTTGAAAGGGTGTGGACGGATCGTTCACTTTCCGGATCACGCGACGCGGCGCGTTCCAGAATCACGTGGCTGGGTGCGGAAAGGCCGAGGTAAATTGCCACTAGCGGTCTCCCGACCGCCCCACTTGATCGTCGATGCATCCCGTCGCTTTGCCGTCTTTAGTAATCAGTTTATCGCCGTTCCACCGCGGAAAATCGGCATTGCTTCTACCCATTCCAAAGGCTCGGAGATTTTACGGGCACTGGCATTGATCTTGAATTCTGATTACTTGCTTTATCATCAGTTTTTCGAATCCAGCGAATGGGGCATTCAAAGGTCCATTTCCACCTTGCAGACACTGAAGCGGCTTCCCTTGCCAGACCTGGAATCGGTTGCTGATCAATGGGCCAACTGGCATAGCGAGATGGAGCACCGCTATGAGCCGGGAGAAACTTTATCTGCCACCGATCAGGAAACGATCAACACGATGGTTTTTGATGCGCTCAAGCTTCGACCTCAGGAACGGGTGCAGATTCAGGATTTTGTCAGCGCCAACCTTCTGATGGTCCAGGGCAAAGTCGAGCGAGATGCGGTTTGTTCGCCAACCGAGGACAAGATCACAACCTATCTCAATACCTTGCGGAATCAACTGGATAACTTCATGGCAAACGAGTCCCACCCTGCGAGCCATCACTTAACCATGACCGCCGAGTACGCATCCTCAATGATTGAGATCGTTCTTCGTGAAGGTCCGCCTGCAGAGCCACAAATTCGTGCTGCTGAAGCTGGCGAGGCCCAAGCATTGCGTGAGGCATGGTCGCGCCTGCTGGATAAACAACGGCAATGGATTTATTTCAACCGCAACCTTCGTATCTATCGCGACGGTCGATTGTATCTCTTCAAGCCCATGCAGGCGATGCATTGGACCGCCCGCCAGGCAATACTAGACGCCGATGAATTGATTGCGGAGGCACTCGATGCCGGAGGAGGCGCGACAAACGAATGAGTCGGGTCATCGACATTCGGCAACGCGCCCATGCCCAGCTTCGGAAGCATGCACATTGGCTAATTTCAGCTGGCTACGACCGTATGGTCCCGGCCCAATATGCTAGTTGGAAGGAGCCCGACATTACCGGTGAACTCTGCCGTTTCATTCAGGAGTATCTCGAATGCCCCACCGCCCCGGAGTGGGTGCTTACCTATGCGCTTCGCGATGATCCCAAGCTGAATATAAGCGGAAAACACGGCGAATCTCGCCCCCGTATTGACATTGAATTTGAGATGATCCGTAGAGGTCCCCGCCCTAAATTCCGCTTTGAGGCAAAGCGACTCGGCCCGAATCATTCCGTCAGACAGTATCTCGGCCCCGATGGCATGGGAGCCTTTCTTACCGGCTATTATCCATTGACCCATAGTGAGGCAGGTATGTTGGCTTACATGCAGAGTCACGATGACACCCATTGGATAAGCAAGATGACGGTGGCGTTGAGCCAAGCAACGGTCGACTTCCACCTCATACCTGGCGCACTGCCTTTTCCTCAAGCACCGATCACTTGTGGTTTGTCAACACACCTAACCGCCCATAACTTACCGGAGGGTAATCTATTGGTCTGGCATACTTTTCTATTATTCCACTAAAGAATAAGTTTGGTGCCCCATCTTACTTCTATGCTCCGCACACTTTTTACGCATTGATTCGCGGACCACTGTATCCATCGCATCCACGGTGACTGGTTTTCCCTGCTCAAAGTGGCGGAGAGCCCCTGCGCTCAGGTCAACCGGAGGTGGTGCGTGGGGACACGCACCCCCCTCAGATAATCATCCCGGCGGCGACTGTTTCGTTGGTCTGCTCATCGATCAGCACGAAGCTACCGGTAATGCGGTTGGCCTTGTAGCTGTCAGCGACGAGGGGTGCCGAGGTGCGGAGCGAGATGCGGCCGATGTCATTGTGGTTGAAGATGAGGTCATCCTCGACTTTGTGTAGGGTATTGATATTAACCTTGTAGCGCACCTCGGTGACGATGGCCTTCACTTCCTTGGTGGTGTGGCGCAGGATGTATTTACCGCGTCCGGCCAGCTTTTTGGTCGAAGAGAACCAGCATATCATGGCCTCCACGTCCTGGCGTGGCTCGGGGGCGTTGTTCGGCTTGACCAGCATGTCGCCACGCGAGATATCGATTTCGTCATTCAGCGTGATTGCTACCGACATGGGGGGGAAGGCTTCTTCCAGTTCGCCATCCATGGTGTGGATCGCCTTGATGGTGGATTCGAAGCCGGAGGGCATGACCTTGACCGGATCGCCGGGCTTGAAAACCCCACCGGCGATGCGCCCGGCGAAGCCGCGGAAGTCATGCCACTTGTCGGAGTGCGGGCGGATGACCCACTGCACGGGAAAGCGCGCATCGACGTGATTGGCGTCGGCCCCGATGTAGACCGTCTCCAAATGATACAGTAAAGTAGGCCCCTGATACCAGGGCATGTTGACTGACTTATCCACGATGTTATCGCCCAAGAGAGCGGAGGCCGGGATAAAAGTGACTTCCACGATGTTATCGAGACGGGAGGCAAACTTCTTGAATTCAGCAACAATTTGATTGTAGGTGTCCTCATCCCAGTCGACCAGGTCCATCTTATTGATGCAGACCACAATGTGCTGGATGCGCAATAGATTGGCGATGAAGGCGTGGCGGCAAGTCTGCTCGATCACGCCCTTGCGCGCATCGACCAGCAGGATGGCGAGGTTGGCGGTGGACGCCCCGGTCACCATGTTGCGGGTGTACTGAATGTGCCCCGGCGTGTCGGCGATGATGAACTTACGCTTGGGCGTGGCAAAGTAGCGATAGGCCACATCGATCGTGATGCCCTGCTCCCGCTCGGAGCGGAGGCCATCGGTCAACAGCGCCAGGTTGACGTTTTCATCACCGCGCGATTTGGAGCTTTTCTCCATCGCCTCCAGTTGGTCCTCAAAGATGGCCTTACTGTCGTA
>REBV01000180.1 GCA_007692545.1 Puniceicoccaceae bacterium
AGTTCGCCTTGGGGCCCTCACCCACGATGATGTGCTTATCGGTGACAAACAAAAGGTAGTCCGACCCGCTGAAACGTCCGGCGTTGAGCTCATCTGCAGAGATGATCTCGCCTGTGTAGTAGCCAATCGTGTCGCCGACCTCAATGGGCTGAAGCGCAAACAGTCCCTGACCAGCCTTGGGGATTGTCGAGGGGCCGATGCGAAAGGCGGATTCAGTCCATTTCATGGGGAGTGGGGTGCCGGGCGGCGAAATCGGGGCATAAAAAAAGGCCACTGTACCCGTAGGGTAGTAGCCTTCTTCTGGTGGGAGCTACAGGATTCGAACCTGCGACCTCTACCATGTCAAGGTAGCGCTCTAACCAACTGAGCTAAGCCCCCGGCATTCCAGAGAAAGCGAGATAGAACGGGCCAGCGGAGGTTTCTGCAAGGAAAAAATCAGAACTTTTGATTTTTCATCTGAGCGGTTTTGAGGGCGGGTAACTGCATAGGCATCGCTGCCAGAAAAAGAAATTAATTCAGTTATTATGAACAAAAGTTTTGCAATGCTGAATAAATGCTTATTCTGTTTGGTATGGTTCAGGCACTTTCCCGTGGTATCGACATTTTGGAACTCGTGGCAGCGACGCCGCAGGGCGTGTCGCTTGGGGTGTTGGCAGAGCGGTTGGGCGTGGCCAAGCCGACAGCCTTTAGTCTGGCAAAAACCCTCGTTGAGCGGGGTTTTTTGCGAAAGGTGGAGCGTCCGATCCGCTACTGTTTAGGCGAAGGGCTTAGTGCTTTAATGGGCCGCGCCGCAGTAGGCGGGGGAGGCGTCCCCGATGCAGAGTGGCTGCCCCTCTTTTGCGCCTCCGGGGCGAGCTCGCTCGTCTACACCCGCTGGGTGGGGAGTGATTGTTTAATGGCGCGACGGGTGGACGCTTCGCGTCCTGAGCTGGTGCAGCGTCCCGATTGTTTGGTGGCGTCGCCTTACAGCTTCGCGACCTCGCTCTGTGTTTTGAGTTTTTTACCGGTGAGTGATTTGGAGCAATTTTTGCGGCGGTATCCTCTGGTTGAGTATGGGCTTTGGGCTTGGGGGGATGTCGCCCGGTTTCGAGCATTTTTAGGTAAAGTGGCGGAGCAGGGCGTTTGCCAGCCGCCGCATTCTGATCAGGAGCGGATTGCGGTGCCGATCTTTGGGCTTGGAGGTGACATCAAAGGGAGCCTTGGGGTGAGTTTTAACGCCGAGCAAGTGCTCCAGCGCGAGGCAACGTTCTCCCTGTTAAACAACTTTGCGGAAAAACTGAAAAATTTTTAAACATTATGGCAAAAACACAACGAATCATCGACTGCGACGTGCACCAGACGTGGGCAGACCCAAATGAATTATATAAGCGTTTGCCTGTGGGAATGCAGCAGGCGAAGCTTTCCATACCGTCCGGCACGCACGGGAGTCCGGTTGGGGTCATGCGGGGAGACACAAAACCGGATCAGGGAGGTCCGGGATCTTCGCCGGAGCTCATGATCAGCCAGCACGTGGAGCCTTTTGGGATCGAGAAAGTGGTTTTGACGGGGTCCGGAGTTCTGGGACTCGGCGTGCACCCGAACGTCCACTTCGCCACAGCCATGGCGCGGGCCTACAACGATGCTTTGGTGGAAACCTGGTTGGCGGGGGATCCTCGCTTTTTTGGCTCGCTGATTGTGGCACCACAGGATCCGGTGGCCGCCGCCGCCGAAATTCGCCGCATGGGGAACCATCCCCGGATTGTGCAGGTTTTGATGACAAGTTCTACCCGTATCCCTTACGGCCAAAAAATCTACTGGCCTATTTACGAAGCGGCTGAGGAAATGGGGCTTCCGGTCGCCGTGCATCCCGGCGCGGAAGGGCGGGGGATCGCCAATGATTTTGCGACAGGTCAGCCGAGCTCTTACTGCGAGTGGCATACCAACATCCCTCAAAACTACATGGGTCAGGTGGTGAGCCTCATTCTGGAAGGTGTTTTTGAGCGCTTTCCCAAGTTGAAGTTTGTTTGCGTTGAAGGCGGGCTGGCTTGGATTCCTCACGTCATGTGGCGCTTGGATAAAAATTGGAAAGCCCTGCGGTCCTCGGTGCCTTGGGTAAAACGTCTGCCAAGTGAGTACTTGGTGGAGCACGTCCGCTTCACTACACAGCCGATCGAAGAACCGGAGAATCCGGATCACATCCGCCAGATTCTGGAAATGATCCATGCGGATAAAACGGTGATGTTTTCCTCCGACTATCCGCACTGGGATAATGACTCGCCCAAACACGCCTTTCCAAAGCTGGATGACGCGCTGGCGGCGAGGATCTTCCACGGCAATGCGGAAGAACTCTACGATTTCAGCCGTGGTGAAGCCGCCGCTCCTGTCAACACTCAGTAAGCCAAAGCCATGCCTCAAAAAACTTTAGTGTGTCGTGTCTCGGAGTTAAAGCCGGGCGAGCGGAAAATTGTCCAAGTTGGGAAAAAGTCTATCGGCGTCTTCAACGTCGACGGTGACTATTATGCGGTGTTGAACGTTTGCCCACACCAGATGGCCCCGCTTTGCGAAGGTAGAATCACCGGAACCTGTAGCGCTTCCAAAGTCGGCGAGTACGGCTGGGCCAGGGAGGGTGAGATTATCCGCTGCCCCTGGCACAATTGGGAGTTTGACATCAAGACCGGTCAAAGTGTTTTCAACCCGCACGCTGTGCGGACACGCACCTACCCGGTCGCGGTCGAAACACCGGACACGGAAGCCGCAGAGGCGACGGCCAAGGCCGCCGATATTGAAGTGTTTGTAAGCTTACCGTTTGCTGTAGAATTTGCTTTGATTTTGCTGATGGGATG
>REBV01000084.1 GCA_007692545.1 Puniceicoccaceae bacterium
CTTACGACCGCAAAGCGGCCATTTTGATCGGTCTTAATTTAAGCGGTAACACTTACGACACAAACGAGCGCAAAATACGACCCCAATGTTGGAAAACACCCCAAAATCCTACGATCAGAATTTGGCCGAAATTACGATGTCAAAAAAAGTGCTTACACATATGATCTATCAATCTTTGATGTCTTCCGATCTCAACCTGTGAAGTGCATTGCATCCTGCACAAAATCTCCGCCGTGCAGAATTACATGTTTGAGCGGTAACATTTATCTGTCCTTCGAATCGAAATAAAAGAAGATTAATCCAACAGCCATGATGATAAATACTGACAGCGCATACCAAGCCAAGCCTCCATTAAGAATGTAAACAAGCCCAGGAAGTCCTATGCTAGTTAAGAATGCATAGTATAGCAGTTTCATTCTAATTCCAATCATCTTTATTTTTGAGGCCCATTATTGAAGTTAAATTAAAGCTAATAGAACTGAGGCAATACAAAGCAATATACCAATCCACATTAAAGACTTTGCGTAAACAGGAACCCTTGCACTAATCTGCTTAGTTTCTAAATCAACTTTAGCCGCTCGCAAAACTTCCCCCTCTTGTCTAAGCTTTGCGGCATAAGTGGGCCGCTCAGATAAAATTCCTTTGTAAATTCTGCTAAAATTATAAAGAAATATACTGAGGAAAAGCATTAAAAAGCCAAGTGTTCCTAAGCTCATGGGAACAAGAAGGTAATGTACTAAATCTTTGAGCATAATGTTAAAACAGCTATCGTCCTCGCTTAAGGCTAACAACAACAACAATTAAAATTATTGTTAAGCCAACGATCTTTTCCCAATTCGCAACATTTTGAGAATCCATTTCACTGCGCGCTATGACTTGAGCTAGGTATCCCATAGCTAGCAGAAAGGTTCCTAATTTTACTAGACTCATTTGATATTTCCTCGGTAAGTTTGAGACAGACCTGAAGTATTAAGGGCCGAATTGTTGGTGAATGGCTGATAAATCTGTGAAGATCCAGCACTACCCTGAGGGTAAAAAGACCTAACTGCTGTGTCTAAAACCGAAGCTCCTTGGAAGATAGTTGCTCCCGTCCCCAAATTAGTCGGACTCCTAACGCTTCCAACCGTTAATGATGGGAAAGCCTGGGGGGATTTACCCACCATGCTTGCAGCACCTCTTGCGATTATTTGACCACTTGCTAGGTCGGTTCCTAAATCCAGAATTGTTGCGGCAGTTTGTGCGTTTTGATTTCCGGGTGCAATGACCTGAGCAACATCATTAGCAAGCGTTCCAGTAGAAACAGGATCAGCATCAACAAGTGCCATCGTAAAATTCTGCCAATTTGCCCCAAAACCATAACCCGATTTCAACGCCAAAGTTCCGCCCGCTGCGACAGTTACCATCGATGGTTCCGGAATTGCAGCAACACCAACACCGACCACGACACCAATACCATTTACAACCATACCCAGAGCAGCTCTTCCTAGGTCTTTCCACCGAACAAGACCAAAGGGGTCTGAATATGAAACAGGGTCACCACCTACATAAGAAAACCAGTTCTGCCCGCCTGAAAATCCAATTGGATCGGCGTTTATGAAGCGCATCAAATACGGGCTGTAGTAACGCGCCCGCATGTTGAGCAATCCGTTCGCGTCCGTCTGGATGCCCCATTGTCCGTTGTAAAGAAATGGCGTGTCCATATCACCTGTCTGCATCGTCACAAGACCGTAGGGGGAATACTCAGCACGTCCGATGACTTCGCCAGCATCGTCTGTGCGGGCAATGGTGCTACCGACTTGATCGAAGTGGTAAGTCTTGGTGTTGTCGGCTTCGTCTGCCTCATAGAGCAGACCTAGTCCATACACGAAATAGGTTTCCGAGCCGTCTGGATTGTGCCGCACCAACAGGCGGCTCATATTGGCATTCGCGTCGATGACAAAGCGTGTGGTGCCGCTTGCATCCGTCATGGTACGGCGGTGCCCCTCGGAATCATACGTGTAGCTCACCCCGTCGGCGGAAGTCAGCTGGTTGCGGGAGTTGTAGGTGAGCGGAATGATTCCCGAGGTAGCGGTAATCGCACCCGAGGTCATGTTTCCATCGTCGTCATGGACGACCGTATTCGAGTTCACCGTCAGCAGGCGATTATCGTCGTCATAGGTTCCGGCGAAAGTTGGGTGGACGAAACTTGCATCCGGTATGGGTGCATGAAAACGGCTGGTGATTTGCCCCGCTAAATCGTAATCGAATCGAAGTAACGAAAACAGATGGGAGTTCGCCGATTCCCGAATAAAAAGAATTTGGTCGGCAGCGTCGCGTTCAATGGCAGAGCTGGTGCCATTGGGCCGGGTGATCCCCGTCAAGCGGCCGAGCTGGTCATAATGGTAGGTGGTGACTCTATCGGACCAGTCGGTGACGGTTTCGAGCAGGTTGCGGGCATTATAGGTATAGCTGACTTCCCTGTCGTCAGGATAGGTGATCCGGGTTAAATGACCGTTTCCGTTGTAGCGATACTGGAGCGTGTCGCCATCTGCATTGGTGTAGGTTTTGACCCTCCCCCGCTCATCGTAGATGCGGATGATGCTGTCCGAGCCTTCGGTCACGGTTTCGAGCAAACCGCTGTCATCGTATCCGTAAGTAATCGTCCCCGTAGGGTCTGCCTTGGAGGCGACAAGATTGCGAGCGTTGTAAGTGAAAGTGGTCGTTTGGGTGGAGGGTTCTTCGATGGTTTTGACCAGATTGTTGTCAAAGTAAGTCATCAAGGTGGTCTTGCCAGTCGGTGTGCTCGATGCGGTCAGGCGATTGGCATCGTCGTAAGCGAAGGTATAAACCTTACCCCGGCGGTCTGTGAGCTGGGTTTGGTTTCCGTTGTTGTCATAGAGGAAACCCGTCTCCTCGCCTGCCGGATCGGTTTCAATCACCATTTCGCCACGATCATTGTAGCTGTTTTCTGTGACGCGATTGAGCGGGTCGGTGCTGCTTAGCATTTGTCCGTTTGCGTCATAAGTGCTCTCGCTGCGCCGATTGAGTGGGTCGATCAACGCCGTCATGCGCTGCGCGGCATCGTATTCACGGGTCATGGTATGCGCTAACGAATTCGTTGTAATCAGAATCCAATCACGTGAATCGTAAGTGGTAGTGATGGTGTTGGAGCCAGCGGGCAGGGCTGGCTGCGTAGAGGCCACGGGCTTGCCTAGTGCATTCCAAGTGTGCGTGACGGTATTGCCTTCAGCGTCCGTCCTCGAAGCCAAGTTTCCCGAATTATCGTAAGCATTGGTCAGAACGGCAGCGGGCTGGCCGGGGATGGCGGGCGCGGTTGTCGTCAGGAGTTGACGCCGTTCATTCCATGTGTTGGTGATAGTGCGGCTTTCGGCGTCGGTGCTGGTGAGAATGTCGCCACGTGGATTATTGGTAAAATGCTGCGAAGTCGCGTCATGCAATGTGATGGTGTTTATCAAGCCGAAGGAATCGTAAGCCGTGGTGGTGATTTTACCTTCGGCGTCCTCGACGGTTTGCACCAGACCATCCGAATAATAGCCGTAAGTCGTGACATGCCCGAGCGGGTCGGTCACGGTTTCAATCAGATGGGTCGGTGTGTAGGTGAAGGTGGTGACATTGCCGCGTTTGTCGGTCGTCGTGTCGAGACGTTCCTCACTATCGTATGTGTTCATGATCGTGAAGCCGAGCGGGTCGGTCACGGTGAGGAGATTGTTGTCGCCGTTGAAGGTGTAGAGAGTGATCTCTTCTTTCGGGGAGGTTATCGAAACAATGTGATCTTCGCCGTTATAGGAACGTAGCACGGCATCGCCCGTTTGGTTAATAATCCCCGTGGAGCGTCCGCGCTCATCAAAGAGAAACCATTTTTCGCCGCCTTGCGGGTCTTGCTCTATATTGGCGTAGCCGGAAAAGTAGAGCGACCACTTTTTGCTGGCATCGTCTTGGGGGTATTGGTGCTGGACGCGCCCCAAACCGTCAAATTCGTTGCGTATGATGACTCGGTTGTCGGGGTCGCGGAGGTGGGTGATGCGGTTGTCGGCGTTGTATTGGTAGGAATAGATCTTGCCTTCGGGGTCAGTGAACGCGGTCATTGTGTCGTCGGTGTAGCCAAAATTTATGTCTCGGGCTAAGGCACCTGCGTTTTCCGTCACTTTCGTGATGGTATCGCCCGTCCAATCGAACTCCAGAGTACGGCCATAGCTGTCCGTGACCGTATCGAGTTGATCGCCATTGTAGGCGAAAGTAGCGGTGTTGCTATGCGGGTCGGTGATAGTGGCGATTTTACCGTCGCTGTTGAATACGTAGGTGTTGCCGTGGCGTTGCTCAAGTGTGTAGATGGAACCCGCCTTGGTCAGCGTCATGCTGATGCCTGCTGGAGGCTCATAACTGCCGTCAGGCATTTGCACAAACTCGATGGTCTTGTTACCCATGGTAATGGACACGCCCTTGTAAAGGAGTTGGTCGGTCGCCCATTTGGCCACCAGCATGGCCGCTTGAAATTCTTTGGCACTGCTTTGTCCGTCCATCAAATCCGCAGCTACCTGAATGCCTGTGAAATAAGGAGCCATTTGCCGGATGGTGGCTTCGCCCATACCCGCCCGGATGGCGCTTCGTTCAGTGACAGTGATGTCGAGATTATGCGTCCAGCCGAAGCCGAGGCCCTTGGTCTGATCGGTATTCCGGTTTGAGTTGTAATGACGACTGAAGGAAAGCCCGCGCGGCATGGGCAGGCCACTTTGCAAATCCTCTTTATCCAGAATAAACGCGCCCGAAGCCATGTCAACGGGGTCCAAAGCAAAAACTTTGGGTGTCGTGACCGCTTCATGCGCATAGCTGAGGTCGAGACCTGCCGTATCGTAAAAGCCCGCATCACTGTAAAAATATTCCTGAATGGGTAAATATTCGACTTCAGCCAGTGTGCTTAAAAAGCCGCCGTTAAAGCCCCCTGAGATATACATCCCGCTCGTAACACTTGATAGCGTGGCGTAACCCGTGCCCGTCCAAAGATTTAAAGCGATATCGGGATCGGCGGGGATCAGCGCTGTCTCTTGCACGCTATTGGGATCGGTAATGAAGGATTCAATCCGGTCGAGATCTTCAGTTTCGTAGCCATTGCTGCTTAGAGTTGAGCGAATGGTCGACCAATTTGACGGAGTTGCTCGATAAACACGAATGCCCTGCTCATTGGCGAGCTGCATGATTTTAACGGTTGAAGTCGCCCGTTTATCCGAGCCTTGCATCTGCTCGATCAGGGCATGTTCCAGCGCACTGCCGAAAATAGTACTCGCTTGGAACACATTCAGCTTTTTTTCACGGTCTCCGTCAAAAGCAAAGGAAGCCGACAGAGCAAGTCCCACGTCCACGTAAAACCCGCCTTCCTGGGCCATGCGCCCGAATACATGGTGCTGTGTATTGAGAACATCCCGTCTGGAAGCAACAATAGCGTTGGCCCTATTGAGTTGATACAGCCAAGTCAGCCCCATGGTGTTGAGCAACTCCGTCCGCACCCGCCAATCGGTGTCGGCCAGACCTTGCTTCTTGTATTGCTCCAGGACGTTTTGACGCTTCCGTAAATGCCTGCCCGAAGGATCAAAACCATAGAGGAAAGCATAGGCATAGTTGTCGTTCTTTTCGTAAGTTTTACCTTCGATCTGGTCATTCTTATCGGTGTTCGTCCAAACCCCATTGCTGGTATTGTATTCACCGTGTGGGTGGTCGAACTTGAAACGGATGTCCACCGTTGCATTCGTCAGCGTAAACGTCTCGAAGACCGTTTCGTCCAAATAACTGGTAGCTGTGTCACCACTAAAAATGAGGGAAAACTTCTGGCCGCTAAGACTGGCCGTATTGATGACTTCACTCGCGTAGGTTGAAGCAAAGGTATCGCTGTCTGCGTCGTAGTCTTCACCGAAGGTGACCTCCAGCTTAAGCATCCACTGGTCCGGGATTTCGGCCCATGTAACCATCGGCAACCACGAAGTGCCGAAGTAGTCGATCGGATTGATGCTGTTGGCCGCCAGTCCCCGCCCCCAGTCAATTTGCTCGGGGCGTCCATCGTAGATGAGCTCGCGCTGATCGGCATTGGTCTTTTCTTCCTTAAACCAGGATAACACGTTACTCGTGTATTGCTCCAAATTCGCGGCCAAGGCTTCTTCGTCGATGTTTTCGACGTAGTTGCTGCCAGTTGTTCCGCCAATCGCATTCAGAAACGTACTTTTGATGTAACCACTTTCGCTCAACGCACCCGTATCGACATTTTCAATAAAATTGTCCCGGAGCTTATACGAGGGGTCCATTTCGTACGTTGTGCCGTCCGTGTCTTTAAATTGAACCCAAACATGGGGAATGCCCAAGTCGTAGAAATCACCACCGAAAAAGTCCGGAACAAAGCCTGGGTATCCCTGTGCCAACAAATAGGTAATATCCCAAAGCAAATGGCGGTAGGTTTTCACCGACATCCCGGATGGTGGTGGACCGAACTCGTCAGTAAAATCCTGATCCGTCGCATAATGGGGAAATGGCACGACGCCAGTCAACACACTGGCCGTGCCCAACCAATCCTGCACATTGAAGTCGAATACATTGATAAAACCATATCGATACTCGACATCTTCATAGCCCGAGGCTTTGAGCAACGCGACCATCAGGGCGGATGTGTCGAAGGCGTTACCGCTGCCCTCAAGATAGGTCAGGGTCGCTCCCTTTTTTGCGCCCCAATACGCTTCGAACTCAATGTGATTGCGGCAATACTCGTAGATTCTCGCAGCATTGTTCTGTAAGCCGTCTGCCAGAGCCTGAATCTCGGTCGTGATCGCATCAGCATCCGAACCGGAACCCGAAGATAATGGTGCGGTCTGCGGAGACCCTGAAAAAGGGGGGACTCCCAGTGGAGCCGAGGCCGCAGGTACTATCCATGCGCTTGCGGCCACAGGATCGTAATCGCTATTATGCCAACCTTCCCTTAATTGAGCGTCGGCTGAAGGTATAAACAGTGCATAAGCTCCAAACACAAGCAGTGCTGCGACGTTTCCGAGTCGGTTTTTCATGGTGGTATCTGCGTTTGGAAATTTTAGTTCTTACCGAGGATGTTACCTTCTTCATCCAAGGTGTAAGTCAGGGCGACCGAGTCGTTACTCGCGGTTATTAACCGCCCGACAACATCATACGTGTAGGTAACGGCGAAAACACGTTCGTCTACCGTCGGGTCCAGGCCGAGCTGGTATTCTTCCAGATTATTCGTGTAATCCCCGTCGTCATTATCTGTATCACTCTGATCCAAGTTACCGAAATAAAAATAATTCCATTCGTCGGGGATGAAGTCGGAGCCGGAAAAAGTCAGGCCGAATACGTTCGTGCCCTGGTCGAGCTCGGTCTTATTATCCGTACCATCCCCGTCAAAATCTGCCGTCAAAGCTTCGGGTAGCGGAAATTCCGAGCCATCATAAAACTCAAGACGAAAAAATTGTTTCGCCAATGAGCCGTCGACTGTGGTGGATTCCAACGAACCATCACCTTTGACCGCATAATCATGATAGGCCCAGGAATCGGCCCCTAATGTCGATGATTTCTGAATGAAATAATAGCGGTCCAGTTCAGTCGGCCAACTCAGTTCAACTGAAGTTCCATCTAAATGGATTGATAGTTGAGGCGGCTCCCCGTAAAGAGAACTTACGAATGATGCAGTGATTGCCAGCCGAAGTAGGGTTAAGAAACTAGCTCGGGACCTTCTTTCGATTTTCATATTATTAGGATTACTGGGATAAAACTGATTAATTTTAACGGGGTCGAGTTAAAGGTGAAGATTTCTGCGAATAGGAACCACTTCCGATTGATGTCGTTGACTAATTTATAATCCATAGAAGCTGCACCTTCTATGGATGGTGTTCAGGGGCGGTGATGTCGAGTATTATTTTATAATTGGAAGACTATAACTCGAAATTAGCTCAAAGGCTTAGAAATCTCCGCAAAGCAACACGGCTGACCCAAGAAAGTGTTGCCGAACGTGCGTCTCTGAGTTACAAGCATTACCAGTCTCTTGAGGCTGGTCGAAAAAAAGATGTCAAGTTGACTTCTTTAGTTAATCTTGCCCAAGCTTTTGGATTAGAGCCATGGGAGTTGCTACATCCAGAAGAGCCTGTTTCAAGTCTTAAGGTTGACCAGAAGTGACTCGGGCCTCGATAGTATTGACAACCAACCAGCGAGTCTAAATTATCCAGAACCTTCTCGAATAACCCGGTGGCTAAGATACGTTGGTTCTTCCACAAAATTCTTTGAATGACCTTTTTTACCACCCAATCTCCCGCTGAGCCGTAATGCCCTTGTCTCACTTCGTTCTGTGGGTGGATTCTAGCTTTTTCGATAATGCCGCCAACCGCTTATCCAATGTCCACAAAAGCGATGCGCTCATTATCGATGAGGCTAAAATGTGTGCATCGATGTAACCGATTCCCTTACCGTATAGCTTGTTCTCCTCAATCAGATAAGTCACTTCATCATCGGAGGCTTGAACAGCCAGGGGTAGATTTTCGAGCAAGCTCAGGAACTTCTCTCGCTTTGAGATATTAACTAAGCGCAATTCGCCGATGACATAAGGATGCGTCATCACTGCGCCCTCATTCAAGAGATCACTCAGCAAAGAATCACCTTGCCGCAAAAAACCGATCCAAACCGAAGTGTCAACCAACACCATTATCGGCGGGGTATAGCTTTGAGCTTGGGTGCAGTTCCCCCAAGCGAGGCCAGTCGCCTGGAACTCTCTTTTTCAATCAGACTTTTCAAGCCTTCATGCAGCAGTTGTGTCTTTTCTTTAATACCAGTCAGCTTCGCCGCTTCCTCGTATATTTTCTGATCCAGATTTAATGTTGTCCTCATGCATACATGTATGCATGAATGCTCGCATCGATCAAGCTTTTTCTCGCTGAGAGTGTGGACTGCACATCCGGGGTCGTGGGGCAAGCCCGCACAACTGCAGTTCCCTGCTCTTCGATTCACATCACAGCTATTGACCCTGGCATCTGTAAATTTTTTGTCACCCTGAGCTTAAACGGAGCTACCTAGGGCTCGTCCGAAAACCGGAAGAGGAGCTCATCGGGCCTGGCGTAGCCGAGGCGTTCACGGACCACCCGCTCGAGAAACTCGGGGTCTTCGAGGAAACGAGCCAAATAAGCCTCTTTCTGGGCAAACTCTTTTCGAGCTTGTATGAGTCTGGCCTCAATCCTATTTTCGCGTTCTTTAAAGTTCTGAAACTGTCGATTCGTCTTCAAAACGAGTCCACCAAAAAATATCAGCAATACGCACAACATGCCGACCAACATGAGCACCAGAGCACGTTCCTTTCGCTGTGCGGATTTTTTTGACATCAGTCTCTCTAAGGAAGGCCATTTTTTCGGGTTTGGAAAGGGTAATTTAATATAAGCATTATGTATCTTGAATACTTCGGATTTAAGGAAATGCCCTTCCATGTGACGCCCAACCCGCGTTTCCTCTTCCTCAGCCCCACCCACGAGGAGGCGCTGCAACACCTGCGCTATGGAATTGAGGATAAAAAGGGCTTCATCGTGCTGACTGGCGAGGTGGGCTGTGGGAAAACCACCCTCTGCCGGAAACTGCTGGAAGAACTCGAAGCCCGCGAAGAAGTCGACACCGCCCTGCTGCTCAATCCGCGGGTCTCGGAGACACAGCTCTTGCGCGGGATTATGAAGGAACTGGGCGAAGAGGGCAAGGCGCGCTCAAAAAACGACCTGCTGGATAAGATGAACGATATCCTGCTGGAACGGATCGACCGGGGCCGCGAGATCGTCGTGATCATCGACGAGGCCCAAAACCTATCCTTTGAAGTGATGGAGATGCTCCGTATGCTGTCCAATCTGGAGACTTACGATCAAAAGTTGCTTCAGATCATTCTGATGGGGCAACCGGAACTCAATGAGAAACTCAAAGAGGACCGCCTCCGCCAGTTTCGCCAGCGCGTGCTGGTGCATTACGATTTGCAGCCGCTCAACGCGGCCGAAGTGCAGCTCTACATCCTGCACCGTCTCTCGCTGTCGGGCAGTAACGGACAGCCCCGATTCACCCCGAGAGCGCTGAAAAAGATCGCCTCGGGGAGCATGGGGATCCCGCGCATGATCAACAATATCTGTGACAAAGCGCTCCTCTCCACCTTCATCCGGAATGGAAATGAGGTCAACTACTGGGACGTCCGCAAGGCTCTCAAAGACATAAACCGCTTACATCGATAAACCCTCCCCACTCTGCCTTTTCAGTGTTCCCATGAGCCTAATCAACCAAGCCCTCCGCAAAGCCCAGCGTGATCGCACCCCCGCCAGCATGGCAACCGGCGAGCCGAGCCCTGGAAACTATACAGCCACCGCCTCGAGCTCGATGAGCCCGGCGCTCGTCATTGGTCTCATCATTACGGTAGCCATGCTCATCGGGCTGGTAGCTGGCCTAAGTATCGTCGTTTTTAAGGGTGACTCGGGCAGCAGCGCCGCCGCGCAAGTGGCCCCGCCCGCGGACAGCGCCACCCCAGCGGGCGACTCATCCACCACCACCCGGATCGAGCCGCAAATCACACGACCTGTTCCAGCAGAAAGCACCGCTGCGATGACTCCTGCTATCATCGAAGAACTTCGCCAAGCCCGCGAAGCGACCGAGGCCAAAGCTCTGGCCGAAGCCAAAGCAGCCGAAGAAGCGGCTGCCCGGGCCGAAGAAGCCCAACCCAGAGAAGAGATCATCGAATGGCTCAGCGCATCCACCATCAGCGGTGTCCGCCTGTCGGGCGCTAACAGTCGGGTGATTCTAAATGGACAGGCCTTCTCGGTCGGCGACTTGGTCAATTTCCAGCTGGGTTTGAAAATTCTTGTCATTCAGGAAACCCGAGTTCTTTTCGAGGATAAAAACGGCACGAGATATATGAAACGCCTTTGATCCCCGAATGCCACCACGATTAACCAAAGTCGACCGCGCCTACCTCTGGCCGATCCTACTGGCAGTCACTATCTTTATGGCATCCGGTAGGTCGGAACTGGCTGTGCCGGATGTGGACATTCAGTTGTCGAAAGACAAAATTGGACACTTTTTTGTTTTTGGCTTAGTCGCTACCTCGATTTTACGCACGCCCCGCCTGCGGGCCTGCCGTGGACGGGATTTACTGATAGCCGTGCTCTTAACGTCCGCCTTCGGTTGTTTTGACGAGCTGCGCCAGTCGTTTACCCCAGGACGCAGCGTCGAGTTCGCCGATTGGGTGGCCGACACACTGGGTGCCATCGTCGCCGTTAGCGTCTATGCCAAGTGGCACAGCTATCGCCGGCTGCTGGAATGGCGAGCATGGCGACGAAAACCCTAGTGGAGCTTCAAATAAGTTTTTTCATCCCTGTAGCGAGCGGGTCTTGAGCGGGCGTAACGAAGTGAAGACCCTTTATCCCGCGATTCGAACAAGCTCGCATTGCGAACAGGCTCTTTCCTGGCATAAAGCCAGTCGCTAAGAGATCTTTTGTGAAAAAATTATTTGAAGGAATACTAGTAATGGACGCGGCAACCGTAAGGAGTCGTGGTCGCATCCTTCACGGGTTTTCCGGCAAGTGCGCTTTTGTAGGCTGCCTTCACATAATTAACCGCCCCGGCAATGTCGGACTGGCGGGTCGAGCGGATACTATCAATCGCGCCTTGGTAAATGAGGGTGCCCTCGGGATTGATGACATACATGTGCGGCGTGGTGCGCGCGTCGTAGGCGCGACCGACCTCACCAGTGGTGTCGAGTAACATAGCCGTCGAGTGCATTCCTTTTTCCTCACGCAAGGCCGCACCGGCTTCAGGAGTTAGGTAACCCTGCTTACCCTCGGCCGAAGAGACGATTTGCAACCAAATGACGCCGTCATCCGTCATTTCCTTTTGCAGCGCCTGCATGTCCCCTTTGGTATAGAATTTGACGACAAAGGGGCAAAGGTGATTCGTCCATTCCAGGACGACAACCTTGCCGCTAAAATCAGACAGGCTGTGCTCGGTTCCACTTGTATCCGTCAGTGTAAAATCGGGCGCGGGCGAGCCGGTCGATACCGCTGCGGTGCTAAAAGACGCAAATGTGCAGAGCGAGAGGAGGAGAAGGAATGGTTTTTTCATGGTTTTTGAATCGTAACGGGAAAGACCTATTTTGCAAATGGCCGGGCTATTTTTTTATAATAGCCCGCCTTCCTTGCCAGAGCCGCCCCGCAGGAATCGTTACACATGGGATACACTCCTGCCTTAATAATCCTTGAGCAATTCCTGTATTTAAGATTTATAAAAATCTACTCACCCCATCCCTGAAAACTAAAGGATACCGACTATGAATGCACTCATCTACACCAATGAATACCCCCCCTACAACTACGGCGGGGCCGGGGTGCATGTCGAATACCTCACCCGCGAGCTCTCGAAGCTGCCTGATCTGGATGTCGATGTCCGCGCCTTCGGGGAACACGAGCCCTCGGATTATCCGCTTAAGGTGAAGGGGTATCCCGTGCAGACAGAGGCCTTTTCGGCCCCCAAACACCTGCACTCTATTTTTGGCAGCTCGCAGCGGGCGATCAGCTACAACACCGATGGCAATCAAGCCGATGTCGTCCACTGCCACACCTGGTACACCCACTTGGCTGGCATCATGACCAAACTCAATTACGGCATCCCTCTCGTGATTACAGGGCACTCGCTGGAGCCACTCCGGCCCTGGAAGCGCGAGCAACTGGCCGGTGGCTACGACTTCAGCCGCTGGGTGGAAAAAACCGCCCTGGAGATGGCCGACGCCGTGGTTGCGGTCTCCGAAGGCACCAAAACCGACATTCTCAAGCACTTCGATGTCGCCCCCGAAAAAATCCACGTCATTTACAACGGCATTGATACCGAAGAGTATCAACCGGTCGACCCCAGCCCCGTGCTAACAAAGTTCAAAGTGCCCAACGACAAGCCCTATGTGCTCTTCGTCGGTCGTATCACCCGCCAAAAAGGAATTATCTACCTGGTTGAAGCGATCCGGCACATGCACCCCAGCTACAACGTCGTACTCTGTGCGGGCGCTCCCGACACCCCCGAGATCGCGGCCGAGATGAAGGCCGCCGTGGCCCAAGCCAGCAAAACCCGCGATGGCATCTACTGGATCGACGAAATGGTCAATAAGACCGATATTATTCAACTCTACTCCGGGGCCGATGTCTTTTGCTGCCCCTCTATTTACGAGCCCTTCGGCATCATCAACCTCGAAGCCATGGCCTGCGAGACCCCGGTTGTCGGCTCCATGGTCGGCGGCATCCCTGAAGTCGTGGTGCACGATGAGACCGGCTACCTCGTGCCCATTGCCCAGCAACACGAGAGTCCCTTCGCCCCGCTCAACCCGGCCGCTTACGCCGAGGATCTCGCCCACCAGATCAACCGCCTGATGAAAGACCCCGAGAAACGCCGCCGCTTTGCCCAAGCCGGACGCCAACGCGCCCTCGAAAAGTTCAGCTGGAAAAGCATCGCCCAACAAACCCGCGACCTCTACCAATCACTAATAAGATAAATTTAC
>REBV01000010.1 GCA_007692545.1 Puniceicoccaceae bacterium
AGGACATGAACTCAAGCTGTGGAAGTCACTAGCTAAGTCAACAATAAATAGCCTGAGTATTTATTGTATAAATCTTTTACCTTCACATTCAGTAAGACTTTGCCATTGCTGAGAGAAATGCCAGTAACACTTTATGATACTTTAAGCCGTTCGGTTCAACCGCTGCAGCCCGTGGACGGGACTGTCCTGCGCTTCTACTGCTGTGGTCCAACCGTCTACGGACCCGCCCATATTGGAAATTTCCGAACTTTCCTAATCCAGGATACCCTCCGCCGTGTCCTGGAGCTGAATGGCATCTTCGTCAAGCACGTTCGCAATATCACTGACCTGGATGATAAAACCATCCGCCTTTCGGAAGAGACCGGAATCAGCCTACAAGAATTTACAGCTCGTTGGACCGATAAATTTCATGCGGACTGCGCTGCACTCAACCTGTTGCCCCCTGCCTCTGAACCCAGCGCGATTGGCCATATCCCCCAACAGATCGCCTTGATCGAGAAACTCATCAACAAAAACCATGCCTATGCCACTGAAGATGGCTCGGTATACTTCCGGGTGAATTCTTTCGAAGACTACGGTCGGCTCTCACGACTCAAAGATAGGGAGCTTAAATCACAAAACGAAAATTCTGCCGGCGAGGTCAATGATGCGGACGAATACGACCGCGAATCGATCCGTGATTTCGCCCTTTGGAAATCGCGCAAACCTGAGGATGGAAATAACTATTGGTCCAGCCCGTGGGGCGATGGGCGTCCCGGTTGGCACTTGGAGTGCTCGGCCATGGTTGAGAGTGCTTTCGGCGGCGAAACCATTGATCTGCACGGTGGCGGTATCGATCTGTGCTTTCCCCACCACGAGAACGAGATCGCCCAGTCCGAATGCGCCCATGGTAAAGACTTCTGCCGGCACTGGTTTCACAGTGCACACCTCATGGTGGAAGGTGCCAAGATGTCGAAAAGTCTGGGAAACCTTTACACGCTGGATGAGCTTCACCAAAAGGGCTTCAACTCTATGGCGGTGCGCTACACTCTGATCTCAGGCAGCTATCGCCAGCAGCTGAATTTTACATTCGACGGTCTGCACGCGGCACAAAGTGCCCTCACCCGCCTGGAACGTTTCGCCGAATCTCTCCTGATTAAAATAAACGAACGCCCCGAGGCATTCAATGAACGCTATGTACGGCCAGACGCCCCAGAAGATTTTGGGCGTTTCACGAAAGCTTGGGATGCCTTGCGCAACAATCTCAATACCCCCGCTTCTCTGGGTGCGATCTTCGGAGTGATTGGCTCCAATCCTGCTGCCTCAGTCGATGCAGAAGAAGCCGAGTACCTACTCCGTGCATTCGGCTGCCTCCTTTACGCCTTCGGCTTGGAGCTTTTCACAGCACCCAAAAAGCTCAGCCAAGCGCCCGCGAGGATACAAGCGCTGGCCGATGCACGCTGGGAGGCCAAGCAAGCCAAGGATTGGGGCCAGGCGGATCAATTGCGCGACTCTCTATTGGCCGAAGGCTGGATCGTTAAAGACAGCAAGGACGGCTACGAACTGGAAGCGGCTGAATGATCAGAGACGCGTCCCGGAAAGAATCGAGACACTACTCGATTGACCTCGGGGCGGGAATGTTTCATCAAGGAGCTTAATGTCCACCCTTACTATCCAACCTATCGGAAAGACTGTTTCTCAATGGGGCGAAGGCCCTATCTGGTGGGACGGTCACCTTTTTTATGTCGACATCGAAGGTCACCGGATCCGGCGGCTGAACCCGGAGAGCGGTGATGAGACGGACTGGGATGTAGGCGAGCGCGTGGGCACGCTCGTGCCCACGCAAGACCCGCAGGAGGTGGTCTATTCTGGCGACACGGGCTATGTGCGCTTCAACCTGAAGACGCATGTAAAAACTCAACTGGCCGACCCCGAATCAGCATTGCGTGGAGTCAACCGCTTCAATGACGGCAAATGCGATCCACGCGGGCGCTTTTGGGCCGGCACGATCAGCACAGTTAAAGAGACCGGCAGCGCCAACCTTTACTGCCTCGATACCGACGCCACTTGCACATTAAAGCAAACCGACTTGACCAATTCAAACGGTATTTGCTGGAGTGCGGATAAAAGAACAATGTATCATATCGACACGCCGAAGCAGGCCGTTCATGCCTACGAATATGATATCAGTAGTGGCAACATTTGTAACCCGCGCGTCATTATTGATACCGCAGCACACGGCTATGCCAGTTCTCCGGATGGAATGACGATTGATACCGAAGGCATGCTCTGGATCGCTTTTTGCCATGGCGGCTGCGTGGTGCGCTTTGACCCGAGTCGAAATAAGGAACTTCAGCGTGTCGACCTCCCCTGCATAGAGACGACTGCTTGCACCTTCGGCGGGGCAAATTTAGACCGACTATTCGTCACCACCGGAATCAAGCACGGACTCGATGAGCCTAAGGCCGGAAAAGTTTTTGTCATCGATGGCCTCGGTCTCAAAGGCCTGCCAGCCGTCGCCTATGGTGCTTAAGCCCTCGTCAACACGCCATGGCGCGGCGCACAGAATAATGCCAGGGTAAAGAGCACCCCGGTGATGACTGCCATCATACCCGAGGAAGAGGTATCGGTGAAGCCGAACCAGCCCGGCACAGTAATGGCAGCGAGATGCCCCAAAAACGCCGAGGAACCCGCCAGGACGGCACTCAGCAGCACCATGACCCAGAGCCGATCCGTCAACAAGTGAGCGGTTGCCGCCGGGACAATCAGCATGGCAATGACAATAATACTCCCGACCGCTTCGAATGCCGCTACAG
>REBV01000295.1 GCA_007692545.1 Puniceicoccaceae bacterium
GCCAACCCGCAGGCCGCCGCAAATTTCCTCTGGCTGCCGCTTCAGCGCCAGGTCAATGTGGTGGGCCGGGTTGAGCGTATTACAAAGGCAGAGTCGCTTAAATACTTTCTCAGCCGCCCATTCGGCAGCCAACTGGGTGCCTGGGTCTCGCCACAGAGCCAGGTCATCACCTCCCGGAGTATCCTGGAGGTGAAGCTGGATCAGATGAAGCGCAAGTTTGCCGAGGGCAAGGTGCCGCTGCCGGATCATTGGGGGGGCTACCGTATCGTGCCCGAGAGTTTTGAGTTTTGGCAAGGGCGCCCCAACCGCCTGCACGACCGCTTTATCTATCGGCTAAGTGCGGCAGGCGGCTGGGCCGCGGAGCGTCTGGCGCCGTAAGGAGCCAGTTGCTCCGTAGGCGTCCGCAAGCGGACACGCCACGATAGCTCAACGGACTACCAGCGATAGTTTGCTGTCACACCAAAGGTGCGCGGCGCGGCGGGGGATTCGTAGCGTTGGGTGCCTCCTCCGTTATTGAAAGAAAAGATGCGGTCTTCATACTGCTCGTCGAAGAGATTTTTGCCCCAGAAAGTCACAGTGAAGTTGTTGAAACGATAGCCCAGGGATGCGTTGACGAGGGTGTAAGCACTCCTTTTCTCGCGGTGACTGTTTGATTCAAAGTATTCGTCGGAACCGAGTAGTTCCAGGTTTCCGAATAATCCAGCTGATGGGGAGTAGCTGAGCCGTGTGCCGTATGTGAAGTTAGGTGCATTGGCGATGTCGCGCGAATCAACCTGGAAGCCCCGAGCGGTGTAACTGCTTCGTTTGGCTTTGAGCAGGCCGAGGTTTGCGCTGACACTCCAGTCTTCAGCAAAATACCAGATGCCCTCGCTCTCGACTCCGTAATGGTGCGCGCGATCTCCGTTTGTAGTGATATAGTCAAAGAAGCTCCCGGCACCTGCCGAGTCACGAAACTGGGGGTCTTCACGGTAGATATAGAAGGCTGTGACACTCAGATCAACTGCGTCATCAAATAAGCTTGAGCGTAGGCCACTTTCCAGGGTCCAGAGTGTTTCTGCATCATAAGTAATATCCCGGACCCCGGTGAAATTCGGAGTACTGGCACCGCCTGCTTTATAGCCGCGTATGAAAGATACGTGAGCTTGCGTTTTCTCGCTTAGGTCATGTTCCAGGGTGATGTTTCCACCCCATAGATTGTCCGAACTACTGAGTTTGTCGTTGTATAGAGTGCCGTAAAAGTCGCCTTTGCCACTTACGTCGACTTGGTAATACTCAAAACGCAGCTGCACCCGTAGCCGGGTTCTGTCGTTAAACATATGTGTCGCTTGCCCGAAAATTGCGATCGACTCGGAAAGGAATTTTGTGTCCATCAGGGCTCCGCTGTCCCAAACGGCATTGGAGGTCTCATCCAGTCTCTGGAAATAGAGACCGACTGTCCACCGATCAATCAAACCGAGCGCGTTCTCCTGGGCAGTTGAGTCGACTCTCAACTCTTGGCTGAAAACGTCCCGATCCCGGTTTAAAGTAAGAAAGTCGTCATAAAAGCTGGTGAATGGAGGAGGTGCCGAGGAGCCTGCACCCCAATCGCCATCAAAACTATATAGGCTGTCACTTCGAGAGTAACCCGTTGTCGAAGTAACGGCTACCTGATCACCATTCCACTTTGCTTTGATCGAAGCGCCCAGGCTCTCCTGCTCATCGCGTCCTGGCTCATCGCTAAAGGTTCGGGTGCGACTGTTGCTGAGCGTGAAGACATCGTAGCCGTTGTCGAAGTCCGCGTAGAGGAGTTGCCCGTCGATTTGCCAGTCGGCACTCGGCTGCCAGCGGAGTTTCAGCCGGGTGGTCAGCTCGTCGCGCTCGTTGGTGTCGTCGCGGTTCAGAAATTTGTTTTTGCGGAAGCCATTCTGCTCCAGCTTATGCAGGGCCAGGCGGAAGGTGAGCTGCTCGGGATCATTCTCCAGCAGTGGGCCGCCTACGGCGATGCCGGCGGCCCGCAGATCATCGTTGCCAATGGTGGCTTCGGCCTGGCCAGTCCAGTAGGGGGTCGGCTCGTTGGTCACGATGCGCACCATGCCACCGGCTGCGTTGGCCCCAAAGGCCCCGGCTTGTGGCCCGCGCAGGACTTCGACTTGCTGCACGTCGAAGAGGTTGCCCACCGAGCCGATGCCGGTCAGGTCGAGATCGTCGATCATGAAGCGGACGGTGCTATCGGGAGTCTCGCCCTCAAACTGTGAGTTTTCCCCGATGCCACGAATCTGGATGTAGCGGGGCCGCGATGTGCCCCCGGTCCAGGTAAGGTTGGGGATGGCGTTGATTACGTCCTCGAAGTGCTGGACGCCGTTGTCTTCCAGTTTATCGGCACCGAGCACGGTGACACTGGCGGTGGTCTTTTGTAGCTCCGACTCCCAGAGTTCACCCGTCACAACGGTGGTGGTTGGGAGGGTGGGGACCGCTTCACCTTGATGCTGAGCGAAGCCGGGCGTGGCGATGGATAAGAGCGCGAGTGCGCGGAGTATGTGTTTCATTTTGGATCTCAATTTTGGTGGTTTGAGATCCGGCCTTGGGCGATTGAAGGCGCATCGCTCAGAGAGCGATCCGTTCCTTTTCCTACGCCGGTGTCAACCGGATCAGGTTCAAAGGGATCGCATCTGCCGATTCGTTAAAATCGAGGGAAGCGTCTCAGACCCATGCCAGGTCACCCCTAAGGAAGACCTCGACAGAAAGGGCTCGGAAGACGGCTTGTCAAGCTCAGGTCTGCAATTCTTTTAACCAATCATGGAATGAGAGGCACAAAAAAGCCCATCCAGGGTGGATGGGCTTTTGAGAAGTTTTATGGGCTTAGAAGCCACCCATGCCAGGAGCGCCACGCTCCCAGTCGGCTGGTCGACTCCAGGGGACGGATTGCTCGTCGGGACTGCTGTCGAAGCAACCGTTGGTCATCAGTGCCAAACCAATGAGAGCAGTCAGTAGAAGGATGCGGCGATACATTTTATTTTGCTTATAGGTGAAGCGAGCATCTAAGTTGTCGCGGCAGGCGATAAGGCGGGCTTAGCGGCGGAAGATATTGACTTCGCTGCCGACCTTCAACTCCCGGATATTGGCACCAGGAAGGATGTCGGCGATGACCAGGTCATCACTCGTTTGATTAACGACTATAGTGCCAAGTGCCTTAAGGTTTCTGACCAGTGTGATCTCGCGACCTGCTGAGAGATCCAGTTCGGGGCTATTGGCAAGCACGATTATGCCGCTTTTCGCATTCATCGATTGAATTGTCGTTGCCGGGCCAAGCGATCCGGAAGACAGTGGCTGAAAGGTGCCTGGCGTGAATCCGCTGCCGCTAGCTGCTTCTCTAGGGCTAGCCGTGTCGTTGGCGGGTTGGTCGTTGCTGGATACAGTTCTTGCCTGGCTCCGGGCATCTTGGAGAGACCGGGTGAGCTCGGTGTTGCGCTCTTCCAGCCCCGAAATGCGGGCTCTTAATCCGGCTATTTCGTCTTCCGTGATCGTTGATGCAATATTCTGTTCGGCAGTGACGAGCTCAGAGCGGAGGCGTCTGGCTGTGTTTTCCAATTCCTCAACATTGCTGCGGGCCCGGCTGAGTTGCTGCTGGGTGCGGCTCACTTCCTGGCGGGCGGTATACATCTCGGAGCGGATGTTTTCGAGCTCACGCTTGTTGTCTGCCAGTGAAGTTCGTTCGCGGCCCAGTTCATTCTCCAGAGCAGAGAGCCGATCATTCGCTTCGGCCAGTTCACCGCGGATTGCTGCGGTCGCTTGTTGTGAACTTTCCAAGGCGGCCTGCTTTTCAGTTAATTTACCCTGACCGAGGAAGAATAAACCGCCAGCGATCACGGCGGCCACGATGGCAAGGATGCGAAGAATGAGAGATAGACTATTCATATGTGTTTGATTTTTGGGGAGTGTTTGTAGAGGCTAAGTTGCGTAAAAAAGGGAGCGATGGGCGGGATTTTTCTTGTCAATCAGAATCCCGCGGTGATTGACCGCGAGTCTGTTTAAAAGTTTAAATACCAATTCTGCCTGAGACTCAAGGTTCAAGTTTTGTGCAATTGTGAGCGCGTCGAGTCGCTGGCCGGGTTGGGATCGGAGTTCGGCGATGATTTTTTGCCCGATCTCAAGCACAGTGGCCGCCGCCTTTTTCCCAGCTTCGACGCCGGGTTGATGGTAGGCGTTGATATTGGCCAGGTTGGCATACAGGCCGACTGCACGCTCGAAGAGAGCGATCAACTGGCCGACCGCCTCGGGTGTGACTTCCCGGATAGTGATCGTGATGGACTGGCGGCCATTCTCGTAGAGGGCGTCGCGGGTGCCGAGATAGAAGCCCTGCAGGAAGTCGCCGGTGGTGACGCCTTCCTCCACCTCGATCGACTCGCCGGAACGATCCTGTAGCACCTCAATGAAGGTGGCAAAAAAGTTATGTACGCCCTCGCGCAGTTGTTGCACATAGGCGTGCTGGTCCGTCGAGCCTTTGTTGCCGTAAACAGCGATGCCTTGGTTGACGCGCTTGCCGTCGAGATCAAACTCCTTCCCGAGTGACTCCATCACGAGTTGCTGGAGGTACTTGGAGAAGAGCATCAGGCGGTCTTTATAGGGGAGGACGACCATATCCTTGGCCCCCTTCCCATCAGTCGCGGCATACCACATGAGCGCAAGTAGGGCGGCTGGGTTTTGGGCCGTTTCCCGGTTGCGGGTGGCCGTATCCATCGCCGCCGCGCCTGCCAGGATGCGGTCAATATCGAGACCTTGCAGAGCAGCGGGGAGCAGGCCGACCGCAGCCAGCTCAGACGTGCGCCCACCGACCCAGTCCCACATGGGCAGGCGGGTGATCCAGTTTTCGGAGCTGGCGACCTGGTCGAGCTTGGAGCCTTCGCCGGTGATGGCGATGGCGTGCGCGGCGAATTCGAGCCCGGCCGCCTGGTAGGCGGCCTGTGCTTCAAGCATGCCATTACGCGTCTCCGGCGTGCCCCCGGATTTTGAGATGACCAGGGCCAATGTCTGCCCCAGTTGCCCATCGAGGGATGCCAGCGTGCGGTCGATACCGTCGGGGTCTGTGTTATCGAAAAAGAAGAGACGCATCTTGTCGCTCTTCGGGCAACCCAGCGCGTCAGCCACAAACTGGGGTCCGAGTGCGGAGCCGCCAATCCCGATAATCAGGCAATTTTTGAAAGGCCCGCTCTTGCCGGAAATTTTGCCGGTGTGCACCTCGGCAGCAATCTGCTTGATTTGACTGAGGCAGCTTTCAATCGCGCTGGCCAGCTCGGGCTCGGGTGCCAACTGGGCGTTGCGCAGCCAATAGTGGCCGACCATGCGACCCTCGTCGGGATTGGCGATGGCACCCGCTTCGAGCGCATTCATCGACTGAAAGGCGGCCTGCATCCTAGGCTCCATATCGCTCAGGAAATCGTCGCCGAAATCGATGCGGCTGATGTCGAGCGCGAAGTCGAGCTCGTCGATGGATAGGTGGTGTTTGGTGAATCGTTGCCAGGACATAATTTACGATATTTTGAGTGCGGGCCGAATTCAGGCAATCACAAAGCTTGATTTTGCTCATTCTGTGCGTAGACGATCTAGCTTGGATCAGCGCCTTGGATTAAAGTAGCGGGTTCGCCCATTTGATTCCGCTGAAGCGGTTAAAGTCTCGGTCGTTGCTTTAAATTGTCGCCGAGTGCTCTCTGGCGTGCGCGGCAATGAGCGCTGCTAGCTCGGCAGATGTCAGTTGCTTTGAAGCTGGTGTAACAGGAAGCGTCGCTGAAGCCACGGGGTGATCCGGCGGGGCCACGCGGTTGACGGTTAAGCGATGTCCATCCCTTTCGATCACTCGACTCGCAATCGCGGACACGGCGGCGAGCTCGGCCCTGCGGGTGGCTTTTTGAACTGCCTGAGCTTCCTTAAGGCAACCCAGTTTAAATACAATCTTCCTGCTCTTTAAGGAATTGGGCTTATCCCCCCCCCCAAAAAAAAAAATAGTCATTCAGGCCGAAAGTTTGCGCCCAAGCCCTAAAACATAAGCATCTGCTTCTCATCCGCAGAAAAACCGGCCACTCCTTGCGGAATGGCCGGTTCGTTGCTAAAGCGTTTGCTTTAAGGTTCGGCTAGATCCTGCCGTCCACCCCCTGTTTTAGAGAGCTTCCGAGCCGGTTTCGTCAGTGCGGATACGTGTCGCGCTTTCGACCGGGAGGACGAAGACTTTACCATCCCCGATCTTGCCAGTCTTGGCGGCTTTGACGATCGCTTCGGTCGTCTTTTCCGCGTCCGCATCGTCCACGACGACCTCGACCATTACTTTAGGCAGAAAGTCGACCGTGTATTCACTGCCACGGTAGATTTCGGTGTGACCTTTTTGGCGACCGAAACCCTTTACTTCCGTGACCGTCATACCTTCGATGCCGATATCTGCGAGCGCTTCTTTGACCTCTTCTAATTTGAAGGGCTTGATGATTGCTTTGACCAATTTCATAGTAATTTAATTTATGTGGTTATTTTTCTAATTGGCTAGGCTAAACTTAGCGAGAGCTATTTGCGAAATCCGGGTAACACTCTTGGCCATGCTCACCGATGTCGAGACCTTCAGCCTCTTCTTCAGGAGATACACGAACGCCAATTGTGAGTTTCAGAGCGTAGAAGACCACGGCTGCGAAGAAGAACGCGGCCAGTGAAACGGTTACCGCACCGATCAGCTGAGACATGAAGCTCGCGCCGCCGAAGAAGGCCACAGCCAGTGTGCCCCAGATACCGCACACACCGTGCACAGAGATCGCTCCGACCGGATCGTCTATCTTGATCTTGTCGAAGAAGATGATTGAGAAGACCACAATGGCACCAGCCACTGCACCAACAACCATGGCAGCACCTGGGCCCATGGCATCGGCGCCGGCAGTGATACCGACCAGACCGGCCAGGATACCATTGAGTGACATCGAGAGATCAGGCTTTTTCAGGAAGATCCAAGAGATGGCAATCGCAGCCAGTGCGCCAGCACTTGCTGCCAGTGCAGTTGTTGTGAAGACAAGGCCGATGTATGTGGGATCCGCTGAAAGAACCGAACCACCGTTGAAACCAAACCAACCGATGAACAGCAGGAAGACACCAATCGTGGCCAAAGGCATGCTGTGGCCAAGAATCGGGCGAATCTTGCCGTCAACATACTTGCCGGCGCGAGGCCCCAGGATGATCACGCAGGCCAAAGCCGCGAAGCCACCAAATGCGTGCACCACTGTCGAACCAGCGAAGTCGTAGAAAGCGGCATCGCCGCCACCAAGCTCGCCCAGCCAACCTTCACCCCAGTGCCAGGCACCAACGATCGGATAAGCAACTGCGACGAGTAGCGTAGAGAAAATCATGAAACTACCCAGCTTCACCCGCTCTGCAACTGCACCGGAAACGATCGTCGCCGCTGTGGCTGCAAACATCGCCTGGAAAATGAAGTCACCAAAACCGGTCATGGCCAGCTCAACACCGCCGTAGCCGAAGGTATCACCCCCATCTGCATTCAGGTCGCCGATAAAGCCACCAAAGGAAAGAAAGCCCTCAATGATCCAGTCTCCTTCCGGATAGTGGGTATTGAAACCTACCAGCGCATAGGTGATGATACCGATCGAGATGATGAACACGTTCTTGAACATTATATTCACCGCGTTCTTGGACTGAGTCAGGCCAGCTTCCAGTGTGGCGAATCCGAGGTGCATGAGAAGCACCAATACGGCTGCGATGACAGTCCATAGCATCGAAATTACGAAAAAATCGAATGCATAGGCATATTCACCCTGCGCCTCAAGGAGGGCAAGGTAATCCCCTGCCATTTCATTGCCAGCAGCGTAGGCCGCCTTAGCAGGTGCGAGCGCCAGTTCAGTCGCTGCGGCGACTGCGGCCTCATCCACCACACTATCTTCCTCCGCACTCAACGAGCCCACCCCCATGAGGGTGACACCGCTGATCAGCAGAGCGAGAAGGTATTTTTTGATCTTCATTGTTTTGTATGAGTTAGGTTGATTACTTTGTCGTTTAGGAATTGAAATCAGAACTTTTTAAGGCCCCGAAGCGTTACGCAGACATGCGAACCCAACCAGCAAAGCAATCCTTGTGCCAAGTTTCCCCATAGAACCGAATGGGCCTCGATCTCCGAACATATAGAATCAGAAAGATTCCACATCTCGCTAAAAATCAACAAACTATGAACACTGCGCTTTTTAGTGAAATTCACTAAAAGACATAAGAGCCTGCCTCCGCATCTCAACTAACGCAGCTAGGGAGCATAGCAGATGCGCCCCCCCAAAAAACTCCTGTAGCACCTATTCCGTAACCCGACCGTTTTTCACCCCAGCTGCGACATCTCCATTACCAGAGAGTAAAATCGCCAGCGGCCGCGTCTCAGGGAAGTAGGAACAAACAATCATGATAATCACCGTAATCGGGACACAGAGAAACATGCCTGGTATACCCCAGATCGAGCCCCACAAGCCAAGAGAAAGGAGGATCACAATGGGGCTAAGATTTAGGCGATTCCCCATAAGGCGGGGCTCAAGCAGACTACCGATGCAGAATTGCACAGTGGTTAAAACGGATATCGTGACAATAAACGGCCCCAGAGTATCAAACTGCACTAGTGTGAGCATTGATGGGAAGGCCGTTGCGATGATCGAGCCAATCGTCGGAATAAAGTTGAGTAAAAATATCATGACAGCCCAAAAGCTGGCGAAATCAACGCCGACCACCTTGAGCACCAAGTAGCTGAGCACGCCAGTCAACGAACTCGTCAGAACCTTGATCCCGACATAGGTCCGAATATCATTCCGCATCTTCCCGATCATTTCAAAGGTATCGGCCTGGCGCTGTGGGTTACGCACAATCGCCCGGATCTTATCCGGGAAGGTGCGTTGCTCGAGCAGTAAAAAAATGAGGTAAACCATAATAATACCCGTGTTGCTAACCAAAGACCGCACCGTCGCACCAAAACTCTGCAAATAGGCCCCGAAATCCACTCGGCGGAGGATTTCCCGAATATTTGGCACTTCCTCCACCCCCGCCAAGCTATAACCCTTAAAAATGAGGCGCTCTAAATTGTGCTGATAATCCGGGGCGACCCGAATCACACTCTGAATGTTCAAGGTGATCAACTGTACCAGATAGGTCAGCGACATCAAAATTATGGCCACCGCCAAAAACATGGCGATGGGCTTTGGCACGAATAAGCCCCGGATATGTAGCGAACAAATAGCATGAGCCAAGATACTAACCAAATAGGCGATCGTTCCCGCGATAACCAGGGGAAGCAGTAAATTCTGACCAATATACAATACATAAAAGGTCAAAAATACAATGACCATGGTCATGGCAATCCGCTGAATTTTCATAAGGCTAAAATGAGATGGCTCTGTGCTTTGTCAAAATGCTTATACTGTCTGAAGATGAATAGATCACCAGCTCAGGTAACGCTCGTCCCCCGGCGATTCCAGGCCAGACAGTCAGCGTAACGTACGGCCTGCCCCCCGAATAAGTCCAGCGCGCTTGCGATAGTCAGATCAACTTTGCCCCGACTCAAGTTATCAACCTCCCCAAGTGCCTCAATCGAGTTAGCCCCGCCAGCGTACGTGACTGGAATGCTGACGTGCCGCCCCAGAAACTCAACCAGGCGGGCATCAATCCCGCCACACTGCCCCTCCACATCAGCCGCATGCACGAGAAACTCTGCACAGCTACCCGAAAGCTCGCTCAAGACCTTTTCCGTGATCGACAAATCTGTCAGAGTCTGCCAGCGATTCATCGCAACAACCCAACCATCCGCTAGCACGCGACAACTGAGATCAATCACGATCCGCTCACGCCCAACTTCCCGGACAAGTTTGTCCAGCCGCTTACTTAGAAAGTGGCCACCTTCATCGAATAGCCATGAGGTCACAATCACGTGACTGGCTCCTGCCCGCAGCCAAAACTCCGCATTCTCGGCGCATATGCCCCCTCCCAGTTGCAAACCACTGGGGTATGCTAGGAGAGCACTGAGGGCAGCATCCTCGTTGCCAGAGCCCAATTTTATAACATGCCCACCTGTCAGCCCATCTTTCTGGTATAGCGCCGCATAGTAGTCGGCCGAAAGTTCGCTCTCAAAGTTGGTTTTTAAACCAACCCCATCCTCACGCAGACTGCCACCCACGATTTGCTTCACGTGACCGTCGTGGAGGTCGATGCATGGCCTGAATTTTGTCATTATTTATAAGAAAACTAATTGACGCCAACTTGAAAAGATTAATCAGTGAACTCCCGCCTTAAGGTATATTCAAGAAAAAGCTTGAAACCGCCCAAGAATTCCGTGACAGTCATATACACCTACAATAATTGTTATGAAATCTCTAAAAATCTCCCTCTCTATATTCAGTGTGCTCCTGATGGGCGCACTTACTTCTCTTTCCGCTCAGGCTGCTCAATTATCCAGTGCAAAAGCACTCGCAGTCAAAGGCTCCGTAACGAAATACGCGAGCGACGGTAGCCAAACAAAACTCAAGCCTGGTGATATCCTCGTCGAAGGTGACAGCTTGAGTGTGACAGCCCTGAGTTCGGCCCAACTCGTATTCTCCAACGGATCTCAGATCACCGTGAAGGAAAATACCAGTATCGACATCAGCAAGCTCTCGCAGCAGCCTTTTTCCGGGAGCAATACCTACGAGCAACTCCAGGCAGACCCTAGCGTTTCACAAACCCTGCTTAAGATTAATTACGGTGAAATTGATTTTCATGTGAAAAATCTACGGCAAGGCTCTCGCTTCGACATCCAGTCACCCATCGGTACGGCTGCTGTCCGAGGCACGCAAGGCTCTGTGCGTCTCTTTTTTAATGCGGAGCGTGGCGAATTTTTGTTTGTTGTGAGAAACACGACTGGTCTGGTTGACCTTATTTCCCGTTTTACAGGCGATATCGAATTCCGGGGCAATGTCGGTGACGCGGGCTTTAATAGCGGTGTGGCCGATGAGCAGGCCGTGCCTGTCCCGGAAAACCATTCAATCATCATCCGCCTCGGACGCGGAGATCCGCTCTTTGATGTTTTGTTTAACGCCATGGAGAACTTTATCCCGACAAATATGAATCGGGGCATCCTTGAAATGCCCGAACCGCAAATCACTCCAGAAGATGGAGGCGTTATCGTGGTCAGTCCTGAGATGCAGGGATCCTAATTAATTCCTCTCTGCAGCCCGCCCCCGATTCGTCCAGGGCAGCTACCGAGAGCCAACAAACCCCGGATTGGCGACTCGCTTGAGTCAACCAAATCCGGGGTTTTTTATACACGATTGAAATGCACTACCTGGCCTTGGTCTCACTCATTTGGGCCTTTTCTTTCGGTTTGATCGGAAATCGACTGGCCGGGCTCGATTCATTCTTTGTCGCGGCGGCTCGCCTCGGCATCGCCGGACTGCTCTTTCTACCCTTCCTCAGGCTATCGGTGATTCCCGTTGGGGCAGGGCTACGACTCGCCGCATGCGGAGCCATTCAGTTCGGCCTGATGTATATCGGCTATATGAAAGCATTCCTGTTTTTGCCTTCCCACTTAGTCGCTCTGTTTTCAGTCCTGACGCCGCTTTACATCGTTATAATCCACGACCTCAGGAGTCGGCGATTCCACCCCAACTATCTTAAAGTAGCGCTGCTGTCGATTTTGGGGGCCGCAATCATAGAAGCGCGCTCCGGATCGGGCGGTGACATCTGGCTGGGGTTCGCACTGATGCAAGTGGCGGGCCTGGCATTTGCATTTGGTCAAGTCTATTACCGGGACTGGAAGCAAATGAATCCGAGAGTGCCTGCCTACCAGATTTTCGCATGGCTCTATCTCGGCGGCTTCCTCGCTACCCTCATAGCCAGCCTCGTTTTTGCGGATTGGGGGAAAGTCACGCCCACATCGGCTCAAACGATTGTAATCATCTACCTCGGCATTATCGCCTCAGGCTTGGGATTTTACCTCTGGAATAAAGGGGCAACTCTCTGCCGTCCCGGCACACTGGCTGCTTTTAACAATGCGGTGGTCCCACTCGCGATGGCCTGCTCACTTTTTGTTTTTGGAGAAATTTCAGAACTCACCCTGCCGGCTCTAGTCCGCCTGCTCCTTGGAAGCCTCTGCATTATTGGCGCAATCCTTTTAGCCGAGAAAACAAGGTCAGAAAGCTAGGCGGTACTTTACAAGCGGGCACAAGAAGCCTTAATTAAGCTCTCATTCTTCTCACAAACAATAAACGACACGCGACTATGGCACTTACAAAAGGTTCTCAAGCCCCCGACTTCACCCTGAAAAGCAAAAATGCGGAGGGTCTCCACGACATCACTCTGAGCGAAAACTATGGAAAAAAGAAGTCAGTCCTTCTTTTCTTCCCGCTCGCCTTCACCAGCGTCTGTATGGACGAGATGTGCAGCGTCAACTCAGGCCTGCAAGCCTTCAAGGATTTGAATGCCGCGGTCTATGGCATCTCGGTCGACAGCCCCTTCACCCTAGAGAAAATGGCGCAGGTTGATAACCTCCAGTTTCCTTTGCTCAGCGATTTCAATAAGGACGTTGCACAGGCATACGACGTGCTCTACCCTGAACTCCTCGGCTTTAAAGGAGTGGCCAAGCGCTCAGCCTTTGTGATTGATGAAAAAGGGACGATTATCTACAGCGAATCCTCCGACGATCCAAAAGTTCTGCCCAATTTCGATGCCATCAAAGCAGCCCTAGCCTAAGCCCCTAATCCCGCATCTCGCATCCCGCACCCACCAATGAGCGATCCATTTAACGTCATCAAAGAGCTGAACGGCTCGAAATACTATAGCCTTCCAGCACTCGAATCTCAGCCTGGCATGGGCAAGATCTCCCGTTTGCCCATCAGCATTCGTATTGTGCTGGAATCCGTCCTACGCAACTGCGATGGCAAGAAAGTTCTCGAAGCCGATGTTAAGGCACTGGCAAACTGGAGCGCTACGGAAAAGAGCAGCAAAGAAATCCCGTTCGTCGTCTCGCGCGTGGTTTTACAGGACTTCACGGGCGTCCCTCTTCTAGTCGATCTGGCTGCGATGCGCGATGCCGTCAAGGAACTGGGCAAGGACCCTGCCATCATCGAGCCCCTCGTGCCGGTTGATCTTGTCGTCGACCACTCGGTTCAAGTCGATCGATCAGGCTCGGCTAATGCCTTCCTTGAAAACCTCAAAATTGAATTTAGTCGCAACAAAGAGCGCTATCAGTTTCTCAAATGGGGGCAGCAGGCCTTTGAGACGTTTAGCGTTGTGCCACCTGCGATTGGCATCGTCCACCAGGTCAACCTCGAATATTTGGCTAAAGTCGTCTTCGAGAAAGATGGCGTCCTTTACCCCGATACTCTTGTTGGCACAGACTCCCACACGACTATGATAAACGGCCTGGGCATCGTCGGCTGGGGAGTCGGCGGCATCGAGGCCGAATCCGG
>REBV01000069.1 GCA_007692545.1 Puniceicoccaceae bacterium
AAAAGCGGTTTTTGAGTCGCCTGCGGCGCTCAAAAGGCGTTTTTCAGAAGTCCCCATGAATTGTTCAAAAATCTGCGCCACCCGCAGCTCGGTCGGGTCGGCCTTTTCCAGCGGACGATTGTAGAACCAGGTCGGCATCAGCGTCCCTCCGCTTTCAAGTAGTCGCGAACAGCCTCGGTCGGCTCCAGATACTCCGCTAACACCTGAACGAGGTTACCCCCGTGCACGATGCGACCCTTATCACCAGAAGCCATTTGCAACCACGCGTCGGTGCTTTCCGCATCAGACGCTTCCAGTTGAAGCTGCCTGACATCCTGATTGCCTTTCTGATAGGCGGCCAAGGATCCAGCCACGCCCTCATAAAACAGGCTTGCCGCGAGGAGGTCCTTATAAATTCCCTGCATTGCCTGTGTCTTGCGCAAAAGATAATCGGGTTCGGGTTTGCGGGGATCCGGAAAATTCACCGCCACGAATTTTTCCGAGTCCTCACTCGCAGCTACTTTTACATCATAAGAAAAAGGGTCGTCCTCTTTACAAACCTCACAATGCCAGCCTTGTCCCGCGACCACTTTCATCAGTGCATTCAAGTCATATTCCGCAAAACGCCGAGCCGTGCGGTAACGAATTCGCGGCTGAAATCCCGTGGCCGATGAGCGTAGACCTAGGTCACCACCATTCTCTGCTAGACGATGAAGATGACATCCCTCGGCCCCAGAAAGCCCAAAAAAACTAACCATCTTGTCAATTATTTCTCCCGGCGGCCTTCTTTTAAAATGCAAGAAACGACTCATTGATGCTGGGTCTGAACCAATCGCATCGGCGAGCTCCGATAGCTTCATCTCCCTCTTTTCAAGCTCTCCGGCTATCAAATTGCCAAATTGGGTCAAATTTTTTGTTTCTATATTTTTTCCCATATGATGCAGTCAAGTTAGTTGGACAAAACGAGTCAACAATTTTTTCTTGACATAGTTATATGTCATGTATTTACCCCCAACATGACAACCCCCGCTTCAACTCTCAGATCACCGATTCACAATCGTCAGAGTGATCCGGAATCGATTGCTGAGAAAGTCAGGAACACCCTCCTACGTCTCGGAATTCCATGCTACCGAAATCGTCGGCCGCGAGTTCCACCACGAGTCCCGCAGCAGCGGATTTTAACCAACCGTAACCTATCCGCCATCAGTATGCCAAAATTACTCCAATTCATCGATTCCATCCGTGATGCTAAACAGCGCGACGTGCTCTAGCTGCGTTTTGTTCCGAAAAAAAACATCCGGCGGCGATTTCCTTTCCCCTACGGCCGGAACTGCCCCTCCCGCGCCGTAGTGATCGCCTTTCTAGAGGCGGATCACCCAAAGCCCTGGTATGCCGCTTGCGACCTTTTCTGCGTCTCTTCCTTGGCGCTGTCAAATGTGATGGTATGAATGATGGTATGCCAACAATGACCCACCGCACGACATTCGCTTTGGATGAGGCCACTGCCCTCCGGCTCAAGCGGCTCGCCGCCCGCTGGGGCGTCTCACAGGCCGAGGTTGTCCGCCGGGCAGTCGCACGTTCCGAGCAAGCCGAAGCCTCTCTCAAGACGGACCGCATGTCCTTGCTCAAGGCCTACCATGCCAAAGGAGGCATGAATCCGGAGCGAGCCGACCAATGGATTCGGGAAATCGAAGAGGACCGTAAGCACTGGCGAAGCTCATCATGATCTGTCTGGACACCAACTATCTGATCCGCGCACTCATTACCGGGACAACGGAGGGCTTGGCGGTAGAGCAGTGGCTGGAGGCCAATGAATCGCTCTGCATCCCAAGCGTCGCATGGTATAAGTTCTTGTGTGGCTGCACCACGGAAGAAGAGCAGTTAGCGCTGGCCTTGCTCGACGGGGGAATTCTTCCGTTCGGTGAAATCGAAGCGCAAGCTGCCGCCGCTGGATTCCGCAGTCTGAATAAGCCGCGGCGGCTTCGCGTGGACGCAATGATCGCGGCAACAGCCATCGTGGCCAGGGCCTCCTTAGCCACAAACAACCGCAAAGACTTCCTCCCCTTCGTGCCCCACGGCCTCATCTTAATGTAAGAAAACTCCTGCCCGTTCTTTGATCATGCGTCCCGCTACCCAGTTCCGAATACCGGCCCCATCTTCCTGCCAAGACGGGGGTGTAGCTCAATAGGTAGAGCAGCTGGTTTATACTCCGTAGCGTCAGATAAGCGGGCGGTGTGGGTGGTCCGGTCTGCGGGCTGCGCCGCAGCCGGTCTTGCCTCCCGCTCAGCGGGTTCGGAACGAGTCCCACCACCCCTACCATTTTCCTCGGATCGATGCCATGTATCCAATTTTCCAGCACGATCCGAAAATACTAAACGATTAACCTTGACTTACCCAACAGTTTTTCTCACTATCTTTGCTCTGTTCTTTCAATAATCCACGTCGTAATACGAATCACCAGAAGCATCTTACTATTTTAGGAAGAAGGCACCAACCGGGTTCCCTGATTTAATTGTCGGAGAGTCGCCACGGTGGTCTAAAGATTCGCTGCCTGACGAGCAGAATCCAAGCACTCTTCAACACGTTAAACCGCACTGAAGAAGCGGTTTTTTTGTGCCCGAGTGCGTCAACTCATCCCTTCAACCCAAGGACCCACCATGACGCATCCCCACCACAATACCAACAAGCCCGCGGCTTTAGCAAGCAACTCCCCGCCACGCCAGCCGCCCCAAAAACCCTTGCTAAAGCTCAATGCCATTGCATAAATAAAATCTCATGAACAGACGCGGACTTCAACCGGATCG
>REBV01000205.1 GCA_007692545.1 Puniceicoccaceae bacterium
ACAGCGAAGCTCGGATGACGGTGATCTTTCCAAAGCGCGCAGTAAGCCGTAGGGCAAGGGGAACAAAGATCAATTGCAAGAGGAAGAAGATGGTGCCGAAGGTTGCCGCGTAGGCAGCTCCCCGCCGTGTGTCTCCATCGAAGATATGATAATTATTGATATAGATATCAAGCGAGCCCACTAGCATCGGGGCACAGAGCATGGTTGTGACAATGCCTCCAACCAAAATCAGAAAGGCACGGTTGGCACAGGTTTCTCTGAGCCCTTGGATGAGCGGAGTCTTTAGCCTTGCCAAAGTGGTTGCATCGACCCGTTCACGACACCCGAGGAAGACCGGCCAGGCAAAAAGTATAAATGCAAGCCCGCAGGCCAGGCCAAGCCAGCGCATCCCCACGATCGTGTCGCCAAAGCCATCTGCCTGAGCTCCCCGGTAAATCCAGGGGAGCGCTAGCGAAGCTCCGGCGGCAAGGTAGGTTCGCCATGCCTGTAGACGAGTACGCTCAAGTGGATCGGGGTTGAGCTCGTAGCCTAGCGAGAGCCATGGGACGGAATAAACGGTCGTTGCGGAGTAGAACAACAGGATGCAAAGAACGATCCAGGCAAACTGAGCTGGTTCACCCCAACCAGTCGGTAGAAACCAAAATAAGGGGAAGGTGAGCCCGCAAAGGAGTCCGCCCAGTAGGATGAAGGGGCGTCGGCGTCCCCAACGGGTCCGCGCGTTATCACTGATCATACCCATCACGGGATCTGTGAAGGCATCCCACAGTCGACCAATGGCGAGCGCGATACCAATTAAAGTAGCGCTTAAGCCCAGCGTAATATTGAAAATTGGAAATGCCAGGTTTGCGAGCGCGGCGTAGGCGAGGGTAAATGGAATGGCTCCCGATCCATAGGAGAGTTTCTCACGCGCCTTGAGTGGCGCTTGGTTGGGGTGGCGCGACTCCGGGGCATCTGCAAGCGCCGAAGTTGTCTTTGCATGATGGATGCGGCTGGGCAGTCCTTCGGGTGGCGTGTTTTCTGGGCTCGCTTGCATCATGGTAGGGTGGGGCTGTAGGTGAATGGGTTCCTGCTGGAGTGTTTAATCCGTGGCAGGGGGCCGACGGATTAACAATTGCCTCAATGCTGAAGGGTTCAGATTGGTTAAACGCAGAGGAACTGAAGCACTCCATGGCCACTTCTGAACGCTTCAGGTGTCCGGCTATTGAGAGCTTTGTTAATCCCACTCATCAATGAAGCCCTATGAAATTATCTATTCTAAAATACCTCGCACCTGTGACCTTCCTCGTCGCAGGTTCTGCTTCTGCCCAAATGATCGGTCAGTTTAATGATTCCAGCTCGATAAACTTCCAATATGACTTCGGAGGTGCTTCGATTAATAGCTTCGCTACGTTTCAGGAAATCACGGTACCTTCCGGTGGTGGTGTCGGTAATGCCGATTTTGGGACGATAGACATTTCCGGTTCCGACACCTTGCTGATCCGTGCTCAATTACTCTCCACAAATGTGGCTTCGGTCTTTGAATTCGCGATCTTCAACGCTGACGATACTGTGAAGACGAAGTGGGATATCCCGACAAATCTCTTCAACACTGAGACGATGACCACGGTCGCCCTGTCCTTCACAGATGCTTATGCTATTCAGAATGAACCGCCTTTTGGCGCTACCTCGGTTATCTTCTCCGATGTTGCGAAATTTCAAATAGGAGAGGGTTTTGATAATAATGGTGGAGCGCTTGGTCTGCGGATGGAATTTGCTGAAGCGGTCGTGATTCCTGAGCCGGCCACGACTGCGGCGGTGGCGGCGGTACTTGTACTGATGTGCGTTGGTTTCCGCCGTCGACGTGCGCGCTGCTAAGGTTTCTTCTTCGAGAAGAAAAAATCGGCGTCCCAGTATGATTGCCGGGACGCTTGATTTCGTTTATGTCCATACCCCTAAATCATTACCGTTAATGAGAGCGTACCCGTTACTTCATCTATTTTCCCGCCTCCGGCAGCCAGTTTCTATATTGATCGTCGTAGCCAGCACAATTGCCTATCAGCTCGGTGGACAGACTGTCCGGGATTTCTCATCGGCAGACATGCGTTTCGATTGGAGCCACAAATCCGCCGAACTGAGGGGCACCAGAGGTGCTCAGAATGTGTTCCTACATCCCGGTGGTACCGTTGGTTATTCACGGCTTTCCGGACTTGATCTGAGCGGAGCGGTAAAGATTCGCTTGGTTCTTCAGGTTTTGCCGGAGAATACGGCTTCGCGTTTTCGTTTCTTGTTAAAAGACGAGAGCGTGCCAGGAACTGCACAGATTCAGTTTGATATAGCCGTTTCGGAAATCGAGAGCGGCGGCGTGGCGGTTCTGGAAATTCCGGTATTTGAGGGGGAAAGCAGGATCTCCGAGTCTCCCTACGATCTCATACCTCCCCGATGGCAGCATATTGACGCAGTGGAGGTCTTCCTGCCCGAGGAGCTCTCTTCCGGAAGCTACCTTGCTTTGCGCTGGCATCGTATCGAGGGGGTCGATGAATCAGGAGAGATCGCAAGTGCGGCACCTCCGACGCGCCAGGTGCCACGTCCAGTGGTGGAGGCGGTAAAACCAACACCGCCGGCACGTCCGATGCGAGCGCCGGAGCTTTTGCCGAGCTTTGAGAGGCTAGTCATAGATGAGTCTGACGTTGTCTGGACGGTTGCGGTTGGCGATACCGCAGAGGCGTCGAAAGCGGCGGCGCATGTGGAAACGCTCACGGAGGCCCTAAGATGGGCTCAGCCTCGACTGGAACG
>REBV01000188.1 GCA_007692545.1 Puniceicoccaceae bacterium
GGCGGCTTCGGGTGGTGCCGTATGCCTGAACATCTTGTGTCAGAGCTGATTGCAGGTGGACGGCTGGTCCCGCTTCGTATCGAGAATGATCCAACACCTGAGGAAGGGCTAACGATTTATGCGGCGCATGCGCGTAATCAACCCCTCCAGAAGGCTGGTCAGTGGTTGCTAGATGACTTAAGACGGCGGCTTCAATCTTAAGACTCTTGCGTCTGCTTAAGTGACAGAAGTGTGCCCTGCATTGCCTTCGGCATATCTCGCACGGTGCAGGTATTCCTCGGGAGTAAACTGACGCAATGGCTTTCGAAGGATTTGTGCGTTGCCTCCGCATCAGGCAGCTTTCGGCCCAGAGTGTGTAAAAACGCTGACTTTGGTCTTTGATTACGGAAGTAGTGGGTGTTCTCGGGCCCTGTTCTTGGTCAGGGCCAAGATGCTGCCAATGACGTATCAGGCGGTTCAGTTTCTTCATGGAACCCTTCAGAACGGCTCCGAGACGAGCAAAATGACAGCTTTTATGCCGTCAAAGCCTCCTTCAAGCTTACCGTGCCCATGATTTTCATAACCCGTTTCAGATTACAAGCGAGCACGTTCAGGCTTATCTCTACACTCACCCCGTCGAGCTTCCGCGTCAGGAAGTGCGCAGCACCCATCCATTGTTTTAACATACCGAAGGGATGCTCAACGGTCCTTTTTCTGATCCGCATCATTTCGGGCGCACCGTTGAGGCGCCGCTGCATTTCTTCCAGCACTGCTTCGTGCTCCCATCTCCGAACTCGGCGCTGCTTACTTGGTGTGCACTGTAATTTCAGGACGCACTCTTGGCATTTCGAGCTCCAGTACCGATGCAATCTCATACCCTTTTCAACACTAGAGAATCGCCATTTTAGCCTCTCTCCTGCCGGGCAGGTGTATTCGGTCGCCACCGAGTCATAGATGAACGCGTCGTTGTTGAAGCGCCCCTCCGCTTTAGCTGCCGAGGTCATCGGCTTGGGTACATAAGCGATGATCTCGTCATCGTGACAGGCCAGGATTTCCTCACTCTTGAAGTACCCACGGTCAGCTACCACCGACAACTTTTCCGAACCCATCGCTTCGCGGGCCTGCTTGGCCATAGAGCTGAGTTGGTCGCGGTCGGAACCGACGTTGGTAACCTCATGAGCAACGATCAAATGGTGCTATCGACCGCCGTCAGCACGTTGTAACCGACAATGCCCGTGCCGCGAGTCATCATGGAGCGGGCGTCTGGATCGGTCAGTGATACCTGTTTGTCCGGTGATTCATTGAGCTGGATTTCGATTGCTTGAAGCTCTCTCATCTGAGCTTTCAGCTTGGCAATTCTTTCGCTCAATCGCACAACGTTGGCGTCCGATGATGGACGATCTTGCTGATCCGCAGCATCGAGTGCTGACAGGTACCGGTTAATACTCGCCTCAGCAGGATCGAGGGATGATAAGCAGGCCGACCAGTATCAGCTGGGATGGCACTTTCAAAACCCAGCTTCACTAGGTCGAGTTCGTCGACAAAGACATCGACCACTCGCACTGGATTGGTATCGTTGACGTAGTCGTCGAGGCTTTCTGGCAGTAAGGTGCTTTGGCCTCGATGCTCACCTTGAATGAAGCGCTTCATGGACGGTCCTTGCGATGAAATCCCGAGAAATCATAGCAAGGGTTTGAGACAGCGTTTTTACACAATCTGGGCCAATAGCGAACCGTCTCTCGCATATTGCTTTAGCTCTCGGCATCAGCTCATAGGCACGCGATTTCTACCTTCAATTTAAGGGATGGCACTCATTCGTTTAGTTAAGAACCAGGCACGTTTCAGACGCAGTGGGTCTGGACATCCCGTGCTCTCGAATGATCTTCCTTCCTTTTTTAAAGACGCAGATTATCTACAAGGGAATCCCGACTTCCAGATTACTTGCCCACGCCTTAAGCAGATTTAGGGACGCACTGACCCATAGCCTGTGCAGTGTTCAAGCAGAATCACGGAGTTGGTGCCCCATACGAAAGGTCATGAATAATCAAGTCATTCTGAACTTGTCTAATCGTTATGGTTTTTGTGGCGCGAACAGCACCTGGAGACAAGCCCATCGAACGCTTGAAAGCGCGGCTAAATGCGGCCAATGAACCGTACCCTAGTTGCCCGGCAACAGTTTCAATAGGTTGATGTTCGCGACTCAAGCTGAGAAAAGCCAGACGCATCCTCAAGTCCGTCAGGTATCGAAGCGGGGAAACGCCTGTTACCAAAAGAAAACGTTGCGCAAAAACCGACCGAGACTGGCTAGCCTCGTCTGCAAGCATAGCCACTGTCCAGTTTCTCCCAGGGTGCTTGTGCATCATAGCAATTGCCCTGCTCAAGCGAGGGTCCTGTAACGCACCTAACCATCCGGTAGTACTACCGCCGCCGCCTGCCGCCCAGCTGCGTACCATAAGAGCGGCAACCACCTCGGCAAGGCGTGCCAAAATGCCAATGTGCCCAGCCTGCAGTGCAAGCGATTCCCTCTCCATGGCGTCAAGCATGGGGCGAATCTCGGGTGATGTTTCAAGTAGAGTGCTCACCAGTAGAACTTCCGGCATCGAAGCAACGAGCGGCTGCATCCCGCCAAGTTCCATTTCCATGCAGCAGCTGAAGATAATCGCATCGTGCTGCACGTTACCCTCAGTAGTAACAACCTGTTGGCGGCGTTCATTCTTCATAGTTGCATCCAGTGCAAGCGGCTTTATTTCTGCTACAAGCGTATTTTCAGCGGACAA
>REBV01000294.1 GCA_007692545.1 Puniceicoccaceae bacterium
AAGAGCCACAAATCATGTTCCGCAGTGACGCTCCCGCCTACTTCGATGAGAAACATCCTTACGGCCGTCGACCTAAAGTGGCCCTTTTTTGGCACTTGGGAGTTCCCGGCACTTGGAACAACTGGCGTAACTATCCCTGGGACTTACCCAAACCAGAGCCCGCATCCGACGCTGGCCAGTTTGGTGTAGCCGGCTGGGTTGCCCGCCTAAATTCAGGCCGTCAGGCACTGGAACAAACCACACACGCTTCCTTCAAAAATCGAGGTTTTGCCCGTGCCGAGGCCATTCGGTCGAACCTTCAATACATTGATCAATCGATCATCGAATCCAACTTAACACCGGATGGGCCCGTTTTTTACGAAGGCTCCATACTCGTTTCCCCCACATCAAGCACCCTACATGAAAAACTTCTCCTAAATGCCCGTGCAGCGCTCAGTCGCGGCCCCTACTCAGTAACCGATAAGGCCGAAGCCCCTCCCTCCGGCGACAAACACGATTACTGGCACCCCGCGCCCTACTGGTGGCCCAATCCCAAAACGAAAGATGGTTACCCCTATATTCGTAAGGACGGAGAGCGAGTACCTGGCACGGTCCTGAAAGGTCCGGGCAGTGAACGATATGACCGAACCCGTTTGCAAGATCTCTTCGATGACAGCATCACCCTAGCCCTTGCATGGAAGGCCAGTGGAGATTTCGCCTTTGCCGAGCATGGGGTACGCCTTCTACGTCACTGGTTCATTGACGAGGCTTCCCGGATGAATCCACACCTACGCTACGCACAAGGCCGCAACCAAACGCCCCAGTCTGAAGGTAGCCACTCGGGAATCATCGAGACCAAAGATCTTTACTTCTACCTCGACGCCGTCCAGATCTTCGTCGAAGCCGGTGCACTTGACCAATCGACGGAAAATCGTTTTCGCGAATGGCTTCGGCATTTCCGCGAATGGCTTCGCAGCAGCCCTCAGGGCCAGCGCGAAGTGAATCAAGCAAACAACCACGGCATCTTATTTGACCTGCAGGAAGCCGCCATCTCAGCCTACCTGGGCGATACAGCTGCGCTCAGCACCATCTTCCGCCGAGCACGGGGCCGCATCTGTCATCACTTTGATCCGGAAGGAAGTCAGCCACATGAACTGAAGCGATCGCAAACGTTGCACTACTGCGTCTTCAATCTACATAGTTGGTTCAACTTATGTACATTGGCCAAGCAATGTGGTGACAACCTGCATCTCATTCGAACCGAACAAGGACGCTCGCTCCGCAGTGCATACGACTGGTTGATGCGCCACGCCATAGACCTCCGCTGGCCATACCCACAAGCAGGCGCCTTTGATTGGAATCGATTAGTCGCCCTAACTTATGCGGGAGACGTGTTGTTCGGAACCCATTGGTCCGGCATCGTCGAAAGGCACGGCATCCAGGTAACCCCGTGCCTTCACCCACACGATGGCGTTGCGCCCTATTGGCCATTGACCAGAATCGGGCATTTCGACACAACAAATCCTAGGTCAACTACTGTGACCACTTCTGCGGACGGCAAACGATTTAGCCACGTTATCTTCATCCGTTTCGGTATCGGTATTTTTGATGATCGGTGGCTCGAACACCGCATACAACTTTTCGAGGCGATCACACTCCCCTCACTTCGCAGTCAAAGCACGCAAAAATTCATTGTACGTATCCAAGTTGATCGAGATCTTGACCTCCGGTACAAAGAACGACTTCGTCAAAATTTACAGGGCTTTGCCGATGCGGAATTACGGGAGATAGAACTCCATGCCGATCGAAGTCAGGACCAGAAGGCCTTTTTGCATGAGCTAATCAACTTGAAGAGGCTTGATGCTTACATTCTTACCCGTCTCGACGACGACGACGCCCTATCTTCAAATAGCATAGAGTCCATCCAAACATACGCTGCGTTGAATCTGAGCCAAAACAGCCTGATCTATCCTTTCTCCGGGGTTCGATTTCTTGCAGATAGCCAGGCCATCCTTCCGGTGGTAACTGAATACGGAGCACCTGAGACAGCTGGTCTGTCCTTTTGCTTTTCGGCAAATGAGCTTCACTCCATATATAGCTTTCACCATAAAAAAGTTATCCAAGATTCAATAAACAAGGGATGGAACATTCGCCAACTGCCTCGTGCATCAGCTCAGTTCTGTTATTTAATTCATCGCTACGCTGATACTGACTACACAAAACGTAGAGACAGTATCCTGAAAAACCCTCGCACCCATCCGGAAACTCCAGTCGACATGGCGGCTTACGGAATTGATTCTATCCGACTGAAAAAATGGCGTGCTTTCGACAAGAACCTCAAGCCACTATCCAAAACGCGAATCCTGGAATATATCTCAGAGCTCGAAAATAAGTTAAAAGCCCTCCGCATCCAAATAACTGACGATCCGAACTCACAGGAACTGAAGGCTCGTTACCAGCAACTACTCAACGAACGCAAGCGGCGCGGCAAAAACATCACCACTACGCTTGCCGAGTAAACCTTTCCGCCAGTGCTTCCATGAAACCCTTTCTATCACGTTTCTCCCTACCACCCAAGAATCCAGCCCCCGACCTTTTTAGGCAGTTACCTCGCAACCAACATCGAGAAATCATCTCCTTGGTAAGCCAGACCTTGGTACCGGATCCCACCGCAGCTGAAGCCTACGCGCAACACCTTGCGAAGTTTTAATCAAATACTCGCCAAAACACATCGGAGATTTGTTCGTGGAATCTGCAGAGAATCCTC
>REBV01000043.1 GCA_007692545.1 Puniceicoccaceae bacterium
GGGCCTCGTCGACAATCAGGTAAGCCCAGTCCTGCGTTTTGAGCACTTCTACATCGTTGCGCAGCACCGCGTAGGTGGTGATGACGATCGCTCCATCCGGGAGCGTATCCATTACCGCCTGCCGATCAGGCCCGTGGTAAATACGCGTTGTCAAATCCGGGGCGAAGCGCTCGATTTCAGATTGCCAGTTATCAAGCAAACTGGTCGGTGCCACGATCAGCGACGGCCGATCCAAGCCGCCAGCCTGATGCTCTGCCAATAAGCAGGCAATCGTCTGCAAGGTTTTTCCCAGACCCATATCGTCGGCTAAAATGCCGTGCATGCCCGTCTCTCTTAAAAACCGTAACCAGCCGAGCCCCACTTTTTGGTAGTCGCGCAGTTCAGCTCGCAGCCGCGGTGGCGGCTCCATCGGAGCGAGGGTTAACCCGCCTCGGAGTCGCGCGATCAGCGGAGTAAGATCTGGCAGCTCGCGTGCCTGTTCCGGATCCATCACCAGCATGCCGCGTGCCGTCAGCTCGGCCGCTCGCCAAGCGGAGAGCCGCACGGTTCCGTTCTCAGAGTTTGAGCCCAATAGCTCAAAAATTTCGCTCATTATATTGGTCAGTTCTTTCCCGGGGAGAACCAGAAATTCCCCATCCTCCATCGGTAGGGCTAAATTACTGTCAGCCAATTCGCGGATCAACGTACTGATATCGCGGCTCTGGCTGTTGCTAATGAAATCGCGGATCAGCTCTACGACGGAGAAGCGTATTCCTTGAAAAGTAACCCCCACCGAATATTCGAACCAGGACTGAACCTGAGCTACCTCCGAATCAAGCCCCTTGCCTTGCGTGGAATGAAGGCGAAAGCCCGGCGCATACCTGACCTTCCAGCCCGCCGTTTCCAGTCCTGGGAAAACTTGATCGAGCAGTTCGTACCAACTGGTGGCTGCCCGGTTGGTCAATAGGTAGCCTCCTGCGTCCAGATTAAACAACTCTCCGGCATTGGTCGTCGGCGCGGGCTCGAAACCAAAACTTTCCAAGCGGTTGATACATTTTGCCTCAAAGTCCAGATCCCGGCGCATCCGCACCACGGTTTCATCTTCCGTGTAACTGACAAAATCCAGATTCGAATCCCGCTCGATCCGACGCTTGCCATAACGGAAGTGTAGCTCGACCAAGACCATCTCATTCAGATTTGCCGCAGAACCGGACTTGGCGGAGGCTCCGGCACGCCGACTCAGCGTCAGTTCCGGAACAATTTGTGCCGATTCCGCTTCTTTGATTTCGATCTCATCCGGGACCGGGAAACGCTCGGACGGAAACCGGTTTAACAAGCGCAGGCAAAAAGTTCGTGCCCGTTCTGCGTCCATCATAAACACCTCCGCCCACTGAGTGAGCAGCCCATCCGAAACGGTCCCTGAAACAGGGCCACAACTATGGCTGCCCGGGAGCAGATAAACCGGAGGCGATATCGGTAGCACCAGCGCATTTTGATCCGCTGGGATTAAGACAGGGCGATACTCCTGTGGCTGGACCTGCCAGTCGAGCTTGACCGGCATTGGCCTAGCCTCCCATCTGAGGCGCAGGTGACTGCCCTTCGCCCAGAAGGCTCGGTTTGTATCTACTATGGTCTTGAAGAGGTCGTAGCCTTCCTCTCCCGATAGCACGGCCAGATCTCTGGATTGGCCCCGACAGCTCATCAGCAGGCGCATCGCGATTTTGCGGTCCTCCGGTGTCATCGCGTCCTCGAATTGTTTCCCAAATAGGCCCTCGAACCGAATCGACTGCTCGCTGAACGCCTCCCAGTTCATTAGCTTGGTTGAGCGTGCTGAGCACTCCAACTCACCTGCATGGTTCAGTTCGAGGATATAGACAATCCGGAGACTCGATTTCTTTGAAGTGGTTGGCATGAGCTTATTGTGGTAGCCCACCCAAGCAGACAAAGTTACGTTTTGAATCAAGGCAAAAAGGGTCTATGCCATTGCGCCTCCTCCCGTCACCTCAGTTGATCGCCGAGGCTCTCGGCGTAGCCGGCGAGTTCGAGATAGGCGCGGCCGAGGATGGTGCCGGTTTTTTCATCAATCACGACACAGGCACCTTCCCAGTAGGGAATTCCGCCGACGTCGCCAAGGATCTCCTGCGCATCCATCGTTGGGCGGAGCCGTAGCACGATGGGCTCATCCGTATCTGGATCGTGGGTACGGATGACTGGTTCGATGGGGTAGCGCGTGCCTGTTCTTGGGCTGTGCCACCAGCGGGCGCGTTCCCACTCAAAGGCCTCCGGGCCGAAGCTCTGGACACCAGCATCGCGGTCGATCCAAATGATGCGCGAGTAGGTGTCGGCGCTGCCATCTTCGCGGCGCAGAATGTAAGCTTTGATCTCGCGCCCGTCTTCCAGTTGGATCGCAGTCCAATCCCAACCTTCGAGGCCGCTACTGAGCTGCCGACTGGCGATCTCGTGATCCATCCAGCTGCTTCCGGTCACCGCATGCTCCGTCCCGTCCAGCGTCACCGTTCCGCTGGTTGCGAGTTGAGTGAAGCTAAGGTAATAACTGGTTGCGGCGGGGTGCTCGCCTTTGCGCGATACGCCGTCTTCACCAAAGCGAATGAGCGGCTTGGTGGGCTGTAGGTTTAGTCGGACGCGTGCATTGTCCTGTAGGCTAAAGCTGAGCTCCATGGCTTCTGTATCCGAATTGATCATACGCAGCCGCCAGTTTCCGTTGCGCACACCCATCATCGTGGTGTCGGCGTGGGCGTCCCAG
>REBV01000009.1 GCA_007692545.1 Puniceicoccaceae bacterium
GGGCGGGCGAGAAAATCTTCTTCGCTGTAGAGCCGAAAACATTCCCCCTCCGCGACGCGCCCACAGCGGCCTTTTCGTTGTTTCGCACTGGACTGCGCCACCGGCTCGACGGGCAGGCGGAGTGTTCGGGTGAAGGGGCTGTAGCGACTTATTCGGGCGAGGCCCGTGTCGATTACGTATCGAATACCTGGTACCGTTAGCGAAGTTTCTGCAATGTTTGTTGAGAGGATGATCCGACGGCGTCCACCCGGTTTGAAAATTGCCTGTTGCTCGGCATTAGTTAGCCGACCGAACAGGGGGAGCAGGTCGCAACGGCTAGCCCGCGTTTCTGATAAGAGGTCTCGCAGCTCATGGATGTCGCGCTCAGTGGGAAGAAACACCAGCAAATCCCCGGGGCCTTTCGTTTCCAGAATCTCCTGCACTAGATCTACCGCTGCCGTAAGGTAGTGGTCGTTCGTATCGGATTCCTCGTAAGGTCGATAATGAGTCGTCACCGGAAAGGTGCGCCCGGACACTTCGATAATCGGTGCCCCGTTGAACGCTGCTGAAAAACGATCCGTATCAATCGTCGCGGAAGTGATGATCACCTTCAGATCCTTTCGCTTTTCGATAAGCGTGCGCAAGTGCCCGAGGATGAAGTCGATGTTCAGGCTGCGTTCGTGCGCCTCATCGATGACGAGCACCTCGTAATCACTGAGCAGTGGGTTCCTCTCGATTTCGTTTAAGAGGATACCGTCCGTCATGAGCTTGATCGCTGTCTCTGGCCCAGTGCGGTCCGTGAAACGAATCTTCGCCCCGACCGTGCCACCGACCTCGACGCCCAGCTCCTCGGCGATGCGATCCGACACGGCGAGTGCAGCAACCCGGCGTGGTTGGGTACAGCCAATCAAACCATTGGCTCCGCAGCCCAGAGATACCAAAAACTTTGGAAGCTGCGTGGTTTTACCCGAACCGGTTTCTCCCGCCAGCACGACGACCGGATGCTGGCGAATCGTGTGCTCGATCTCTTCCCGCGCCGCATGGATCGGCAGCGTCCCATCGTACTGCGGTACCGGGAGCTTGCGGCCAGCTTTCGACGATTTATGGAGCGGTGCGTTTTTGAAGGCCCCTGCTGCCTCCTCAACCATTTGCGCTCGGTTCCCGCAAAATGCGTCGCTCAATCGAGCGCTCTCGCTTCTCTTCGCCCTCTTGGTCCTCGAAGAAGTAGCCCCAGACATGGTGGCGGCCGTACGGCTTGATAATGATGCCAAGCTCTTCTTTCCGGAGATGTAAGGGTAGGGCAGGGACCGCCCGGTCAACGTAAATGCGGTCGGAAGGACAGGCGCTGCAAAGTCGGGAAGCAATATTGATGGGGCGACCAATGTAGTCGTTTCCAATCCGCAAGTGCGAGGCCAGGCCAAAACTGATACCAACCCCAGTGCCCTCTGGCACACCGTGGCTGAAGTGTGGACTTTCACGCACGCCCTTCCACTTGGTGTGCAGCGTCATTGCGGAATGCAGCGCCACATTCACCGCGATCTCCCTGTTGTTGGCATTGGTTTCCCAAGTGGCCAGCACCCCGTCTCCCATGAATTTAATCATGTTGGGCGGGAAGCGGTTCAACGATTTTTGGATTAAGTCGTAAAACGCCGACATTAAGCCGCACGTGTAGGGCGATTCGATGTTGGGCTGTTCGCAAAACAGACTGAAGCCCCGAATATCGATCACCATGGCAAGGAGTTCACACGGCGTTCCAAATTCAACCAGAGGCTCCTCAGCTTGGCCAATAGGGTGGTTTGCGTAGAGCTCCTCTTCAAATTGGTAGTACCGAACCTGATCAATTTGATCGCCGTAAAAACTCAGACCGAAGCCCTCCTGTTCCGCCAGCTTCGGACGGAACTGAATCTCGCACAAACGAAAAGATTCCTGCTGAAAACTGCGGCTTTTGAAAAAGCGCGCAGTCACCCGGCGAATTCGGCTCTCCTTGTTTTGGATCTTCTTCATCACCACCGCGATGTTGGGCTCGTCCAAAGTGATGACCGAATCAAAGCCATCAATCGAATAGAGGATATGGCGGTACTCCGGGTAGATGGTTTGGAAATGACTGCAGATATCCCAGAAATCACGGAAAGACAGTTCCGCGATCGGATAGCTACGTTCAATAAAATCCATCGTCATAGGGCTGAAAATCTCGATATGTGCGCTGGTATCAACGGCATCACATCAAAAGGAAAACCCGATCTTTGCTTAAGTGCAATCGCTTAAAAAACTTCCTTTGAAAAAGTTAAGCCCGCTCACCGCCACAGTCGTTTAATCACCGCATACTTCCCTCCACCTGCATCCTCCCCGACACAGTTCGGATTCACTGGCTTTTTTCTCCCCGTCGCCCACTGCCAACGCTCCGCCCAGGCCCGGACAAACCCTTCCGAGCCAAAAACCGCCCCGTCCGACAAAAACCTAAGCCTGTGCATCAGCCGTGTCGCCAAGGGGAGGGCGCCACCCGCATCCATCACCTCCCGCGCCTTATCGGAATCAATCCGACCCGCCTCTGGATCCCCCCGCTTGCACCCCACCCCCATGCTAAAGAGCATGGTGCGGTAGCAAGCCAGCGCCTCCCTTTCGGACATGTCAGATTCACCCACAATCGTAGAGATTCCCTTTCTCGCCAGATCTCCCGCCCCCCGACCCAGTGCCTCCGCATAGCCACAAAAACGGTAGTACTTTGGATCCTCCACCAACATCGCTCGCACCGGATT
>REBV01000221.1 GCA_007692545.1 Puniceicoccaceae bacterium
TAGACGCGGATATGGAGCGCAGCGGAATATCCGTTGTCTACGCCGTCTGGATCTGCGGTGTGAGAGCGTGAAGATACTCGGGGGCAAAATCTGCGCCATTCGGCCAAGTCAGAGTATGCCCTTCCAGTGAGAACTGCTGAAAGAATTTTGGGTCCTTCAAAGGTTCAAAAATAGGCCCATCCAGCTCATTGCCGAGATCGACCTGTCCATCTGATCCATCGTTAAACTTTAGCCATACGCGGTGGCCGTCCAGATACTTCGCTTCTTCAATGTGCAGAAATTTCATTATTCGAGGGGTTGAATCGGTTCGAGGGGCTTCCTTTGCTCTGCAAGCTCCCAGTCCCGCAGAAGCGCTTCCTTGTTTATCTCATACCATTCCAAAACGGCTTTTAATGCGCGTCTCGGGAAATGGCCGGTGACAATGCCCGTGGTGATTTCGACGGTAATCTCATACTCGCCATATTCCGCATGGAAATGAGGCGGCGCATGATCGCGGTAATACATTCGGATGATGATCCGAGAAACCTGGAAATTTCGGGCATACGGGAAAGCTAGGCCATTTCTGCCGCACTTTCAATTTTTTTCTGTAGAACGTGGAGCGTGGAGCGCCTTCTATAGAACCCTAAAATCTTGACGTTTCAGCTTACTGAGCTGCTGAGGGCTTGATATAATTTTAAGATGACCCAAAATCTCCCGTATGAATCCAAGAAGCCTCCGTCATCGCCTCGAAAAAATCTGCAAACTGCTGGTCACCATCCAAAAACACACACCCGATGTCCATTGCCTACTACACGAGGAAAAAGGGGAAAACGGCCATGTGGTGATCGATTTCAGTGGCAGCGGCATGAGCCGGAGTAAAATGAATGCGCTGGGCAAAGAACTCGAAGGCAAAGGCTACCAGTTCACCGAGAAAAAAAGCCCCTGGCTGGGACAAACCACCTACACCGGTCGCAGCAGCGAGAAACCCACCCTGTTGATCACCCTGCCGATTGTAAAAGATCGACTGGCCATCACCGATACAGAACCGGAAAAAGCCTTCTCATTCAAGGCCTAGATTACCTTCATGTCAAGGTAAAAGTCCGCTAGCTCACTGTCTGTTTACGATTCTGATATAAGCAAAATGAATAACCATTTCTAATGCGTATAAAAATTTGTATAAAATAAAGAGTCTCTTATAGTCCTTGCTTTCCTATAATCTACACCCACCTGCCATGAAGCACACGACTATCGCAAATCGCTGGAACGCTGATTTGATTGACGACAATTACGAAATTTGGCGCAAGAGCCCGCAGTCGCTGGACTCTGAATGGCGTGCCTTCTTCGAAGGCTTTGAGTTGGCGCAGAGCGTTGTCACATCCAAGTGTGATATCAACGATGTCTCGCCCTCGAAGGTGGACAGCGATGCGACGAAGCAGGCACGGGCCATAGGGCTCATTTACGCCTACCGTTCTATTGGCCACACGATTGCCACCTTCAATCCCTTGACTAAGGACCAACCGGGCAACCCGCGTCTGACGCTGGAGCGCTTGGGTTTTGATGAGTCGGATTTGGATCGGATCTTTCATACGGGCAACTACCTGGGTGGCACCGAGATGACGCTGCGAGAGCTGATAGCCCGCCTGGAGCGCACCTATTGTCACAACATTGGGATTGAGTACATCCACATTCAGGAGACGCCCAAGCGTCGCTGGATTCAGGCGCGCATCGAACCGGAGTGCTTCGTGCCCCGCTTCACCAAGGAGGAGAAGCACCGCATTCTCCGCACCATCATGAATGCGGAAGACTTTGAAAACTTTCTCCAGACCCGCTATGTCGGGCAGAAGCGTTTCTCACTGGAGGGCGGCGAGACGCTGATCGCATGCCTGGAGAGCATTTTGGATCGTTGCAGTAAGAACGAAGTGGACGAGATTGTCATGGGCATGGCCCACCGCGGGCGACTCAATGTTTTGGCCAACTTTTTAGGGAAGTCCTTCGACTACATTTTTCGTGAATTCTCCGAGAATTACGTGCCGGATGCGATTTTTGGCGACGGTGATGTGAAATACCATTTGGGCTTCGAAACAAAGCGCGTCACCAGCGACGGGCGTCAGGTAGAGATTCGCCTGGCGGCCAATCCGAGCCATTTGGAAGCGGTCAACCCGGTGGTCGAAGGAAAGGCCCGGGCGCGTCAGCGCATACGTGAGGACCTCGACCGCAAGCATGTTCTGCCCGTCTTGATTCACGGTGATGCCGCCATCGCCGGCCAGGGAATCGTGGCGGAAGTGTTTAACTTTTCCCAGCTCAAAGGCTACCGCACCGGGGGCACCATTCATCTGGTCATCAATAATCAGATCGGTTTCACCACGGATCCCTCAGATGCGCGCTCCAGTCGCTACTGCACCGATGTGGCCAAGGTGGTGGAAGCGCCGATTTTTCATGTCAATGGAAATGATCCACTGGCGGTGGTGGCCGCCTGCGAGGCGGCTTTCGACTACCGCCAAACCTTCGGCTGCGATGTGGTGATCGACATGTATTGCTGGCGCAAGCACGGCCACAACGAGTCCGACGAGCCGGCTTTCACCCAACCGGTACTCTACAAAAAGATTGCCGAAATGCCCATGATCGGTCGCTCACTGGCCAAGCGCCTGGTCGAGTCCGGCGAATTTTCGGAAGCGGAAGTCGAGGCGATCGAGAACGATTATAACCAGCGCCTCCAGTCCTGCTTTGATTCGGTCAAGGCCGAGGAAAGCAAGCAGTCGGACCCCTTCTCCGAGTCGAACGCCAAGCAGCAACCGCCCTATAACTTCAAGGGCTTCAATACACGGGTCCCCAAGGAAACACTTGAGATGATAGCCGAGCAACTGGCACACGTGCCGGAAGGCTTTCAGGCCAACCGGAAGATCATTCGCCAGCTCGATACGAAGCTAAAGGCCTTTAAACAAAACACCGGCATTGACTGGGGCATGGGTGAAGCGCTGGCCTTCGGCAGCCTACTGCTCGACGGCACACCCGTGCGCCTGAGCGGTCAGGACTGCGAACGGGGCACCTTCAGCCACCGCCACTCCGTGCTCTACGATGTGGAGACCCGCGAGCGCTACGTCCCCCTGCTCGACCTCCACGAGGGCCAGGCCCAGTTCTGTGTGCACAACTCACTGCTCTCGGAGGCGGCCGTGCTCGGCTTCGACTACGGCTACTCGCTCGACTACCCACAAATGCTTTGCATATGGGAAGCCCAGTTTGGCGACTTCGTCAATGGAGCGCAGGTCATTATCGACCAGTTCATCACCAGCAGTGAGTCCAAGTGGGGCCGCCTGAGTGGCTTGGTCATGCTATTGCCGCACGGTTACGAGGGCCAAGGACCCGAGCACTCATCGGCCCGGCTGGAGCGCTTCCTGCAAGCCTGCGCCGAAAACAATATTCAAGTTTGCAACGTGACCACACCGGCACAGTACTTCCACTTGTTGCGCCGACAAATGAAGCGGGAGTTTAAAAAACCCCTCATCCTGATGTCGCCCAAGAGCCTGCTGCGCCATAAAGAATGCGTCTCGAATGTCGAGAATTTCACCGATAACGAATTTTGGTCGATTTTGGATGATGAGATCGTCAACCGGAAGACGGCCAAGCGCATCGTCTTCTGTTCGGGCAAAGTCTATTACGATTTGTCGGCTTATCGTGATGAGCAGGCGATTAAAGATACGGCCCTGATTCGGGTCGAGCAACTCTATCCGTTGAACACCGACCTGCTGCAACGCATCGCCGCGAATTATCCGAAAGCGACAAACATTATCTGGTGCCAGGAAGAGCCCAAAAATATGGGAGCCTGGACCTTTATATCGACCCGTTTGATGGAAAGCCTCAACAAAATGCCGACCTATGTGGGGCGTAAGGAATCGGCCAGCCCGGCGGTCGGCTCACTGGCCGTGCATAAGCGCGAACAGGCGCGAATCATTCAGGCCGCCTTCGAGGCCTAGACTCCCGCAAAATCCCACATCTGCCATTTCTTCATTCTCATTTCTTAATTCTCATTTCCCACCATTATGGCTAACGAAGTAAAAATCCCCGCAATGGGCGAATCGATCAGCAGCGGTATCCTCGCTGCCTGGCACGTAAAAGACGGCGACCACGTCGAAAAAGACCAATTGCTCTACGAACTGGAAACCGACAAAATCACCTCGGAGGCCCACGCAGAAGTGAGTGGCGTCATCTCAATCAAGGTCGGGGCCGACGAGGAAGTCGATATCGGGCAAGTCGTCGCGACGATTGAGGCTACGGCTGCGCCGAAGAGTGACGCCTCGGCTGAGCCGAGGAGTGAGAGTGAGGATGAAAGTGAAACGAAGCGTGAAAGTGAGGCTTCGGCTGCGCCGAAGAGTGAAAGTGAGAGTGAGACGCAGCGTGCAAGTGGCAGTGAGACTGAAGCAGCGGCTGTTGCCGAGCAGGCAACACATTCTACCGGCAATGAGAAAGCGCTTTCGCCGGCGGCCCGTAAAGCGGCTGAGGAGACAGGCGTCGACGTAGCGGCGATCAGCGGCTCGGGTAAAGACGGGCGTGTGACCAAGGGCGACATTTTAGAAGCGACCGAGACATCTAAGTCCGCACCCGCGCAATCGAAGGCGGACTCAAAGCCACTTTCACCCTCACCTTCACTATCCGACCAAGCCGGATCCGGAGCTGCCCGTGAAACTCGCAAGAAGATGAGTCCGCTGCGGCGCAAGATTGCCGAGCGGCTCGTCGCCGCCACCCAGGAAGCCGCTATGCTGACCACCTTTAACGAAGTGGACATGAGCGCTGTCATGCAACTACGCAAACAGCATCAAGAGAAATTCGTCGAGCGCCACGGCATCAAGCTAGGCTTCATGTCCTTCTTCACCAAAGCGGTGACCCACGCCTTGCAAGCCGTCCCCCAGGTAAACGCCCGTATCGAGGGCAATGAGGTCGTGACCCAGCATTACTACGATGTCGGCGTGGCTGTGGGCACTGAGAAAGGCCTGATGGTGCCTGTGCTGCGTGATTGCGATCAAAAGAGTTTTGCCGAGATCGAGGGCGATATTTTGGGCTATGCCAAAGCTGCCCGCGAGGGCAAGATCCAGATGAGCGATCTCGAAGGCGGTGTCTTCACCATCTCCAACGGCGGCATCTATGGCTCGATGTTGAGCACACCCATCGTCAACCATCCACAGCCCGCCATTCTCGGCCTGCACAACATCACCGAGCGAGCCGTCGTCATCAAGGGCGAGATTGTGGCCCGCCCCATGATGTATCTGGCTCTCAGCTACGACCACCGTTTGATTGACGGCAAAGAAGCCGTCACCTTCCTGGTTAAAGTCAAAGAAGCAATCGAGGACCCGGCTCGTCTCTTGTTCGGCATCTAACTTTTCGTGGCGTGCGAGCTTGCTCGCGCCCATAGCGATTCGTTCAACCATTATGACCCCACGCGAGCAAGCTCGCACACTACCTGAATAAACATGTCTGAAGAAAACAAATACGATCTCGTCATCATCGGCTCCGGCCCGGGCGGTTATGTCGCGGCCATTCGCGGCGCTCAACTCGGTCTGAAAACAGCGATTATCGAAAAGGAAAAGCACCTCGGTGGCACCTGCCTGAATGTCGGCTGCATCCCGAGCAAGGCACTGCTTCATTCGACTGAGATGTATCACTTCGCCGGGCACGGTGCCAAAGCCCACGGCATCGAACTATCCAATCTTTCGATCAGCATCGAGCAGCTGATGGCCAAAAAGAGCAAAACGGTCGACCAACTGCGCGGCGGTGTGCAGCACCTGATGAAGGCGAACAAAATCAAGGTCTTTCAAGGACTCGGCATGCTGGCGGGCGATGGTAAGGTGCGCATCAAAGAGAAAAACGATGAGCGCACGCTTTCCGCCAAGCACATCATCATTGCCACCGGCTCGGCCACCATTGAGCTGCCCTTTCTGAAATTTGATGGGGAAACAGTGGTCAGCAGCGATCAGGCGATCGCCTTCGAAAAGGTTCCGGCGAAGCTGGCCGTGGTCGGTGCCGGTGCCATTGGCCTGGAGCTTGGCTCGGTTTGGGCGCGCTTGGGCGCACAGGTCGATGTGATCGAGTTTCTGCCTAACATCGCACCCACCTTTGATAAAGACGTCTCCAAAATGGCGGAGCGTCTCTTCAAAAAGCAGGGCATGAACTTCCACTTGCAGACCAAGGTAACCGGCCTGAAAACAGCCAAGGGCAAGACCATCCTGACGGCTGAAAAAGACGGCCAGGAAATCGAATTTGAAGCGGATAAGATTCTCGTAGCCGTGGGCCGCAAGCCCTACACCGAGCGGCTTGGCTTGGAGACGGTCGGGATCGAAACTGATGAGAAGGGCCGGATTCCGGTGGATAAACATTTCAAGACATCGGCCCACGGCGTTTACGCTATCGGCGACGTCATCCCCGGCCCCATGCTTGCCCACAAGGCTGAGGAGGAAGGCGTGGCCTGCGTCGAGCGCATCGCCGGGCAAGCCGGGCACGTCAACTACGAGGTGATCCCGAACGTCATCTACACCGAACCGGAAATCGCCAGCGTCGGCTTGACCGAAGCCGCCGCCAAGGAAGCCGGTATCGAGTTTAAGTCGGGCAAGTTTAACTTGGCTGGTAATGGTCGTGCCATCGCAACGGATGCGACGGATGGCTTTGTCAAAGTGACCGCCTGTGCCAAGACCGACCGCATCCTCGGGGTGCAAGTCATCGCCAAGAGTGCTTCCGAACTGATCGCATCCGCCGTCACCCACATGGAATACGGCGGCAGCGCAGAGGACCTGGGCCGCACGATCCATGCCCACCCGACGCTCAGCGAAGCGCTTAAAGAGGCCGGTTTAGCCGTCGGCGGCAACGCGATTCACAGCACCTGAGCCATCCGGTGTGGCATCAAATTATTCGGATTCCATCGTTGTCGGGTTGGCTCTGCCGCCCGAACAAAACGAAGTTGTTGGTTAGGCTTTATAAACAGGGCGGCAGAGCCACCCCTGCTACGATAAGGCGCAATTTGAAATTTTCAGGCCGACTCGTTGTTCAAATCCAGTTTTCACCCTTGGATTTAAGCGCCTGGGCCAACTCGCGGGCAAAGAAAGGCCCGCGATACACCCAGCCGGTGTAGATTTGCACCATCGAGGCCCCGGCGTCGATTTTCTCACCCGCCGACTCGACTGAGTCGATACCGCCCACTCCGATGATGGGCAATTTGCCCTCTGTCGCCTTATAGATATAATTGATCACATCAGTCGAGCGCTTACGTAGAAAGCTCCCCCCACTCAGACCGCCGGTTTCTTTATCCGGAAAGCCGGTGGGCCGCGCGATCGTGGTGTTACTCGCGATAATGCCATCGTATTGCAAATCGAGCAGCACCTCCACGATCTGGTCGATCTCTTTAAAACTCAGGTCCGGGGCGATCTTCAGCAGCAGCGGATGCGGCGGGTGCCCCAGTTTTTTGGCGTAGGCTTGATTCTCATTGCGCAGCGTGCTCAGCAAATCGCGCAAATACGTCTCCGTCTGCAAGTCTCGCAGCCCCTGCGTATTGGGGCTACTGATATTGATCGTAAAATAGTCCGCCTGATCGGCCAATTTGCGGAAGCAGGCCAGATAATCATCCACCGCCCGATCCAGGGGCGTTGTTTTGGCCTTACCGATATTGACCCCGACCGGCATGCCCCGCTTACCCTTGGGGTAGTGTTTACTCAAAACATTGAGCATCGACTTAGCCCCCTTATTGTTAAAGCCCATCCGGTTGACCAAAGCGTGCTGCTCCGGATACCGGAAGAGGCGCGGGCGCGGGTTGCCCGGTTGCCCCTCCGGTGTCACCGTACCAACCTCGGCGTGGCCGAACCCCAGCGCTTCGATCGCCTTGGGGAATTCACCGTCTTTATCCATGCCGGCGGCCAGCCCCACCCGATTGGCAAATTCAAGCCCGAAGAGTTTGACCGGCTTGTCTTCCTTGACCAAATTATAGCGGCGCACGAAATTGCAAAGCAGCGGTAGTGCCCCCATCGCCATTAAAGCGGTGCGGCCCCGGTCATGTGCTTGCTCCGGCTCCATTTTAAATAAAGCCGGACGCACGATTTTTTCGTAGATTAATCCCATAGTGATCCAAATAGTCGGTATGGGCGGAACCTAACACCCGCTTGCCACAAAACAATCCCAAAAGGCCACTTCATTGCACGCCCAGTATTTCAAACAGGTCAGAAGCAGATTCAAACTTCTCCAGCTTATCGGGAAGCTTAGCCTCTTCCATCGCCTCCAAAGTCTCGGCGTTGGGCTGGTGGCGTACAAAAGCGTGTCCTTGACCCTTCCATTCGACCCACGCCTCATCGGGTGGCGTACCCGCTCGACGGGCGCCTGCGTCCTGTCAGCCCACACCCGACAAGCCGACCTAACACCGGACGGCAAAACCAACACAGCCACGTTTCCCTGGTCTCAGTAGGTCGCTTGGCGAGTTGAGCCCTGCGAAATCACGGCCTATCGGGACTGCCCGCCCCGCACGCCAAGCTTCTCCTGCAACATGAAACATTGGGCCGCCCCTCCCCCCCCCCTCAATTCACTCCCCTTGAAAAAAAAGATCACGTTATTTTCAACTTCGTATTTTGTGTTTGTCCACTCATTCAAAAAAAGGTAACTACTCAGGTCTAAAGAGAATGGCACTTAGTTAAGAGTCTTGATCGAGGCTCGGCAAATAAAAGTAGCTGCGTGCTTCAGTCGCAGTTTAGACAGGTGTAGCGAGTTTCGAACAGCCGCGGGCTAAAGCACAATGCCATTGCATAATGATCATTTACGCCAGTTTTCAGCTTTGGACAACGTGGATAGGATTCACAACCGCTGCGCTAGAGGGCCCTTCCGTCTTCGCTTTACAAGCTACGCCGGACAAGTCGGGCGAGTTAGGAGAGCTTTGGATTGCAATAACGTGTTTCTTAGTACAAATATCAGCCTCTCTCCTCCCAAAACTCCCCTCTCTCTTGTCCACCATAGCTCGCAGAGCGACGGAGGAAGCCCGCTAGCGGGCGGTTGTGGAAATTAATTATGCAATGGCATTGGGCAATAGCACGCGACGGCTCATAGTCAGCTTAAAAATCGACAAGAGTGAAGCAATCAGCATCGCCGTAATCAAAGACGCCGCAAACAGCTTGGCCTCACCGGCGGCCACCGCTTGCCAGCTCACGATCGAGCGCCAGGTGAAGACCCCGCAGAGCATAAAAGTCGTGGCGAAAGCCGCGATGAAGGCAAATAAGCGACCGCCCTTCAGTATCCAAAAGCCCCACAGCGCACTCAGTAGGCCAAAAGTGCCCCCCGACATCAGCGCAGTCTTGGCCGCCGCCGGATTCGACAGGTAGCCCGCCACCCCGCAAAGTATGAGAAAGAGGCCATAGCCGATATACCATCGACCGATTGTATGACTGGATGCATGCATCCCAATAAAAACGAAGGAATTCCAACGAAGGTCAACACACATCTTCCCCCCCCACTCTTATCCCCACTCCACAACTCCACAACTCCAACTCCACTCCCCCACTCCTTTTCCATTTGCGCCAGTGCCCCCACCCCGCTAACTATCCTCCCAATGTCGATTCGTCAACGCACTCCATCCATCGCTCCGTGGCGTGTCCGCTTGCGGACGCCCCCCGCCCGAAGAAGGGTGCCTGCGAAGTCCCGGCGTAGTCACGCCTGCGGGACGAAGACAGATCCACCACGCACCACCACTCAAACAGCGGGTGGGAACCTGTCTTCGCACTCCGCGCTACGCCATGGCACTGCACTCCGCACTCCGTAACACCGCATGAACCACACCGCTATTATCGGCTCCGGCATCACCGCGCTGGCGCGTGCCTGGCAACTTAAGCAGCGCGGGCTCAACTGCACCCTCCTTGAAAGCTCCGGCCAGATCGGCGGCTCCATCCAAAGCCACCGGGCCGGGCCCTACCTGGCCGAGGAAGGGCCGAATTCCATTCAGGTCAACAGCCCCGAAGTCGATGCCTTTCTAAAAAGCATCCCCGGCCTGGAGGACCGCATCCTGACCGCCGCCCCCCAGGCCAAAAAACGCTTTATTCTGAAGGACGGCCGCCCACATGCCGTGCCGATGGGTCCATTCTCCGCCCTGACCACCCCCCTCTGGTCACTCTCCGCCAAGCTGCGCGTCCTCAAAGAGCCCTTCATCCCCGCCATCGACCCGGAAGTGGAGGAGAGCGCCGCCGACTTCGTCCGGCGGCGACTCGGCGACGAGCTCTACCGCTATGCCATCAACCCGCTGATCGGTGGCATCTACGCCGGCGACCCCGAGCAGCTTTCGCTCCGCTACGCCTTCCCCAAACTCTACGCCCTGGAGCAGAACCATGGCGGCATGATCCGCGGTGCCATCGCCAAAATGCGCGCCCAGCACCGGAGCACTGCGTCCAAATTTGAGAAGCGCATCATTTCCTTCCCGGACGGCCTAGCCGAGTTGCCAAGCATCCTCGCCCAACAACTCCAGCCCCGCCTCCACACCAACGTATCAATCGATTCGATACAACAAAAAGGCGATCAGTGGCAGATCAGCTGGAACGGAGATACTCACGAGTACAGCGATGTGATCGTCACCAGCCCGGCGCATGTCCTCCCCCGGTTGCCCTTCGACCCACCCATCCAAGCGGCTTTCCAGCCATTGCAGAACATCGACTACCCGCCCGTCTCCGTCCTCAGCCTCGCCTTCAAGCGTGCACAGGTGGCGCATCCGCTCGACGGCTTTGGTGTGCTGGTGCCCGAGTGCGAGGGCCGCCAAATACTGGGTGCCCTCTTTCCCAGCAGTTTGTTTGCGGATCGTGCCCCAGCCGATGAAATGCTGCTGACTGTATTCGTCGGCGGCGAGCGCCAGCCGCAGCTCGCCACCGCCGACACCGAGGCCCTCACCGCCAGCGTGCTGCCCGACTTATCCGCCATGCTCGGCATCTCCGGACAGCCCAGCTTCGTGCACCACAAGCACTGGCCCCGCGCCATCCCCCAATACAAGCTCGGCTACGGCCAGCAACTGGCCACGATGGATGCCCTGGAAGCCCAACACCCCGGCCTCCACCTAGCCGGCAACTACCGCCACGGCATTTCACTCAGCTACTGCATCGAAGCCGCGCAAAACAAATTCCCGTAGGCAGGTTGGCTCTGCCTCCTGCCTCTTCGCGCCAGCCCGTAAACTGTCGGCCTGGCTGCCAGATGCTGCGGAGGGTCTCGCGGGTAGATTCTTTGGCCAGGTCTTTAAGGAAAATACGGTGGCTGCGCGGATCGGGAAAGGGCACGTAGATTGTAGAGGTCGATCCGCCCGGTGGTGGTGACGTCTGGCTGGTGGAGCGGGACGGACTTTTCGAATACGTAGGCGTTACCGCCCTCCTCCGGCTTTTGGCCGTCCGGACGGGGCACACCGATCAGATCGCAGAGTTCCGCGCAAAATGGCTGAAAATTGGCCCGTTCGGAAGCTCCGGTCTGCCCCCATTTCTCGATAAATTGCGCGATTTCGTTATTCACTAACGAGTGACGATGCAGCCTTCATGCGTGAGCTGCAAGTTTTTGATTCGCGGAACCCTGCTGTATGGGTGAAGACCGACAACACCGAAGGTGCCTCCTTTCGTCGTGGGTGCGGGTGGTGGGGCACGGAGATGCTACTTTAAGATTTTGAAGCAATTCGCATGATGTCATATCTCAGAAATATAAAAGCTCCAAAAAGATTTAAAGGCAAACCAAAGATTAGATATAGAACAACCAAACCGACAGCTCCTCCAGGAAATAAAATAGAAGTCAGGAAGCCAATCAATAAGGGGAAAAATATTAAAATCACAGATAATAGATAAGCCTTTCCTGCTTCTCGATCTGCAAATACTTCAATAAGTAAAAATATAAACAGATTCACCATTGCCAAGGACGCCATCATGCCGCCGATAAATTCCGGGAGTATTTTTTTGAGAATCAGTATTATGATAAAAAATACAGACAAACTTACAACTCTAACAATTGCTCTAATTCGTAAAATAGTTCCAATTTTCATCAGTTTTTTCAATGATATTTCCACTTTGAATAAATTCATCGACAATATTATTTAAATAAGTCGACCATAGCCCTCGCACTTCTGATTCGAAGGACTGAAATGCAGTTAAATTCATAAAATCGACATAATCCACCATGCCAACAATGGCGTTAGAAACTCTGAATCTGCGAGAAGCGTAACGCTCTTGCGCTACAGTATAGATGCTCAACTCACCGTTGTTTTCTTGCGAAGCATTTATGCCCCATATTCTGAATCCCGTCAAAAAGTGCGAACCTGTTGTATCAGCACGAAGTCTCCTTTCAGAATCAAAAAATGTAAGCGACACTGAAACAAGATCATGGGCTAAAATCGTTAGCCCTAGTTGTTGTAGCGAGTTGTTTGGCCAGAAAACCGCAATGTCACCAATTAATACTATATTACTTGAATTGCCAGTGTCAAAATGTTCAAAACTTCTTAGAGATGAGTAAAGTGCGTCTGCAACCTCGCTTTGCTCTAAGGGGCAAACTTTAACTCTTAGACGTAGATTATTAAAATGAGTTTTTCCCAAGCCTTGACTCTTTGGTGTATCTAAATTATCGCGATAATCCGAGAGGCTTGATTGCAGTTCGCTTGGTGAATTTACAAACAAGCCAAGAGTATCCCATAATGCTATTGGATTTCCTCTCAGAAACCCGTAAATATTCAAACCACCCTCTTCCTGGATAGGATCTCGATTCAGCCAGCGACCGGTTTCAGGTTCGTAGAAGCGGTAGCCGTAATACAAGAACCCCGTTTCAGTGTCTTCCGGCTTGGTGGAAAACCGGTGGCGGAGACGGTTTGCTTGAGGGGCGCTTGCTTGCAGGAGTTCACCGAAGGGGCCGTATTCGAAGGCGGCTTGCGTGACATTGTCCGCAGTATCCCAATAGCTCCAAACATTTCCGTTATTGCCATAGAGAGGTATCGCGATGGAGCCGTCTTCGTAAGTGCGGACTAAGAGCAAGCCACCGACACCGCCTGTGGCTTCGCGGCTACCGGAAATGTCCGGGCCCCAGGTATAGGTTTGAATGGGCACCTGAGTAGTGGCGTTGATTTCGGCGAGGAGCAGCCAGCCGTCCCAGAGGAATAAGGATGAATTCTGAGTGATGAAGGATGAAG
>REBV01000008.1 GCA_007692545.1 Puniceicoccaceae bacterium
TGATGCCCAAATTGATCCAGCGTCGAGCCCCCATCATTTCAACGCCCATCGGGGTCATGACCAGTAGCAAACCGACCAAACCCGCCAGATAAACCAAGTGGGCATAGCTCAGAAAGTGCTTGTAGTTTATGGAGGAAATGACGGTGTAAGCGACGCAGCCCATCGCAATCCAGATCAGCTGCATCATCCATGCACTCCCACCGCTGGAGTGTTGGGCCGAGTAGATGAAAAACACCCCCACAACGCAGAGTAGGAGGATGCAGATAGGGTTGATCAGATCGACGCGCAAGCTGGCGGCTGGTTGCAACAGCTTGCGGTAGGACTTACTGAAGATGCGACGATAGAGACTCGGTGGAGCGTCCGTCTGCCGCCGACCAAATCCACCGCGGGTCTGCGTATTCGGTACGGTATGGGGATTGTGTCGGTAACGCATATTGGTCAGTGAGGCATCAATTAATCCTCGGACCCTAGGGATTCGCTTCCCTAGATTCAAGCGCTTCGCGAACAATTCTTAGCAGAGCATCTCTGGAAAACGGCTTTTGTAGAAAATGAACGGAACAGGCGCCAGTAGAGAACTCCATTTCTTTGCTGTCCTGAGGATATCCTGAGATGAAGACGCATTTTAAGTTCAGGTGTGACTTGTGGATGTGCCTGAACAGCTCCTCGCCTCGCATACCCGGCATGGCGATATCGGTGATTAAAAGGTCCAGGCCCTTTTTTTCACCCGTCGCTATTTTGACAGCCGCTGCCGGGTCACTTGCGGTTAAAACCCGATAACCTTCTTTTACGAGGAATTGGCGCCCGAGCTCTAGTATCATGTCCTCATCCTCACAGAAGAGAATGCGTTCAGATCCGGTTGAGCCGCCAGCGCGCTCTTTAGTGGTAATTTCACCCTCTGCCATGACGGTGGTCCGCGGCAGGCAAATGCGGAAGCTTGTCCCCTTATTTCTCTCTGTTTTTAAGCTTATATGCCCGTTGTTCTGCTCGACGATCCCGTGCACGGTTGGCAAGCCTAAGCCAGTCCCGCTACCAACGTCTTTTGTCGTGTAAAACGGCTCAAAAATATTGTCGAGAATGAGAGGGTCAATACCACAGCCGTCATCGGTGACTTCCAGAAGAAAGTAGTCAGCTGTTGGATTTTTGAGGTTCAACTCCTTTCTGCGAGGATGATCGGGCCCGATGGTATCTGTGGTGATGCTAATCCTGCCCTTTTGAGCTGGCAGGGCATCGCGTGCGTTCAGGGTGAGATTGATTAAGATTTGGTCCAACTGAGTCGGGTCGATGTACACATTCCAATTGGTTTGGGCAGGATTCCATGAGAGTTCAACGCCATCGCCGATCAAACGGTGGAGCATGTTCAGTAATCCGACGATATGGGCGTTGACATTCAAAGCCCGGGGTCTCGTTGGTTGGCGACGGGCAAAGGTTAAGAGTTGCTTGGTTATGCCAGCGGTCCGCTTTGTCGCTGATCGAATCTCCAGAAGGTACTTGTGAACAAGTGTATCTGGCGCCACTTGCTCGAGGGAGAGGTCAGTGTATCCGGATATTACCATCAACATGTTATTGTAGTCGTGGGCAACTCCACCAGCTAACTTACCAATCGACTCAATTTTTTGGATCTGTTGGAGCTCTTCCTCCAGTTGACGCTTTTGTGATATGTCGTGAATAATCGCAAATATGTAGCTGGTCTCATCGATAATCACAGGACAGCAAAAAGTTTCGAGCGAGCGTGGAAGTTCGTTGGTGCGGGCGTGTTGGAAAAAGAAATGAGCGTTCTCATAATGCTCCGTCTTTCGGATATGCCTGCGATAAGTCTCCTCTGAAAGCTTGTTAATTGCTCGAAAGCACTTTGTCTTGAGTGCGCCGGCCTCCACCTGATACATGCGCTCGGCCGCCGGGTTTGCATCAATGATTTGGCCATCTTTCGGATCGAAAACCACCATGGCCGTATGATCGTTTTTGAAGATTGCCCGATAGCGATTTTCGCTTTCTTCCAGTTGAGCGAGCCTCGTCTCATAAGATCGCTTGAAGACCATTAAGCGCCCGAGCAGGACAATCGCTGGGATAAAGATAACCAGTGTTGGAAGCGCGACTGTACTCAGGACGCTCAAGCGCAGAGTAGAGGGCAAGAACATCAAAAGGATAAGGGTCGAAAGTTGTACGATGGTTGCAAAGATGAAAAGTTCGCCCCAGCCCATACGGTCCAAGCGCTTATCGCCTCCGCGAAAATACCGCCAAAGAAGTCCAATCCCAGCTGAGGCGAAGATCACAGATATGCCAGCGAAGACCCCATCTCCACCGATGAAGGCACGGTAAATTGCCGTCACGACCACAGCGACAACGGCAGGAATAAAACCAAAAAAAAGCCCTGAAATAGCGAGTAGAACAGAGCGAGCATCAAAAATGGTCCCCGGAAGGAGCTCCCACCGGTTGATCATCAAGAGAACGCCAATCAGTCCCAGTACCAAACCAATCCCTGTTTTCCCTAATATACTCTGAGATTCAGCTGTCCCGACCATCAGAACGCTGTAGACAAAAACCATCGCAAAGAGGAGCGATGCATTCGTGATGAGGGCTATAATGAGTTCTTCGGGCACTGTTTAACAGGGCAAAAGATGGAGAAGAGCTAGTTAGGAAAGCGTGTATTCTTGGCGGTAGTAGTAGCCCGTAAGGGATATATTGATACGGCGAAT
>REBV01000013.1 GCA_007692545.1 Puniceicoccaceae bacterium
TTACGCGGGGAGCGGAAGGCGCGGTTGACCGGGTTCCAACGGAGCGGATAGTCGAAGGGAATCACGCCGAGCCATTCTTTACGGGCACGGACCAAATAGGTTTCGTGCTCATCGTCGTCTTTGGTCGGGTTGCGGTAGCCATCGATGATCTCCTCGTCCGGATAACCCCGATTTGCTTTATCGAAGGAGGCCTGCGAGAAGAAGTGGTCATCCTCGTCGCGCCAACCCTCGGTGGGCCAGCCGCCCATGACATGGTAGAGTCCGGGATTTGGCTCTTCGTCTTCTTCCCTGATTGATTGGGTGTTAAAGTGGATTTGAGCCTGCAGGCGCTCAAAGAAGGGAACACCCATACCCGCCGCCAGTGAGAAGAAGGGCTCCTCGTTCTCGGTGTCACGGAGCGCATGGGAGTTGAAATAAATGTCGGCCACCGGTTCGAGGGAATAGCTCTCCTCGGCGGGGCCTTGGATGGCAAGACGACTGGGTGCGACCAAGCGCGAGTCCACCCCGGCGGGAGCACCGGTCTGGTCGGTCAAGTGGTCGTTTTCGAGCGCGATAATCTCCCCGTTGTTAAAGAAGCCGACCACCCCGTAGAGCGGCAGGGCAAAGGCGCGCGGCGTGGTGCCGATCCCCAAGGTCAGGTAACCCGCCGTGGGGTCACAGGGATTATCGCCGTCCGGCTCAAATTGAATCGCAAAGGTATCAAACTCCGACCGCCAATAAGCCAGCCCTTTGGTCGGGTCGTCCTCCGGTGGCTCAGCGCTGTCCAACCCGCCGGTGCAGGTGACGGTCAGGTTTTCAAATTCCTGGGTGAAGTCGGAAGGGCCGACCACATCTACTTCCCCGTTGACCCGGGAGTCGAAATTTTCGCCCGCCAGGAAGGAGAGTCCGAAGTTGGAAAAGCGGAAGGGGTAGCCGTAGATCTCTTTGCTTTCATTAAATTCCACCGCCTCGTGAATCCCTGCAACGCCACCATAACGGGTGTAGAACTTGGAGCGACCGGTTAAGCCGAATTCAAAGACCACTCCGCCAAGCACGCTGAGGCCGACGCCGCCACCATCTCCCGCCACGCGGAAGTTAAATCCAGGGTAGTCCCCCAGCCCATCAACATAGGCAGCGCTGCCCGGCCGTTCCATGGCACTGAGGCTTTCCGGCTCATCAAGATCGAGCCCTGAGAGCAAGAGGTGCGCTGGGGCATCCTCACTGTTTTGCGGAAAATGAGTCGCCGCTAGCACATAGCCTGCGCTGTAGAAAGTCGCTGCCTCAAAAGCCAGCGCCTCGTGGGTGAAGCCTCCACTATCGTTACGCCCCCACCGGAGGATTTCTGCAGTGGGACTTCCACCAGCATCAACGAGTTGCCCGCTGGCGTACAGCCCACCCTCTTCGGTGAAGCTGATCGTGCTTACCTGCAGGCGGGTCGTGATCTCGAAGGCATCGGTCGGACACTGTGCCGTCGGGCAACCGCTAGCATAGGTTTGTGTCACCGGATTGTTGGCGTTAAGAGAACTGTTGCCGACGTCGATGCGGCTATCTTCGATTGCCAGTTGTCCGCTTTGCCAATCAAGCTCCAAGCCAAGAGGGAAGTGCGCCTGGTGGTTGCCAGTGCCGAGGTCCAGCGACGAACTCATCGAAACCATGGCTGCCCCATTTTCGCGGTTGGCGCGGATGGTGATCCCGGAGGAATTCAGGCTGGGGTCCAAGTTCCGCAGGTAGGATTGATTGGACCGCTTGATGATCGCCTTAGGTTCGGGAATCACCCCGCCCGGCGGTGCTATCAGATAGTCGTAGCGGTGGCCCTGCGCAGAGACGACTGCGGAGGTGGATACCGTGATTTCATCCTGCCCCAAGTTCCAAGTCAGCTGCGTCAATTGGTACAAGAGCGGAAACTGCTCGGCAGACAGGTAGGCCGTGGTTGAACCATAGAAGAAAGAAAGGGTTTCCGCTTGAGGGAAAACGTCTTCATCGAACTGAGGGACTTCCAGAGCCTGACTCGGCGAAGCCAGCGACTCCGGGCGGTCAAAATCATCATCGTGCCCTAGCAGAGCGGCGCCCGCGGGTAAAAAGACTTCAATAGAACCATTCGCTCCGCTGCCGCTGAGATTCACTTGTCGATGACGAAAACGAAAGCTTCCCTGCTCGCGAAGGGTGTAATCGGGTGTCGGACGGGCAACCGTCACCACCGGAGCCTCGGTGTAAACCGCCACTCCGGCGGCATTCAATTGCAGCGGCAGGGTCGCATTTCCAAAGGCCAAATCCTCGTTGCCGTTAATGAAACCTCCCCCTGCTGGAACGGAAAATTGGATCGGCAGGGTTCCACCGGAGGAGGCGCTGTTTGCATCAGGTCGCTCCTGTAATTCGGTGATGGTGGTACTGATCTCTCCGAAGCGAACTGTGCCGTTGGCGTGCGCGAATCTTTCCGGCTCTGTATCGAGCACATTGCCGCGCCTTACACGCTCGGGCTCAGATGGGACATCGATGTGTTGAATGCTGACCTCAACCGAGTATTCCGAATTGACCGAGTCCAATTGCTCAGCGGGGCGGAAAGAAAGGATCTCATTGCCAAAGCTGGTGCGCGAAGGGTTGCGGGTACCATTATCCTCAAAAGCCGGCAACGAGTAGGTTTTTTCCACAATGCCTTCGTTTTCCAAAGGGACTTTTTCATCCGCTTGATTGAGCAGACTAATTTGGTATTG
>REBV01000007.1 GCA_007692545.1 Puniceicoccaceae bacterium
GATGCTGAGTTGGACGTGCTGGTGACGGGACTGAGTAGTTTAACGGATACTTGGCGGAACCGGGCCCAAGGGCGCTTTTTGGTTCAGCCGGCCGAAGATTATGAGCTGCGGGTATTCATGACCCGGCCACGCTTGCCTCGGGATCATCCATTCGTGCAGGAACTGGGTAACCTCTATGGCTTTCCGGGCGGTCACCACCGCCACTGGGAGTTTGTGCAGGCAGATGCTATTATGCGGGTCACCGTGCGGATTGATTGGAGTGAAGCAGGGGCTGGCCAATTGGTAGAGGTACCCCGTCCCCACGGAATCGAAGATTTCAGCGCCGACCCCTCCATTCTGGATGATCTGGACTTTCCATTAGTAGACGTTTTTGGCCAGATGCGTTCAAAAGATTGGCCCGGAAAGGTCACTTCAAAAGATGAGTTACGTGAAGACGGTGCAGCGGATCGCGCTTTTGCGGCGGCTGCGACGGTTGGCGCGGAGCGCAGTCCTTACGGAGGTTATGCGGGAGGCCCGCGCCTTGATGCAACCGGCTTTTTCCGCGTTGAGCAGATAGACGGCAAATGGTGGTTCGTTGATCCGGATGGTTACCTCTTCTGGTCGGTCGGCGGAAACTCCATGGCACGCGGTGGTGTGACCCGTGTGACAGGCCGGGAGCGGCTTTTTCCCGAGGGTTTTTCGGGCGATGTTAACGCGTACATCGACAATCTAAAGGTGAAGTATGGCGAATCCGATTGGGAGTCAGCGCATACCGATGTAACGCTTGGACGGATGCTGGACTGGGGCATGAACACCGTTGGTGCTTGGTCGGCGCCGGAACTGGGCGCTGCTGAAAAAGTGCCCTACACTTTGATTGTGCACACCTTTAAGGACGGCATCGGCGACGTCGGTAAGATCCCGGATCCCTATTCTGATCGATTCCGTCAGTCACTTCATGAAAATCTTAATCGACTGGCCGGTGACCATGCCGAAAGTCCCTGGTTGTTGGGTGTCTTCATTCACAACGAATTGGAGTGGAAGGGTGGCATAGAACTGAGTGAAAAGTCGCTCGCTGGTCCACCGAACAGCCCAGCGCGGCAAGCCGCCATTGCCTACCTTCGGGAGCGGTATGAGAACATTGGCCTGTTGAACGAGGCCTGGGGCACTGACTTTGAGAACTTTGACGCCATCAGGCCAGGGACCTCCACGAGGGATGCTTACAGTGAGGATTTGACCGAGATTATGGAAAATTTTGCAGCGAAGTATTTCCAAGTCTGCCGCGATGCGATGCGGGAGTTTTTCCCGAATCATCTCTACCTCGGTGGCCGCTTTAATAATTTCCATCCGATCGTGACCCGTGCGGCCTCGCGCTACTGTGATGTCGTGAGTGCAAATCTCTACCACTACGATGTCTCGGCATTTTCCATGGCGACTGACGAAAGCCGACCCTTGCTGATTGGAGAATTCCATTTTGGCATCGGTGATTTTGGTCACTGGGGCAGGGGACTGCGGGCCGCCAAAGACGCGCGCAACCAGGCTGACCTGTTTCGGGCCTACATGGGAGACGCCCTGCGTCATCCAAATATGGTTGGTGCACACTGGTTCGCTTGGTCAGATCAGGCTGTAACCGGGCGTTTCGACGGTGAAAATTTCGGTGTCGGCCTCGTTTCCATCGTTGATCGTCCACACACCAAGCTCATTGAGGCCCTTCGTGAAACGTCGACGGACGCCTACCGCATTCGGCTTGGCAAATGAGTTTTTTATAACCTTCAACGCTATTTATATTATGCAGAAAAAAGCCCCCATTATTCTAAGCACCTTGCTCGCGGCGGTTAGCTGCCTGTCGGCCGCGCCGAGGCAGGATGCTCCCAACTTAATCGTTATCATGACAGATGATCAGGGCTACGATGATGTTAGTTACTCAGGGGGCACCGAAATTCCGACGCCTAATATTGATCGAATCGCGGCGGACGGTGCCTACTTCACCGATGCATACGTGACCTACACCGTTTGTGGTCCGAGTCGGGCCGGATTCATTACCGGGCGGTACCAGCAGCGCTTTGGTTTTGAGCGTAACCCGGCCTGGCGTCCGCAGGATCCGACCGTGGGGTTGCCGGTGGAGGAGCGCACTCTCGCGGATGTGCTCGGCGAGGTCGGCTACACCTCTTCGATCATCGGAAAATGGCACCTCGGATCGCATGACAACTTTCACCCTTTGAACCGGGGCTTTGACGAATTTTACGGGCATCTTGGCGGTGGTCTCCGCTACTTCCCCGACGAACTCTATATCCGCGACTACCGCGAGGCGCGGAACGAACCGGAAAGCTACCTTACCTGGATTGTACGCAACCGCGAACCGGTCCGCACCGAGCGTTATCTAACCGAAGAGTTTACCCGCGAGGCGCTGGACTTTGTCCGTCGCCAACAGGACAATCCGTTCTTTCTATTTCTCTCCTACAACGCACCGCACGCACCGATGCAAGCACCCGAAGAGGAGATTGCAAAGTTTAATCATATCAAAGACGAAAGACGGCGAATCTATGCTGCGATGGTAACGGTGGTTGACCGTGGTGTTGGTGAGTTGTTGGATCTTCTCGATGAGTTGAACCTGAGCGATAATACCATCGTCTTCTTTCTCTCCGATAATGGCGGACCGACGCCATCCAATGCCTCTAGCAACAGTCCTTTGCGCGGCATCAAAAGTTCAG
>REBV01000210.1 GCA_007692545.1 Puniceicoccaceae bacterium
AATCGAAGTGAAGCGGAGCGTCTGAAAACCTTTGCTGGCCAAGGGCACCAAAGATGCCATTTCAAAACTCCCCTCCAAGCCGTTCAAGCGGCCACCCCCATCCGACCAGGTAACACGCCCCGCACGCACGCCGACGAGCGCCCCAAGCGAGTCCGGCCAGGTGCCGTAGACGGAGCCAGTCCCCTGACCAAACGAAAAATTCATGCCTTCGTGAGCGGCTGTTCCCCCGGTAATTTTAAGCTCGAACTGGCCAGGCTCTACACCTGTCCCCCCTGCTTCCAGCTCGAACTGCTCCGCCGTGAACCGGGACGTTGCCAGCGACGCGGCGAATCCCTGATTACGCAAGACCAGCTTCCAATCCAGGGGCGACTGTTTTCTAAGACCACCATCAAATTCGACTGCGACTGGCTGTGCATTGAAGCTAAATCCTGCGGGCAAGGTAAGCCACCCACGATCCCGGGCAAATTCAACTAGCTCCTCCATTTTCCTCACTTCGGCTGTCGCCGTAACACGCCCCAACCACTCGGACCATAAAATATCGGCTCGTAGATCGATGTAGAGTGCCTCATCATTGATAGTAATCGTCCCGTCCATACGCTCTTGGCCGCTCAGCTCAGCGCCAATCTCCAAGCTGCGCGACCAATCCGAGCCCCGCAGAAGAACGACCCCATCTTGCAAATGAATGTATTTGACGGGGAATCGAGCTGGAAAGGTATCGGCCAGCGGCGCTCCCCCGCGCTCCCCAGGCTCGGATCGATGCCATTCATCAGACAGATCGATCTCCAGCCTCGGATGCATCAGCCTGATCGCCCGCAGCTCTCCACTGAAGAGACCTTCCAGATCATAGTCCACATCCAGAGCCGCATCCAAGAGCGTGGCACCTGGATACTGGAGCCGGTTCATTGCAAGGCTCAGCCGACGGAGGCTGAGTGATTCAACCGACAGTTCGACCTCAGAAAAACCGGCCTGCCGCAGCGCCGCAGCCGCACTCCATTGAAAAGCTGCCGGCCCCCAGAAAGCGAATGTGCCCACAAGCAGCCCGACCAGTAGCAGCAAAGCCACTAGCACGATCAAGAATGACTTTAAGAGAGTGCGCACTTGACGACACAAAACGATTTTGGAGCTGTTTATGCAACACCAACATTTCTATCGAAGTCTCGTAATCTTACTCATACTCTTAATCCTAATCTCAAGGCTTTGAAGTTGATTGAAAAATCGAAACGGCGATTAAGAGTAGGATTATGATTAAGAGTAAGAGTAAAAAAAGGGGGGAGAGGCGTCTTAGGTTGGCGACATGCGGGTCAATGATCTAGTGGAGCTGCGTCCTGGCGGGCATACTGTTTTCTGCCAAAAAGCCCCGCGCGGATAAACCGGGCGGGGCTGGTAGAATGTGACTGGTCTGAGGGATCTAGACGTTAATCGAGATATCGACACCGGCGGGGAGGTTGAGCTTCTTGAGCTCGTCCACGGTGGCTGAGGTGGGCTCGACAATGTCGATCAGGCGCTTGTGGGTGCGCACTTCAAACTGGTCCATCGACTTTTTGTTTACGTGAACCGAGCGATTGACGGTAAACTTCTCGATCTTGGTCGGAAGCGGCACGGGCCCGGCTACGCGGGCGCCGGAGCGCTTGGCGGTCTCGACGATGTCCGCAGCGGACTGGTCGATAACGCGATAATCAAAGCCTTTTAGGCGGATACGGATACGTGGTGTGCTCATTTTTATTGTGGGTTGTGGTTTAATAACGGCCTCGGGTGGAGGTCTCTAAAATGGTATTGAGAACGTTTTGTGGGACGGTTTCAAAGGAGTCCGGTTCCATGCTGTAGGAGGCGCGCCCCTTACTGAGCGAGCGGACAACGGTGGCATAGCCAAACATCTCTTGCAGCGGTACCAGCGCGGTGATGGCCACAAAAGCAGTCTTGCCGACGACGTTTTGAATCTGACCCCGGCGGCGGTTGAGATCACCCATAATATCGCCCTGATACTCTTCGGGGGTCTCGACCACGACGTGCATCATCGGCTCCAGCAGGATCGGGCTGGCCTTCTCAATGGCATCCCGGAAGGCGAAAATACCCGCCATCTTGAAGGACATCTCGGAGGAGTCGACTTCGTGAAAGGAGCCGTCGAAGAGTGTGACCTTAAAATCAACCACCGGATAGCCGCAGACGGCACCGTTGTTAGCTGCCTCGCGAATGCCATCCAGAGTGGGCTTGATAAACTGCTTGGGGATCGACCCGCCGACCGTCTTATCGACGATCTCCACGCCTTGACCGCGTTCGAGCGGCTCCAGCTTGATACGGGCGTGGCCGTACTGACCACTGCCCCCGGTCTGGCGGATGAATTTGCCCTCCCCCTCCGAGGCGGCGGCCACCGTCTCGCGGTAGGCGATCTGAGGGCGGCCCGCTTCAGCCCCGACCTTAAACTCGCGGAACAAACGGTCTTTGATAATTTCCAGATGCAGCTCGCCCATACCGGCGATGATGGTCTGCCCTGTCTCCTCGTCGCTACTCACGACAAAGGTCGGATCTTCTTCGGCCAGGCGCTGGAGTCCGGCGGCCATCTTTTCCTGGTCGGCGGATGTCTTCGGCTCGATCGACATGGAAATGACCGGCTCTGGAAAGGTGGGCGGCTCCAGCCGCACGTCGAAGCCCTTGGCACAAAGTGTATCCCCGGTCACCACATCGCGCGCGCCGACGATGGCGCAAATATCCCCGGAGTAAGCCACATCGATGTCTTCACGGGAGTCCGCCTTCATGATCAGCAGACGGGAAATACGCTCCGTCTTGCCTGTGCGCGGGTTATACAGCGCAGTGCCCTTGGCCAAACTACCGGAGTAAACGCGCATGAAGACGAGCTTACCCACGTAGCCGTCGTTCATTAACTTAAAGGCGAGCCCGGCAAATTGGGCATTATCGTCAGGCGCGATTTCAATCTCGCGGCCTTGCTCGGTCGTTCCCTTAATCGGGGGCAGATCCAGCGGACAGGGCAAGTAGTTGACGACGCACTCGAGGACGGCTTGCACGCCCTTATTCTTAAAGGCACTCCCCGGTATCACCGGGCAAAACTCCAGCGAGATGGTGGTCTTACGTATGGCTGCGCGAATGTCGTTGGCCTCCAGTGCCTCGCCCTCCAAGTATTTATCGGCCAGGTCGTCGTCAACATCCGCCAGGGCCTCGATTAATTTCTCCCGATATTCCTGGGCTTGATCGAGGTATTCGGCCGGGATCCCGACCGTTTCGTAGCTCATGCCACTGGCATCGGCTGCATCGTAGACACGTGCCTCCATGGCGACAAGATCGATCAGCCCGATAAAGTCTTCTTCCGACCCGATCGGCAGAAAGATGGGGTGCGCATTGGCACCGAGGCGCTCGCGCATGGATTCGATTGCGGCAAAATAATCAGCCCCCACCCGGTCCATTTTATTGACAAAGGCGATGCGGGGCACGTGATACTTCGTCATCTGCCGCCAGACGGTCTCTGACTGGGGCTGGACTCCGGCCACGGCACAAAAGACGCCTATTGTACCGTCGAGAACGCGCAGGGAACGCTCCACTTCCGCCGTGAAATCAACATGCCCGGGGGTGTCGATCAGGTTGATCTGGTTACAGATCCCGGCAAAGGGGCCGCTTTGATTCGTCCAGTTGCAGGAGATGGCAGCGGAGGTGATAGTGATGCCACGCTCGCGCTCCTGCTCCATCCAGTCAGTCACGGCGCTGCCTTCGTGCACTTCGCCCATCTTATGGACGACCCCTGCGTAGAAGAGGATTCTTTCAGTCGTCGTCGTCTTTCCCGCGTCGATATGCGCAGCTATGCCGATATTGCGCGTATGCTCCAGGGGGAACTTACGCTTCGGTGAATTAGCAGACGCTGTAGTGGTAGCGGACATTGAAAGAGATACGACTGGAAAAGAACGGGGGTGCGAGGTGTGCCCGGGGCGCTCAATTTTGAGCGGGTGGACCACCGCGCGGGGACAAACAAACTACCAACGCAGGTGCGCAAAGGCGCGGTTGGCCTGGGCCATGCGGTGGGTTTCTTCCTTCTTTTTGACGACCCCACCGGTGTTGTTGTAAGCATCGACAATTTCGTCGGCCAATGCCTCGTCCATCGGGACGCCTTTACGATTTTGCGCGGCCTTCACCATCCAGCGGAAAGCGAGGCTTTGCTGACGTTCAAAAGAGATTTCAACCGGTACTTGATAGGTGGCACCACCGACGCGGCGGCTCTTCACTTCCAGCTTGGGGCGCGCATTTTCCAGTGCACCCATGACCAAATCGACCGGATCCCCCTTGCCGAGCTTTTCACTGACACGCTGGAAAGCGGTGTAAACGATGCGCTGGGCGACCGTGCGCTTACCGCGCTCCATGATCATGTTGACCAGATTGGTGACCAATGTGCTGTTATAGCGGGGGTCCGGGATGAGGGGACGTTTGACGGCTTGGCGGCGACGTGACATAGCGGGAGGGAAATAGGAATTAGGAAAGAAGAATTAAGAAATCAGATTTAAGCACTAACTTAAGCAGCTGCCTTGGGGCGCTTAACGCCATACTTGGAGCGGCTCCGGCGACGTTTTTCAACGCCGACACAGTCAAGGGTGCCACGGACAATGTGGTAACGCACACCGGGAAGGTCCTTTACACGACCGCCACGAACGAGCACGATACTGTGCTCTTGCAAGTTGTGCCCTTCGTCAGGGATGTAGGCAATCACTTCGATCCCATTGGTCAGGCGAACCTTGGCCACCTTGCGGATAGCGGAATTCGGCTTTTTGGGCGTCCGAGTCATGACTTGGACGCACACACCACGGCGGAACGGGTTCTTATTCAGAGCACGTGACTTGGATTTTTCCTTTTGGACGACGCGTGGATTGCGGACGAGTTGGTTGATTGTAGGCATTAAAAATGGATCACTGGAATTAGAGAAAGACGGCGAAAGTAGCGTTTCGACTTTGCTGTGCAAGTACTTTGTTTGATTTTTTTAAACGACTTTCGCAGACTGTTTTGATCTTCTTATTAGGTTGGACTTTACTCAAGACTTAACCTCTATCTCTCGGCTATATGAAAATCGGCATTTATCCGGGGTCTTTCGACCCCATTACCAACGGCCACCTCGACGTCATCAATCGGGCCCGCCATATTTTTGACAAAGTCATTGTTGCTGTGGCGCGCAATGCGGCCAAAGAGCCCCTCTTCACCGCCCAGGAGCGGGTCGATTTGATCGCGGATAATCTGCGCGACCGGCCAAACATTAAAGTCATGGCCTTCGACGGGCTGATCGTCGACCTGGCCAAGCAGACCAAAGCCGTGGCCCTGATCCGCGGCCTGCGGGCCGTCTCCGACTTCGAGCACGAGTTTCAGATGGCCCAAATGAACCGGCACCTCGACGATTCGATTGAGACCATCTTCCTGGTGCCCAATGAGCAGTATTTCTTCACCAGCTCCAATCTGGTGAAGCAGGTCTTTAAATTCACCGACCGCGAGCGCCGACTCATCCCGGCCAACGTGCACGCCGCACTTTCCAAAAAGTTCGGGCATCAGGCGTAGGCGGGTTGGCTCAGCCGCCCGCCCCCGCGTTACCAAAAACAACGGTCCAACTGAAACAGGGCGGCAGAGCCAACCCTGCTACGCTGCTTACATCCGACACCCTCACTCATGTCCGAAACCATCTCACCTGGAGCCATTAAAAGAAACCGCAGTCGCCTGGGGGTGATCTTTTTGACCATCTTCCTGGATCTGGTCGGCTTTTCGATTATTTTCCCGCTTTTCCCGGCTATGCTGGACTATTATTTGCCCTGCGGCGGGGGCAGCGACAGCCTGCTCGGGCAGCTCATCGCCCCCCTGGCCAATTGGGCCGAGGCCAGCGGCGCGGAGAATCCGCGCTTTATGACGGCGGTGCTCTTCGGTGGCTTCCTCGGTTCGCTCTACTCGATCCTGCAATTTATCTTTGCCCCACTCTGGGGCGCCTATTCGGACCGGGTCGGGCGCCGGCGGGTACTCTTGATCACCATCACGGGCATGGCGCTGAGTTATCTGGCCTGGTTCTTTGCCGCGTCTTTCTGGGTCCTGGTTTTGGCCCGTATCGTGGGCGGCATGATGGGGGGCAATCTTTCGGTAGCCACGGCGGCGGTGGCCGATACCACCACCCGGGAAAAACGCTCGGGTGGCTTGGCTATTATCGGGATCGCCTTCGGCCTGGGCTTCATCGTGGGCCCGGCCATCGGGGGGCTCTTTGCCATGATCGACCTGACGGCGCTGTTCCCCGCACTCAAAGCCTACGGCATCAACCCCTTTTCTGTGCCGGCACTGGTCAGCCTGCTGCTGGCCCTGATCAACCTGGTCTGGGTCTACCGCCGTTTTGAAGAAACACTCCCCGAGGCCAAGCGCAGTGATCCGGCCACGGCTCGCAAAGGCATACCTATCTTTCGCCTCTTCCAGTGCCCGGAGTGGGCCACCCGGCGCACCAATTACGTCTATCTGATCTACATGCTGGCTTTCAGCGGGATGGAGTTCACACTAACCTTTCTGGCCGTCGAGCGCTTCGCCTTTTCTCCCGCGCAAAACGGCGGAATGTTCGTCTTCATCGGGTTCATTCTCATTCTGGTGCAGGGCGGCATCGTCCGGCGCCTGGCCACACCTGTCGGCGAGAAACGCCTCGCGCTGGCGGGTTTGGCCTGTGGTGTGGCGGCCTTTGTTACGCTGGCGATGGCCACCCAGCTGGGCCTATTCTTTGGTGCCCTGGCTCTGATGGCTTTTTCCATCGGCCTGACCTCCCCCACCCTGAGTGCGCTGGTTTCGCTCTACTCAAACGACGCCGACCAAGGTGCCAATTTGGGTGTTTTTCGCTCAGCTGGCTCACTGGCACGGGCGATCGGCCCGCTGCTCGCGGCCTTCGTTTACTTCATCTACGGCTCACAGAGCGCCTACCTGTTCGGCGCCGTCGTTGTGATCATCCCGCTCATCATGGCCCTCCCCCTGCCCAAGCCGGTGAAGGATCTTTAACTACTCCCTTTTGAAGCGAGTGTTTACTAAACCTTTCAAGGATGATGCTCCTAGTATTTCCATAGAGCAAAGAGTGAACCCGGGGCATTGACTTTGCCGAAGCAATTGCGGCGTCAACTTTGTCGAGAAATTCCTCACCAAGCTTGGCTTTAGTTTCTAGATATAGGGTGTGCGATTCGACATCTTCCCAAAACAAGGGGTGATATTCTATTTTCACAGCCATCCTAGGCTTGCCTGCGAAGCGTCCCTCTGAGTCGGTTCATTTTGTCTTGAAGCTCGATCTCTGTCATCGAAATCACGGTGCCGGCCCTCATTTCCTCTGCGCGTCGGGTGCTCTCTGCGATCATCGTTTTTTGCGCTGGCAGACTGGTGGCGAGTTGAACAAATATTTGAATACGCTCTTCTTCGCTAAGAGCTAGCGCTTCGTGTGCGATTTTCTGTGCAACTGTCTTCATGAGGTTATATTGATTCACTTGCGCTAAAAAGTAAAGTCATGAGTGTGTTTCGAGAGTAATTATAACGACCCAGAAAACAGAGTTCTGACTGCCCCCTATTAAACACGCGGGCTAAAGCACCGCGCCACTTTAGTACAATCGAACTTTCAACGGGACCTACTCCGAGTCGTCCGAGCCGTCCGGGTTATCTTCGCGCTCTTTGGCCACGTTGACCACCAACTGGCGACCGGCCACTTCCTGGCCATCGAGTTGGCGGATAGCTTCTTCGCCGGCGGCCTCATCGGCCAGCGTGACGAAACCGAAACCACGGGGGCGGCCACCGCCGGGACGGGTGACGATCAGCGCATCTTCGACCGTACCGATCTGGCCGAAAATCTCGCGAAGATCGTCAGCGGTGGCGTCGAAAGAGAGATTACCTACATAGAGTCGAACAGACATAATTGATGGATGAATAAATAAGGTTGGGATCGGAGTTAAACTGGAATAGAAGAAGACGATGCCCTGGACTGTCCACCTTTAATTGATAATTCGATTTGCCAAGCGCCCCCTTCCCCACTTGCGTGGCGCTCCCTCAAACTTGAAGACTCGTGAGCAATCAGAAGAAAAAAAACACCATCCTGCGGGTCTCGGCCTATTTGTTCCGCTACAAGGGCTTATTTTGGCTGACCATCGGCCTGGCCGCCAGCATGGCCGCCCTGGAAATCGCGGTGCCAGTCGCTATTCAGCGGATCTTCGACGGCCTGGAGCAGAGCAATGCACTGGACGGCCTGCTATGGGGCGTCGGGCTGATCGCCCTGCTCTATATCGGTAGCGAGGTCTTCAATAGCCTGCGCATCCGCGTCAACAACACCCTGGAGCAGCGCGTCCTGCTGGAAATGCGCCGCGACCTGCACAGTAAATTACTGCGCTTGCCCGTCTCCTTCTACGACCAGCGCAAAAGCGGCGAGATCTCCTCCCGGGTGATCGAAGACGTGGCGGCGGTGGAGCGCGCCCTGCTGGATGGCACCGAGCAGGGCACAAGTGCCATTCTCCGGATCGTCGGCATCACCGCAGTTTTGTTCCATATGCAGCCCTTCCTGGCCTGGTTCGTCTTCCTGCCGGTGCCCCTATTGCTGATTGTCGGGATTCTTTACTCCAAGCGTTCACGCAAAGTCTGGAAACGGGTGCGCGAAAGCGCGGGCGACCTAAACAGCCTGCTGGTCGAAGACATCCAGGGGAACCGGCTGATTCAGACCTTCGGCCTGCAAGACCGGGAGTCCGCTCGTTTTGAGGAAAAAGCCGAAGACCTGCGGGGCAAGACCCTGCAGGCCATGTTTCGCTGGTCCATCTACAGCCCGGCCACCTCGCTGGTGACCAAGCTGGGCTTCCTCAGCATCGTCGGGGTGGGCGGCTACCTGGTGCTGCAAAACACCGCCGATTTCACCATGGGCAAGCTGATCGCCTTCTTCCTGCTGGCCAACATGCTGTACCAGCCGATCTCTCAACTCCACGGGCTGAACCACCTGATCGCTGCCGGTCGCGCCTCCGGAGAGCGGGTCTTTGAGATCCTCGACGCCCAAATCGAAGTGGCTGAACCGACCCACCCGAAGCCGCTGCCCGCAGGCCCGATCGAAGTGCGCTTTGAGGGGGCCCGCTTCGAATACCCCGGCCGACCGGCCGTGATCGACCAGTTTGACCTGACCCTCGAGGCCAATCAAGTGACTGCCCTCGTCGGCCACACCGGCGCGGGCAAGTCCACCGTGGCCAATCTGGCCATGCGCACCTATGATGTGAGCACCGGTTGCGTGCGCCTCTCCGGAGTCGATATCAGTGAGCTGAGTCTGGCGGAGCTGCACGATAAGGTCGGCCATGTCGCCCAAGACCCCTTCCTTTTCGAAGGCACCGTGCGGGATAATCTGCTGCTGGCCAAGGGTGACGCCAGCGAAAAGGAGATCCTCCATGCCCTCGAACAAGCATGCGCACTCGAATTCGTGCAAGCCCTCCCCGAGCAACTCGACACCAATATCGGCGAAAAAGGCATCCGCCTCAGCCAGGGCGAAAAACAGCGCCTGACCATCGCCCGCGTGCTGCTGAAAAACCCGCCCTTTGTGATACTCGATGAGGCCACGGCCAGCGTCGACACCATCACCGAGCGCAAAATCCAGGAGGCGCTCGACCGGCTGGTCGAGGAGCGCACCGTCCTCGTCATCGCCCACCGCCTCTCCACCGTGCGCCGGGCCGATAAAATCGTCGTGATGGAGCAAGGCCGCATCATCGAGGCCGGCACACACGAAGATCTGCTCCAGGCCGGCGGGCACTATGCCGACCTCTGGCAGCACCAGAGTGACCTCATTCCCGAATATTCTTAACCCTTGACGGACATTTTCCGACAAGTCATTTATTGTTCGTGCAAAAGGCGTGCCGTTTTCGACGGGATTGGTTTATATCTTGCTTAAACCGACCGTAAGCCTTTTTTAGCGGCATTTATACATGATGAGTACACCAGAAACCAGTGACAGCAACGAAACCTTGAAAAAGGAACTCCTTGTACAAAACAAGATGGGCATCCACGCCCGTCCCGCAGCCATGATCGTACGCATCGCCAACACCTACGCCGGTGAGGTTTGGGTGGAAAAAGACGGCGAGCAGGTCAATGGCAAGAGCATCATGGGCCTGATGATGCTGGCCGCAGGGAAAGGCTCAAAACTCGTTTTCCGTGCCGACGGTGCCACCAACGATGGCGAACGCATGCTCAGTGAGCTGAGCGAGCTCTTCGACCGCCGCTTTGAAGAAGCTTAATCAAACTATGCGCAGTATGACAGGTTTTGGCCGCGGCTCTGCCGAGGCATTGGAGGGTGCGCTCCGCATCCTGATCGAGATCAATTCGGTCAACCGCAAGACGCTCGACGTGCAGATCAACGCCCCCCGCGAATGGGGCGGCTACGAAGCCCGCTTTAACGAATGGCTCGGGGCGGCCTTTCAGCGCGGGCGCGTCCAAATACAGGTCAAAGTTGAATCGGCGCAGGGGCAAAGTGATGCCCTCCAGCTAAATACCGCTGCCATGCAGCAAAGCATCAGCCAGCTGCGGACCTTCGCCGAGGCCGAGGGGATCGACTTTCAGCCCGACAGCCGCTTCCTGCTCGACCTCGCCCGCTCGCTCAAAGACAGCAGTGGCCTGCCCGAGTGGAAAACCCTGGAAGCCCCGCTCAAGAAAGCCCTACAAGCCGCCCTGGCCGACATCGACTCGATGCGCCTGAGCGAAGGTGCCGCCCTGGCAGAAGACCTCAAGGCCCGCATTGAGCAGTTGGAGCAACTCCGCCAAAAGATCGAAACCAGCGCCCAAGGCAGCACCCAGCGCTATCGCGATGCCCTGCTGGAGCGACTCAAGCAACTCAATCTGGAGCTCGACCCCGGCGATGAGCGGGTGCTCAAAGAGATCGCCCTCTTCGCCGACCGCTCCGATATCAGCGAGGAGACCACCCGCCTGGCCAGCCACTTCGAGCAATTCATCCAATTTCTCGACGCCGCCGAACCGACCGGGCGCAAGATGGACTTCCTCTGCCAGGAAATTCACCGCGAGCTCAATACCACCGGCAGCAAGTCCAACGACATCGAAATCACCCGCCACGTCATCGAAGCGAAAAATACCCTCGAACGCATCCGCGAACAGGTGCAAAACATCGAGTAAATAACTCGACTCCCGTGGTGTGTCCGCTCGCGGACGCTTCGACCTGAGCGCAAATCTGACCTGCCTCGGATAATCGCACACTTATATTTTGACAGATTTTCAATGTTCAACGATCAGCGTCGACGCCAATGTCCGCTACCTGACCCAGGTTTTCCGGGAAGAAACCGGCCTCACCCCCACCGAATACCGCCGCAAACAAAGCACACCCGATCTTTAGGCGGAGCATGGCTTGCCCGGGCGTAGTTCGAAGGGGAGGCGTGGAGTTGGGGCTCCTCCGGCAAGCGGATACGCCCGCACAAGCCGGCTTGGGGCTTCGTTGCGCCAACAAGTTGTCGACGAAGCCTGGCGGAGAGAGAGGGACGCGGACAGGGTTTTCTTAAGTCCTTTTAATCAATGGATTAGAGATTTATCGAAATTGACGGTTAAGGCAAAATTAAGGCACTTGAGTTGTGTCAGGTTGAGACTGGTTGTGTGCAAACGGGCGACGGGAGGAAATATTCCGGACTTGAAAGGTTCATGCAAGACAGTTTTCTTGCTGCTTTTCTCATGAGGTTGCATCCATTTCCGAATTCAAGAGGTTACCGGGACAGTGCCACGCGGCATGAAAGAATGATGACGAACTTATGAACATGAAGAAAGCTTCAATTGAAAAACCATTTTAAAATAAAACTATACTCGTGGTAGCCGACAGAGTAGAGGAAATAAATAAATATTGGACACGCCAATGAAAGGAACAGGCCCCCGAAGAAATTGAAAATCTTACGTTCTATTACAGAATCAACAATAAGGAATAAACCGATCAACGATATTGCCAACGATATAATTATCGTAGTCTCTGCGTAGGAGGACATCGCTAATCCACTTCAACCCATTCCTGATTTGAGGAAAAAAACCTTCTGATTCCGACAGTTGAAAACTCAAATTTTTCCTCAAAAAACCCTCTCAAGTTTCTATCCAAAAAAGTAATTTCAGATCCTCCTTCAATCTTTTTAATTCCTAAGGTGTGGACGGTTCCATTTTTACGATCAAACGAAAGTGTCAGAATTTTATCATCGGAAGTTTTTATAGATAGCATGTCTTCCGAGGCGTTGAATAAAAATACGGGTTTTGCAAGATTCGTAAGCGTTACAGCCAATTGATTACCCGTTTGGGTTGAAATCAATACGGCTGAAATTTCTTCACTTTCAACCCATTCAAAACTCGCATTTGGATGCTCTTCTCTCAGTCCTGAAAGAACAGAATTTAGGTAATGCGACTTTGTAGGTTCTCTTAGGGATTTGACAGCAATTAAAAGGATGCTGGCAAAAATCATACCAGAAATGAAGAACAGGATATTTTTAGTTGTCATGATTATCGATTTCGAGTGGCTTCATCATAAGCCCTGCGTGCATCAGGGCAGTCGGGGTTTGCTAGGTATCTTTGCCTTTCAGCAAGCCCTCGATTGCTAAGTTCAATAATTCCGCGTGTGGCCTCTTGACCTCGTTCACCGAGAAGTTCATCGGCGGGAGATGGCGGCTTGGGCCGAAGATTCGAACCAAAACCTTTTAAAATCGACTTTAAGCTTCGTGCGTTTCGTTTACATGAGTCCCAAGAACGGCGAAGAAAACCCGGTCTTTGGTGGCGATTGGCAAGTTCGCTACCCATACGGTCACCCGCTTCAATTTGCCTACCGATCCGTTCCAAGGCATCTCCTGCACCTTCGATTTCGCCAATTTCAACAGTCAATCCCTCAAGACCAAGGGGATCGATCCGATTGATCGGGTTGTTGCGGACATAGGAGTATAGGTTAAAACCAT
>REBV01000006.1 GCA_007692545.1 Puniceicoccaceae bacterium
TTCCTTGACTTTGCCTTCGTAGCGCTTGGCTTCGATTTCCGGGATGCCCATACCGACGAGCGCACCGGCGATGCTCCCAACGGCGGCACCGGCGGCGGCACCCCCAATGGCAGCGGCCAAAGGACCTGCGGCGATAAAGGGACCGACACCTGGAATGGCGAGCGCACCGATCCCTGCAATCCAGCCCAAGGCGCCGCCAAGCACACCACCGGAAACACCGCCGGTCACGGCGCCTTCGGGTGCCTTAGTGCTTTTTTCATGAGCGAAGTCCTTCGTCGTGGACTTGTCTGGAAACAGCACTGAGATGCGATTGCTCGCAAATCCGGCGGTCTTCAGGTCTTCCACGATCCGGTTCGTTTGGGTGTGGGTTTTCGCAATAGCGTATACTGATTTGTCTGACATAATATTTTGGTCTGTGGTTTATGGTTGTTAGGTGATTTCTTTTCAGGTTTCAGCGCTGACGAACGGTCAATTCGCTGGTGAGGTTTGTACGACCGGCTTCGTTGCGGGCGATTTCTTCAATCTTGGACTTTTCAGCAGAGGAATCGACTTCACCGCGAACCAAGACCTTGTTGCCTTGCGTGATGATGGTCACATTCCGTGCCCGTGCTGAGAGCGTATCGTTATCCCTGATGGCCCGGCGGATCCGGGCAGTCTTCTCGATTTCTTCGGAGGAGTTGCCTTGGTCAAATACGGTTGTCTGGTGGTTTGCACGCTGCTCACGGCGAGCGTCTGTACGGACATTATCGCGGCTGGTGGTGCGACCTGATTCCCCGTATTCTGACGAGCGATTGTGCACGAGCAGAACCCATGCGTGATCGTCTTCATCATAAGTAGGTGCACTTTTCAGGCGGTCACGATCCATATTGACACGGAGCTTGTCGTTCGCCGCATCGTACTGGATTTCGTTCAAGGCCAGCACGTGAGAGGACGAGCCCATGCCGAGGAATCCACCGGTTGAGAGCACAACGCCCACAACCCTCCCGTTTTCCAGGTCAATGTAAACCTTTTCAACGTCACCGATCTTGTCGCCTTCAGCATTCTCCACGGACATTCCTGTGAGATCAGACACTGCATAATGAATGCGTCCCGAAGCGTCGCGGCGAGCGTCGCTGCCGCTATCACGGCGTTCGTCTGATCGGTTCGCAGCGGAGCTACGGCGCTCATCAGCGCGGGTGTCCGCAGCGCTGCGGTTGTCACGCTCACGATTTACGTCGGTCCTCAATGGCCGGACGTTGTCCAAGCCTGCCACGTCACCGTGGCGAAACCGGGGCATCTGGCGCAATTGATCTTTTGTTACACTAGTGAGCAGGACATCCGATTCCGTGCGGTATTGAAGGTCCTGGCTTGCGACGAGGCTTCGGTGCGCGCCCATTCCAAGAAAGCCTCCACTGGAAACGACCACTGCCGTTACTTCACCACTTTTCATGTCGATGAAAACCTCATCGACGGATCCGACATCGTCGCCGTTACGATTTTCGACATCCATGCCAATTGGGTTGATTGCGTGGGCGGGCGCGGACTCTGCCCGCCGCGCATCGACACTCCTCGTCTGGGTGTCTGCGTTTTGGCCTCGCGCTTGAACTTGGCGGGAGCTCTGGCTCTGATCCTGACTGCGGTTCTGCTGATTCGCGCTGGATGATTCGCGCACCTGCTGCTGATCACGCGATGGTTGCGTGGCGTTTTCAGCAAGGAGTGAAAAAGGCGAAGCCAGCAAAACTGCTGTGGATAGCCCGGTTAGGTATTTGGTTTTTTTATTCATTGGGATTTTTGATTTAGGTTTTAGGACAAAACTTAAATAGCATCGCACATGCCAAGCCCAGAGATAAAACCGCAAGCATCTTTGCAACAAAGACTTAAGGATCCGAAATATAATTTTCACACATTCCAAACAATACTAACGAATAAAAACTAATGCAAAACGCACGCCTCCATCTTGAAATCATGCGTTCCGCATGTATCGCTGACGAAGTCAGCTAATAGCCTTAAAATTAGGCCTTTTTGGAATTTCCCTGCAAACTTGACAACCTCAATGTTATAACGGATGTTATACCCATGGCAATTGAAACCAAAGTTCGCAAGATTGGAAATTCGCTGGGCATCGTGCTGTCAAAAGAGGCACTGCATGAGCTAAAGGTCGAGGAAGGCGCTACGCTTTACCTCACAAGCGACACCGATGGCGCCATGCGCATCACACCTGAGACCCCGGGGTTTCAGGAAGCGATGAAGATAGCCGAAGAAGGAATGGACCGATATCGCAATGCCCTGCGGGAACTCGCAAAATGAACGAACCGATCTGGATCACAAAAGGTACCCTCCTCAGCATGCATGCGGCACTGCTGCAGCGTTTTGGTGGTGCTGGCGGCCTACGGGATGAGCATTTGGTCGATGCCGCCTTGGATCGTCCCCGCAACCGTTTTTGCTACGATGAGCCAGCACCGGACCTTTGTTGCCTGGCTGCCAGCTACACTGAAAGCATCGTCGGAAAACATCCCTTCGTCGATGGCAACAAAAGAACCGGCTTTCTTGCGGCCTATACGTTTCTGGGGTTAAACGGTCTTCAATTTGTCGCTACAGAAGTCGCCACCGTAGAGCGCACCCTCGCCCTCGCAGCCCGAGCCATCACTGAAGCAGACTATGCCGAC
>REBV01000092.1 GCA_007692545.1 Puniceicoccaceae bacterium
ACGGGATACGAGATACGGGATACGGGATACGGGTGGCGGGATACGGGATACGGGATACGAGATACGAGATACGGGATACGGGATACGAGATACGGGACGTAGCGTGGTGGGACAAGTATACGGGATATTTATTGTAGCGAGCAGGTTTATCCCGCGATATGGTTGCGAGGTTTATCCCGCGATTTTGGAAATTTGGCGTGCGATCTGGGTGGATCCTGGCATAAAGCCAGTCGCTACGGTTATCGTAATTAAGCTCTTTTATCCCTACATTTAGGATGGCTCGTGACTGAAAGAGAACTGCTTCATGATTCTGTCGAGTTCGGGTTCGATTTGGTCGAGTGATTGGAGCTTGATTTCGAAAGTCTGGTAGCCGATTTGCGGGTGATAGATGTGTAAGGTGCCGTCAAGGTAATAGGCGCCCACCGGGATTTGACAACCGCTGCCCAAGCGGCGGAGGAAGGCTTTTTCCAGCGACACGGCTAGCTTGGTTTCGGAGCAGAAAAGATTTTCGTATTCAGCTAGATCCTTGCTGCGGCATTGCACCGCGATGGCGGCTTGACCGGGGGCCGGGACGACTTGATCGACCGGGAGCTCGACAAAATCAAGACCGTCGAAGGCATCGATGCCGAGCCGATCCAGCCCGGCGGCGGCCAGGAGACTGGCATCACATTCCCCGGCGGCAATTTTCCCCAAGCGGGTGCCGACGTTGCCGCGGATTGTGGTCCATTCCGCATCGGGATAGAGTGCGCCGACTTGGGCACGGCGGCGCGGACTACTGGAGGCGATAGTCCTGGGTGCCGTTTCCCCGCTGCGCTGTACCAGTACATCATTGACCCGGGCACGGGGCAGGTAGCCCGCGATACTAAGGCCCACGGGTGAGGTGGTGGGCATGTCTTTGGCGCTGTGGATGGCCAAGTCGGCCTGGCCGTTGTAGAGGGCCGTCTCCAGCTCTTTGGTGAAGAGGCCGATGCCACCGCGCTTTTCCAGCGACCAGTTGAGCCGCTCGTCCACCTGAGTGCTGAGCGCGAGTGTTGCGAACGATTGGTCCGGAATCGCTTCGGCCAGGCGCGCCAGTACCAGTTCCGTTTGCCTCAGAGCAAGCGGACTTTTGCGGGTGGCGATCTGGATGGTGTCTGGCATTCGTGAAAGTAGGGCAAGCTTCCAGCTACGTAGCTGCGTGCTTTAGCCGCAGTTTTGTGAGTGCTGGTATGTTTCTGGCGGCCCTGATCTGCGCTCGACAGACTGAGGCCAGCAAAAACAAAAAGCCATTGCATAATACCATAGCATGAAGCCAGTCGCTACAAAAATGATCGTAGCGAGCGGGTTTATCCCGCGATCCGAGGGCCTGACAACTCGATCCGGCTCGATCCTGGCATGAAGCCAGTCGCTACAAAAATGATCGTAGCGAGCGGGTTTATCCCGCGATTATGCGGTTTGAGGCCCGAGTTTGATTATGTATTGGCTGCGGACTATAGCGGGCAGTCAGCCTAGTTGTAAGACGCTTGTGAGCCCTTGATGTTGCGTTTCTTGACCCAGGGCATGAGCGAACGCAGGCGCTGGCCGGTCTTTTCGATCGGGTGGCTTTGGCCATCTTTGATGAACTGCTTGTAATTCGGCAGGCCGTCCTTGTATTCTTTGACCCAGTTTTTGGTGAACTTGCCGGACTGGATCTCTTTCAGGATCGACTTCATCGCCTTTTTGGACTGCGCGTTGATCACGCGTGGGCCGGAAATATAGTCGCCCCATTCAGCGGTCTCGGAGATGGAGAAGCGCATACCGGAAATACCGGACTCAACCATCAGGTCGACGATCAGCTTCAACTCGTGCAAGCACTCGAAGTAAGCCATCTCCGGCTGGTAGCCAGCCTCGACCAAAGTCTCAAAGCCAGCCATGACGAGCGCCGAAGCACCGCCGCAGAGCACGGCTTGCTCGCCAAAGAGGTCGGTCTCACACTCTTCTTTGAAGGTGGTTTGGATCACACCGGCGCGTGTGCCACCGACACCCTTGGCCCAAGCCAAAGCAATTTTTTTGGCATCCTTGGAAGCGCCCTCATGGATGGCAATCAGTGCCGGGACGCCCTTGCCTTCGACATACTGGCTGCGAACCACGTGGCCGGGGCCCTTGGGTGCGATCATAATGACATCGATCCCCTCGGGGGCCTGGATCAGGCCGAAGTGGACGGCCAGACCGTGCGTGAAAGCCAGGGTCTTGCCTTTTTCGAGGTTGGGGAGGATGTCGTTTTCGTAAACTTCTGCCTGCTTCATGTCGGGCACGGCGATCATGATGACGTCGGCGCGCTTGACCGCTTCACCGGTCTCAAACACTTCGAAGCCCTGTTGGCGGGCCACTGCTGCGGACTTGCTCTTTTTGTAGAGGCCGATGATCACATTCAGACCACTGTCCTTAAGGTTCTGCGCGTGGGCATGGCCTTGAGAACCGTAACCGATGATGGCCAGGGTTTTCTTTTTGATGACTCTCAGGTCGGCGTCTTTATCTGTGTAGACTTTAGCAGGCATATGTATCTTTGATTGTGGGAGTCATTACTCCCTGGTTAATAGAAAAGATGATTCAAATCGGTGGAGTGGTGGAGTAGTGGAGTATTGGAGTGGTGGAGTATTGGAGTGGGGGCG
>REBV01000129.1 GCA_007692545.1 Puniceicoccaceae bacterium
GATACGAGATACGGGATACGGGATACGAGATGCTGAGCGAAGCGAGTCGGGGCGGGTGTCGGGCGGTTAGCTTGCTGCTGGTGTTTCTGTTGGTTGAGGGGGTGGGGTGTGGACCGGCTCTGCTGGTTTTTGTCTGGTTTCCTCTGGGTCGGATTGATCGAAGAGTTTGTCGATGAGTTGTTCGCGGCAGAAGGTTTGGAGGCGCAGGATAAGGCCCTCTTGCCCGCTTTGCAGGAGGTGAATCAGGAGCATGAGAACAATGCTGATAAAGAGGGCGACGAAGGTGGAGTTGAAGGCTACGCCGAGTGCGCTGGTGACGCCGGCGATGTCGCCCTGGATGGCCTCGTCGGCGCGCTGGAGGGCGACACCGATACCGCGTACGGTCCCGATGAATCCGATCGACGGAATAGCCCAGACGAGATAGCGGAGCATGGAAAGTTCGCTTTCCTGCTGTTCCGAGGCGACTTCGAGTCGGCCCATAATGGTTTCAGTGGCTTCGGGCACGCTCCCGGTGATATGGTAGCGCTCGAGCCCGCGGGCCATGACATAGGGAAGGATTTTATCGCGGAGCTCAGGGCTTTGGCTTTTGAGCTCAACTTCTTTGGAGAGTGCTCGGGCTCTTTCGCGGGAGATACTGCGGGCACCCTGGAGGAGGTCGACTTCGGGGGCATTTTGAAGTCCTTCACTTTCGGGTGCGAAACGTCCGAGTGTACTCACCTCCTGCTTGAGCAAGATAAATTTGTAGACAAGGATCATGGTGCCCCAGAGGAAGAGGGAAAAGCAGATCTGTTGCTCATAGTCTTTCAGGACTATGTAGAAATTGGACCATGCAGTGCCAGCATCGACTCCGTAGCTGCTGGCGAGTGCGGCCTGATTGGCACCTGGGCGGATCAAGATAGCGTAGATTGCAGCGACGAAAATGAAGGAAGCAAGGAGACCGAGGGTGAAAATAAGGCCTTTGACCGAAAAAAGACCGCGTTCTGGATTTCTTAAACTCATGATTTGCTCTGGACTGAAAGAGGGTTCGGTGTGATAGTATCCTGTGTATTGCAATTTCTGCAAGGGCACTTATTCATCAGTATATGCTAAAAATTCTAACTACGTCTCTACTGCTTTTCGCTCTCCTGCTATCGACGGGCTGTGAAAACAACCCGAATCGGGGCCGTGATATTGGCATGATAACAGGCGCCATTCTGGGCGGGGTTGCCGGCTCTCAAATGGGTGACGGTGCTGATATTAACATTTTGGCCGGGGCTGCAATCGGCGGTGCCTTGGGTGGTCTGGCGGGCAATGAGATCGACAAGCGCCAAGAGGCCCTGGCGGCGGCGGAGGCACAGCGTCAATATGAATATGAGCAGGAAGTCCGGCAGCAGGAAAAGCTGGAGCAGGAAATCAAATCTTTGGAGGAGCAGCGGGTGCGTGACGAGATTGCCCGGCGGGCAACGGCGGACGACGTGCGGGCGGCCGAACGCGAGGCGGCACGGGTCGAGACCGCTTTAGCCGAAAAGAAGAAGGCTTACGAAGAGTCGCAGGAGCGGGCACGGCGTATTCAGGAAGCGCAGGAACGGATCGCCAAGGCGCAGCAAGAGCTTGCAGAACTTGAGCGGCGGGAAAACGGGCAATAGCTATCTTGGAGCTATCTTGTCGGCTCTGCTGTTCGAACACTTTGGTGAGCTAGTTAAACCGTTCACCAAATCCGGGCGCTCGCGAGCGAGCACGCCACATTTTACCAGCGGTAGGTGAACCCTGCTGAGTATTGATCGCCGCGGCCGGGGGTGCCGGGGACGTTTTGGAAGTCGTCCTTCCAGGCATTATCAATGGCGAAGAATATTTCGAGCCCGGCTGCCTGTTTGGGATAAACACTCAGGCCAAGATTAGTGAAGAAAGCCGAGTTACTACCTTCGCGGAGTTCGTTGTCTTCGTTGTTACGCCATTCATTGTCGATCCGGAGCTCGATGATTTCATTGGGCCGCCAGATGGCCCCCAGCGTGATTCGGTGCTTGGCGTAGTTGAGGGCGTAGAAGCTGGCATCGATGGCAGCATCGCCGTAGTCCTCGTCTTTTTTCAGGTAAGTGTAGCTGGCGATGGCTTCAATCTGGTGCCAGCGGCGGGTGCCGATGATTTCGAAGCCGAGTGTTTCGATGTCTACATTGCTAGCACTGCGGGCGTTGGTGTTTGCCGAACTGAAAGTCCAATCAGCCAGATCGTCATCCCAGCGGTAGAATAATGCAGCCTCCAGGCTCCAATCCGGGCGGGTTAGTTTAGCCCCCAGTTCGAGGTTTTGGCTGATTTCGCGGCCAAGATCCGGATTGCTGGCAAATAAACCGACTTCGGGTCCGCCGATAGCCGTGTAGCCGACGACTTGGCTGGTTTGGGTGTAGGCCAGGTAGATTTTTTCGCTTTTACTTGCTGCGCTCTGGCGGAACCAGACCAAATCAAAGAGCGGGGAGATTTTGGAGTGGTCGCGGTTGGTATCGTCGAAAGTGGCACCCGCTTGAAAAATAATCTGTTCTGTCTCGTTCAGCAGAAAGGTGTATTCTGGCAACAGGGTCAGTTTGTAGTAAGTCCGGGAGGTGAAGGAATTTTCCAGTGTGGTGGATTCGATCTCGTCGGCGGTCAGTTGCGAAGCGTAGTTTAGGGCGAATGCCTGGTCGAAGCGGTGCCGTCCGGAGAGGGAAATGGCGTGAGCATTGGTCTCGTGGACAAAGGCCTTGTTGGGCGCAAATCGGTTAAAAACGTAATGGTCGGAATGACGGCGGGTATAGGCGGTGGCTTCCCAGTGACTGTCGTCTGCATAGCTCTGTTGGTGATTTAACATAAACAGGCGGGTTTTCAGATTTTCCGTCTCGTTGGAACCAAAGGGAGCGGCATAGAGTTCGGGCCAGCCAAAGAATTTCGATTGGTAGCCGGCAAAGATGTCTGTTTGTGAATTGGGGCCGACGAATTGGAGGCGTCCGTTACTCCGGGCAAAGTCATGGTCGCCGTAGCGAATGGTGCCGTCGCTTTCCGAGCGGGAGAACTCAGCCTCGGCACCCCAGCTCCAGTCGCCGGATGGGCCGATTGGCCCAACCATACCTTGGTGAACGCGCTGGAAGTTGAGATTATGGTCGCCAATGCCGGCGGTGAGGCTGCCGCCTTGGGTAATCTGGCTCCAGCCATAGCTGATGGTGCCGACTGTGCTGTTGAAGCCGTAGAGTGCATTTTCTGTGGCAGTGAGCACTTGGGGGCGGGTCAACATTTCCGGGGCGATCGGGAGTTCGGCGAAATAGTGGCCTGTTTGTGGGTCAATTAAAGTGGCGCTGCCGACACGAAAGCCTGTGCTCTCAAAAATGCCTCCGCGAATCGTGACATCGCCTTGGGCTTCAGCCATGTTTCGTGACTGTAAGTCGATACGAGGTTCGAACTCCAGGTTGGAAACAGGCGACTCGTAGGTGGCCACCGGCCGGATGTTGGCGGTTTGTTGGCCGTCGATGTAAAGTGTTGGCAGGCTCTGCGCACTCTCGGACATGGCCAGAAGAGGCAGCACGAAAAGGCTGGAAAATAGGAGAGGGTGGGTGTTACGTTGGATCATCCAACAGGGAGGTAAAGCCTGCTCAGAAAAATTCAAGTGTTAATTAAAATAAAAACATACTTAACATTTAAAATTTCCTTTTTTAGTTGGCAGACCTGTTTAAGCCCTTCATTGCACTAGCTCATTTTATTATTTCATGGAATTACTAAACCTAGGCTTCGCTATTCTCCTGATCAAAATTGCCATCTGCATTTTGCCGGGTGTCGCTGGCATATTTCTGCTGGCAAGCTCGGAGGATAAAAAACGCGAGATGCGCAATTTTGCTTGTAACAAATTATTCGGGGTGTCCAACGCGATACCTTATCCGAAATTTGCTCTCTTTACCACAGTGTTTGGCTCGTGCTTGCTTTTGCTATCTTTGACGGGCACCTGGTTCCTTTTATTAAGAGGGTTGATTTAGCAGTTTGGCATCGATTGTAGCCTTTGGGATAGGCTCTCGCTTGCCATCTTCTTCCAACTCTTTCATCTGAGCATCGCGCTTGGCCTCGGCTTGTTTCACAAAAAAGCTTTGGGCACTGACCGAATAAGTTCCTTTTTTTGGTGTTACACTATTGTAAGCACCATTGGCCCGTAGCAGTCTGGCATGCTGGGTATCTTTGAGGTAGGTTTCCAGTATGGCCATGACACGTTCGCGGTGCTCCGGTTCTTCGATCGGAAAGACGGCTTCGATTCTGCGGTAAAAATTGCGCGGCATCCAGTCTGCGCTGCCCGCGAAGATGTGTGGCTGGTTGCTGCTACTGTTTTCGAAGTAAAAGATACGGCTGTGCTCGAGGTAGCGACCCAGGATGCTGCGGACGCGGATATTTTCACTCACTCCTTTTACGTTTGGGACGAGGTTGCAAATGCCCCGGATAATGAGATCGATTTTGACCCCAGCCTGTGATGCCCGGTAGAGATTATCAATCGTTTCCTGGTCGACCAGGCTATTGGTTTGGACGATGATCCGGGCTTGTTTGCCTGCTCGTGCGTTGCGTGTTTCTGCCCGGATATATTTTTGAATATTACTGTGAAGGGTGAAGGGAGCGACGAGTAGTTTTTTGAAGCTCGGAGTCAGGGCAAATCCGGTCAAGGTGTTAAAAAGACCAGCGACCTCCTGGGTGATAGCTTCCCGCGTAGTGAAGAAGCTTAGGTCGGTGTAGAGGCGGGCGGTTTTTGGGTTGTAGTTGCCGGTGCCCAAGTGGACATAGCGTCGAAGCGTGGATCCTTCGCGGCGTACGACCATGCATGATTTGCAATGAGTCTTGAGTCCGACGAGGCCGTAGACTACGTGGACGCCGACATCTTCAAGCTGGCGCGCCCACTGGATGTTGTTGGCTTCATCAAAGCGTGCCTTGATCTCAACCAGCACGGTGACCTGCTTCCCCCGGCGGGAGGCCTCCATCAGGGCTTTTATGATCGGCGAGTCTCCGGAGGTGCGGTAGAGCGTTTGTTTGATAGCAAAAACATTTGGATCCGTCGCGGCTTGATTGAGGAAATCGACAAAAGGCTGAAAACTATCAAAGGGGTGGTGGAGCAGGATATCTTTTGCGGCAATCACATCGAAGATTCGCTCGGTATTCTCCAATTCTTTGGGGTGAAAGGGGGTATGATGGGGGAATTTGAGGTCGGGCCGCTCGATGAGATCGTAGGCGCTCATCAGGCGGAAGAGGTTGAGTGGGCCGTCGATCGTATAGACATTATCCGGCGTGAGGTGAATGGCATCAAGTAACTCCTGCAGCAGTGCGGGGTCAGCCCCTTTAGCGATTTCCAGGCGCACAGCGGCACCTTTCTGCATGTTCATGAGTTCCTCTTCGATTTTGCGCAGAAGATTTTCAACTTCTTCCTCATCGATGTAGAGATCGCTATTACGCGTGATACGGAAGGGCACGGCGGAACTCACCCGGTAGCCCGGGAAGAGTCGGGCGATAAAGCGCTGCACAATATCACTCAAAAAGATATAAACATCCGGCTTACCCCGGCGTGCTACGCCGACTTTTATGATTCGTGGCAGTACGCGTGGAATGGGGATAATCGCCATCAGACTTTCGATAATCCGCGTCTCCGGATCATCGATCGAGGCTAGAATGTAGAGTGCCTTATTTGCCAGCTGAGGAAAGGGATGTGCCGGATCGATTGCCAGAGGCGTTAAGACCGGAAAAATTTGTTCCTCAAAATAGGTCTCGACCCATTTTTTCTCATTTCGGGTGAGTGCATCATAGCCGCAGAAGTGAACATTGGATTCTTTTAGCCCGGGGACGATTTTTTGGTCCCAACAATCGTAGGTGTCGGCGACCAGTCGTTTACAGACACTTTGAATGCGCCGCAGCAGTTCTTTTGGCCCGAGACCATCCGGGCCGCGTTCGATTCGGCCTGATTTTACTTGTTGCAGTACACCGGCGACACGAATCTCAAAAAACTCATCCAGGTTCGAGCTGACGAAGGCGAGGAACTTCATGCGCTCGAGTACAGGGTATTCCTCCGACTCGGCTTGCTCCAGAACCCGTCGATTAAAGGCCAGCCAGCTGAGTTCACGGTTAAAGTAAGGGAATCGCGGCGTATTAATTTTGGTCATGTGGCAGGAATCTATGGCAAATGGGAAAATTAATCTTGTGATGCTCGGGCGGTTTAGGCAAGAGGTTGCCTTAGGAATAGGCATTATTTAACATTTCTGCTGCTTTTATTAGCGATTTGATGGATTCAAAGAATATAGTGCTAGAGTGTTGCATTCACCGAAAAAGTCGCTGAGAATTACATCATAACCAAACAAAATACTATGAAATCATTCAACTCCACCGTAATTCTAATCGCAGCGTTATTTATCATGGGCTGCGCCACAAATAAAACGGCATCCACTTCGGAGGAGGCAGCTCCTACTGCTGGAGATTCTAGTAGTGAGCGCCCCACAGGTACAAGAACTGCCTATGACGGAGCTACCGGCCCAAGTTTGCTGATGGAGCGTTATCGCTCGGGCGAGATTCCAGGTCTGCACGACTAGGTTCTTCGCGTGCAAAGTAAAACGAAGTCAAAGCGTCGCGAATTTCTCAAACTCACTGGTCTAGCAGGCGCTGCCTCGCTTTTACCCGCGGGTTACGTGCAGGCTTCAGCGGGGCGTAGTGCACTTGCCTCGAAGGGGCAAGCGAAGAATATTATTTTTCTGGTGGTCGATGGGCTGAGCCACGGGACACTCGGCTTGGCCAACCAGTGGAAACTGCGCCAACACCAGACCTCGCTGCATTGGTTGCAATTACTGGAGCGCCCAGACTTAAACCGCAGTCTACAGGATACGGCTTCGGCTGATTCGCCGGTTACAGATTCTGCGGCGGCGGCGACTGCCTGGGCTGCCGGGCAGCGAGTGTTGAACGGCGCGCTTAATTACGATGTGCAGGGTCAAGCCCTCAAGCCAATCCTGAGTTATGCCAAAGAGGCGGGGAAGCGAACAGGGCTGGTCTCGACCTGCCGAATTACGCATGCGACGCCGGCTGGCTTTGCTACCAACGCTAAAAATCGCTGGATGGAGGATTTGATTGCCCGCCAGTATCTTGAGCGCGGGGTCGACGTTCTACTCGGGGGCGGGACGCGTCATTTTACTCAGGAGCAAGAAGATGGCTCGGTGGTGGATTATTTGGCGCGGTTTCAGGAGCAGGGTTATGCGCTGGCCACAGATCGGGAGTCGCTCAAAGCAGCCGCTCATAACGAGCGTTTGCTCGGTTTGTTCTCACAGAGCCACGTACCCTTTGCATTGGATCGGAAAAATGACCAATCCTACGCGAAGACTCCTGGATTGGCCGAGATGTTTGAAGCTTCGCTGACATCGTTGAGCGGAGCTGAAAACGGCTTTTTCCTGCAGGTCGAAGCTGGGCGCGTAGATCATGCAGGACATGCCAACGATGCAGGTGCGATCTTGCATGAGTATCTGGAGTTTGATGACTGTATTCCCATCGCGCTCGATTATATAGAAAAGCATCCGGATACATTGCTTATCGTGACGACGGATCACGGGACTGGTGGTTGTCAGTTGGATGGGCAGGGTGAGAGCTACCTCGGGAGCGGGCCTGCTCTCGACCGGATCAATAGGCTCAAATACAGCTTCGAATGGCTGGAAACCCGTTTCCGTGCGACTGGCCAGTTCAATGCTTCGGATGTGACGCTGGCGACGGGGATTCAGCCGACTGCGGAGCAAGCAGCCATTGTGCAAAAAGGGCTCGACGATGGGATGATGTATTTGAGCATTGCTTTAATTGAAGCCTTCGGTCGACAGCTGAATGAATTGACCGCAGTTGGTTGGAGCTCTTCCGAGCACACGGCGGAGTGCGCCGACTTGTTTGCTTTTGGCCCGGGTGCTCATAGAGTGCCTGGCTATATGAAAAACAGTGAGCTGTTTGGGATTATGATGCAGGCCATGGGTATTTTGCCGGTTGGGAAATAGGGACTTGCCACGCGGGCACTGTAGTCTCACTACTGTCTCAATAAGACCTATGGATGCCACCGATACCAAAAACAGCAAAAATATGCAGGAAACCTTTAAGGATTTTTTATCCAGTAAGGGTTTACGCGTGACGAATCAACGCCTGGCAATTTTCGATGCTGCTTTTGATCATCCGGATCATTTTACGGCAGAGGATCTTTTGGAGCGTGCCCGTGAAATTGATGATTCTGTATCCCGGGCCACGGTCTATCGCGCACTGCCGATTTTGACTGAGAGCGGCTTAATTCGTGAGGTGGATGTGGGGCGTGATTACAAGTTTTACATGGCGAATCGCAATGTGACGACTTTTCAGGCGCAGGTTATTTGCTTGGACTGCGATAAAATTTTCGAAATCGATGCACCCTTTATGGAGTGGTATGGTAAAACGGTGGCGGACAAGCTCTCGCTCAAGGTCGAGAGCCAGCGCCTGCAGGTGACGGCGCACTGCAGCGAGCTGCAATCAAGCGGGCTTTGCAAGCGTGGCGGTAAGCGAAATTCGTAGCCGGGCGCAGTAAAATCTACTGAATCGGCTCGAAACGCACTCCGATTAGGTTGAAGTCCGCCAGTGTGCCTGTTTCCAGCGTAGCGTCCCGGGGCGGATTGATCATCCGGCCTTCTACGATAATCGGCAGCTCGCGTGGGTGGTAGCCAGGCGCTGAAAGTCGGGCCGTGTAGGGGCCGTCCGGGATGTCTTGCAGCGGCATCAGATTACGGCCGATTTGCAGATTCTCAAAAGTGTAAACGACTCCACCCTCCGGCGCGACCAGTTCGATCATGGCCCCTGGTCCGCTTCTTCCATGCTGATTGAACTCAATGCTCATTTCATTGGCATAGCGCACCCCCACGTGGACCACTCCAGGCGACCGTTCTGTGGCCTGAGGGCCGAGTGCCATAAACAGGCTGCCGACGATGCCCGTCAGCACCAGCAGTAGCACGACGACCCAGCGGCCTCTTATTTCGAGTGTTTCCATAATAGCAAAGGTTTGCGTGCATCATCGCCAATAGATTGGGCCTTGGCAAACTTGTATCTCACAATTTCGTGCTTGTTTCGAGGGGGCAAGGTGTTTTCATCCCGCACCTTATGAAGCGCACCCACCACTGCTCTCAACTCCGTGCATCCGACCAGGGCTCGACCGTCACTCTGTGTGGCTGGGTCGACTCGGTCCGCGACCATGGGGGTATATTATTTGTTGATTTGCGCGACCGGGAAGGGCGCACCCAAATTGTCCTCGACCCGTCGAATCCCGGCTTGGAGGCGCAATTTGGCTCGATCAAGCCGGAGTCCGTCATTGCCGTCAGCGGGCAGGTGGAGAAACGCTTCGGTGACACGGCCAACACCAAGCTGGCAACAGGCGAAATCGAGGTGCATGCCAAAGAGCTGGAAATACTCAATGTCTCGAAGACGCCGCCCTTTCCGATGGATGACTCGGCGGACAAGGTCAGCGAGGACGTTCGCATGACCTATCGCTATCTCGACCTGCGCCGTGCGACCAATACGAAGATGCTTCGCATGCGGCACAAGACCTCCCGGGCGATCCGTGATTTCATGGACTCGCAGGACTTTATCGAGGTCGAGACGCCGATTCTCTTCAAAAGCACCCCGGAAGGTGCCCGTGAGTTTCTCGTGCCCAGCCGGATGAATCCCGGTGCCTTTTACGCGCTGCCCCAGTCGCCCCAGCAGTATAAGCAAATGCTGATGGTCGGGGGCGTTGAGCGCTACTACCAGTTGGCCCGTTGCTTCCGTGACGAAGATTTGCGGTCGGATCGTCAGCCGGAGTTCACCCAGTTGGATATCGAGCTCTCCTTTATCGACCGGGAAGATATGTATGCGTTGATCGAAGGGCTGATGAAACAGGTCTGGAAAGACGTCATCGGTGTCGATATCGAGACGCCCTTTCTGCGGATGAGCTACTTCGATGCGATGAATCGTTTCGGGGTGGACAAGCCTGACATGCGCTTCGAGATGGAATTGCAGGACTGTAACGAAATTTTTTCCCAGTCCGGCTTTAAGGTGTTTTCCGGTGCTCTTGGATCGGGTGGGGCGGTTAAAGCCTTTAATGCCAAAGGGCTCGGGGATATCACCCAGGGTGAGTTGCGCAGTTTGGAAGACGCTGCCAAGTCCCTCGGGGCGAAGGGATTGGCCTTTATCAAATGCCAGGACGGCGAATGGAAATCACCCATCATTAAATTTTTCTCCGAAGCGGAGAAGGCTGCGCTCAAAGAGGCGCTCAATATCGAAGATGGCGACATCGTCTTCTTCGCGGCTACCGAGTGGGAGCGCGCCTGCACCATCCTCGGGCGTGTTCGCCTCGAAGCGGCCCAGCTACTGGTCAAGCGCGGCTTGCTGACGATCGATCCGAATGCGTACAAATTTCTCTGGGTGATTGAATTCCCGCTGATGCTCTTTGATGAGGATGCGCAGCGTTTCGTCGCTTCACACCACCCCTTCACAGCACCCGTCCCGGAAGATGTGTCACTGCTAGATTCGGATCCGAAAGCAGTCCGCGGGCAGCACTACGATCTGGTTCTGAATGGGGTCGAGCTCGGCGGGGGTAGCATTCGTATCCACCAGCCCGCGCTGCAGAAAAAGGTCTTTGAAGACGTGCTCAAAATACCTGAGGATGTGGTGGAGAGCCGCTTTGGCTATATGTTGAAGGCCTTCGAGTATGGGGCACCGCCGCATGGTGGGATTGCCTTTGGTCTTGACCGGATGGTGACGATATTGACGCAGCGAAGCAGTATTCGCGACGTCATCGCCTTCCCGAAAAACCAAAAGGGCCAGGAGATGATGACTGCTAGCCCCGGCATCACAACGGAACAACAGCTGCGCGACCTGCATATTAAAGCCGTGCTCCCGAAAAAAGATTAACCCCCCCTAAAAACGGTTTGGCGGTGCTCGACGCTTCCGTCTCAAAGCCGAGCTTTTGATTTGCATGAAGCGGGATTCTCGTTTGGCTCGCACACTTAATATGGCAAACACGACACGCACAGGACTCATCGCATTTGAAGATGGCACGGTTTTTCGGGGCCGCGCCTTTGGCGCCGAAGCCACCAGCGTGGGGGAGGCCTGCTTCAACACCAGCATGACGGGTTATCAGGAGATTTTGACGGACCCTTCGTATTATTCGCAAATCGTCACGATGACGGCCGTGCAGATCGGGAATTATGGGATCAGCCCGGACGATATGGAGTCAAACGGACCCAAGGTAAAGGGTTTTGTTGTGCGAGAAATCAGCCCCGTGGCCAGTAACTGGCGCAGTCACCAATCGGTGCAGGACTATCTGGCTGCCGCTGGCATTCCGGGGCTCGAAGGGGTCGATACCCGTGCCATCACGAAAAAGCTTCGCGTCTCGGGCGCACTCAATGCCTGTATCAGCACGGAGGCGATTTCTGAGGAAGCGGCCATCGAAAAAGCGCGTGCTTTCGGCGGTTTGATCGGTGTCGATTTTGTAAAAGAAGTGACGGCTAAAGCAGCCTACCCATGGGATCCGGAAATGAAGCAGTCGACCCCGTTCACGGTCGAAGGCACGCACCTGCTGCGTGAAGATACCTCGAAGCACAAACGCTATAAGGTAGCGGCCATCGATTTCGGAGCGAAGTTTTCGATCTACCGGAAGCTGCAACACCATGGATTTGATGTTCATGTTTTCCCTGCCAATGTCAGCGCCGACGAGATCAAAGCATTCAATCCCCACGGAGTCTTTCTCTCGAATGGGCCCGGTGACCCTGGAGCAGTCGGGTATGCCCACGCCACGGTCAAAGAATTAATCGAACAGTATCCGACTTTTGGAATCTGCCTGGGGCATCAGATTATTACTCACGCTATCGGCGCGCAAACCTTTAAGCTCAGGTTTGGGCATCGGGGCGGCAACCAACCGGTGAAAAACCTGGAGACCGGCAAAGTCTCCATCACCTCGCAGAATCACGGCTTCGCCTCGACCCGCGAGGAACTCGAAAAGGCCGGAGCCATCGTCACCGAAATCAACTTAAACGACCAAACGGTGGAAGGCCTGCGGCTGAAGGATAAGCCAGTATTTTCGGTGCAGTATCATCCCGAGGCCGCCCCCGGCCCGAATGATGCGGATCCACTCTTTGTTGATTTTTATAACATGGTGGCCAAGCACCATGATGGTGCCGGATAATTTTTTTTATCCTTTACGGCCTGAGGCTTGCGCTCACTTTGTTTGTAGCACCCTCCATTTCTATGAGCGTAATCGACACCATCCGCACAAACACCGAATCAGTCATCGGTGAGACCGAACTAGAAGACCGTCTGCACGGCAGCAAGCCCCTGCGTGTCAAGCTCGGGGTCGACCCGACGCGGCCGGACCTCACCTTTGGCCATCTGGTCGTCTTCAACAAGCTTCGTCAGTTTCAGGACCTGGGTCATGAGGCGCTCCTGATCATTGGTGATTTCACCACACTGATTGGAGATCCCTCGGGCCGCTCCAGCACCCGCCCGGTGTTGACCAAAGAAGAGATTGTGGAGAACGCGCAGACCTACCTCGATCAAGCTTTCAAAATTCTTGATCGGGAAAAGACGACGGTCTACTACAACAGCGAGTGGTTCGACAGGATGAGCTTTGAGGATTGCCTCAAGCTCTCGCGCAAGATGACGGTGGCCCGCATGTTGGAGCGTGATGACTTTGCCAAGCGCTATGCCTCCCAGGCTCCCATTTCGATCATCGAGTTTCTCTATCCGCTGATTCAGGGCTATGACTCGCTGGTGCTGAATGCCGATGTTGAAATCGGTGGCACCGACCAGCTGTTTAATATGCTGGTCGGTCGTGCCCTGCAAAAGGATGCCGGGAAGTTGGAGCAGGCCGTGATCACCATGCCCCTACTGGTCGGTTTGGATGGCACAAAAAAGATGTCGAAAAGCGCGGATAATTTCATCGCGTTTACGGACAGCGCCAAGGAGATGTTTGGCAAGGTCATGTCGATCAGTGACACAACCATGTGGGATTATTATCGCCTGCTGCTGGAGCTACCGCAGGACCGGATTGAAAAACTCAAAACCGGCCACCCGATGGAGGCTAAAAAGCACCTTGCATCGTCCCTGGTCGGTCAGTTTCACTCGATGAAAGCCGCCAAGCACGAGCTGGAGCAGTTCGAGCAGGTCTTTTCCCGCAATAAATTGCCCGATGATATGCCCACGTTTACCTGGAGTGATTTGGTCGGCTCGGCAACCCGCGCACCGCTCTGCGAGCTCATGGCGCAGTCGGAGTTATTTGAGAGCAAGGGAGCCGTCCGCCGTCTGGTGCAGCAGGGTGGGGTCAAGATCGACGGTGAAAAACAGACCGATCCCAACCGCGAACTGAGCCCGCCGGAGGGCGAACAAATCTTTCAAGCGGGCAAGCGGATCTTCTTTAAAGTGGTCGGCTAGACGCATCGCTTGCGGTAATCGTTTGACATTCAAAAGCTTTCATAGAAAAACTCCTTGTATCTTCAGTTCAGCTATAAAAGCGCTTTAACCATCATCACATTGTGTTTGGATTCCTCTCTAACGACATCGGCATCGACCTTGGCACTGCCAACACCCTAGTTTTCGCCAAAGAAAAGGGCATCGTTCTGCGAGAGCCCAGCGTGGTGGCGATCTATTCGTCGACCAAGAAAGTTTGCGCCGTCGGGTCCGAGGCCAAGAAGATGCTGGGCCGCACGCCCGGTAACATCACCGCGATCCGTCCGATGAAGGATGGGGTCATTGCCGATTTTGAGATTACCGAGGCGATGCTCCGCTACTTCATCAATAAGGTGAACCGAAAGAAAACCTTTGTGGCCCCCCGGATTGTGGTAGCCGTGCCCTCGGGGATTACGGAAGTGGAGCGCCGCGCCGTTAAAGATTCGGCTATTCGTGCCGGTGCGCGGGATGTCGTCTTGCTCGAAGAGCCCATGGCGGCTGCTATCGGAGTCGGCCTGCCGATCGACGAACCGGCGGCTAATATGATCGTGGATATCGGTGGGGGCACGACGGAGGTCGCCATTATCTCGCTGGCCGGTGTCGTCTATACGAAGAGCATTCGCGTCGGTGGCGACGAGATCGACAGTGCCATCGTCAACTACATGAAGCGCGCTTATAATTTGATGATTGGTGAGCGCACGGCTGAGGAGATTAAAATAACGGTGGGCTCCGCCTTTCCTTTGGAAGAAGAAATCTCCATGGAGGTGCGCGGGCGTGACTCCGTGGCCGGCCTGCCCAAGACGATCACGATCACTTCCCAGGAGATCCGCGATGCCCTCTCAGACACGATCGCTTCGATCGTTGATCTGGTGCGCAATGCCCTGGAGCGTTGCCCCCCCGAGCTTTCGGCAGACCTGGTCGATCGCGGATTTTTTCTTGCTGGTGGTGGTGCCCTGATCAAGGGACTGGATCAGCAACTCAGCGATGCCACGGGGCTCCCCGTCGTCATTGCTGACGATCCTCTCAGTGCGGTTGCCAATGGCACCGGTATGGTCTTGCATGAGTTGGCCTTCCTGCTCAAGGACCTCACGGGTAACCCCAAAAGCTAGCGTAGGACCGTGGCGAATCACCGCCTCGATAAGATCAAACCGCTAGTCGCCCTCGGCGTCTTTCTGGTTGCGTGGTGGGTCATTCCAGCCACGGTCAAATCATTCATGCGGGTGAGCTTTACCGAGTTTCAGGCACCTGCCTGGGTGGCTACATCCTACCTGGATGATCTGGAGAGTTTTTGGGCGCGTCGCAGTCACTCCAAAGTCGAGTTGATCGAAGCCGGGCGCGATGTGGCGCGACTCAAGTCACTCTATCAGTTTAACGCGCAGCGCAGTCAGGCCCTTGAGTCTGAGGTTGAGCGTCTGGAAGCCATCCTCAAGCTGCCCAGTCGACGTGAGTTTCGCTACGAGGTGGCTCGCGTTATTCGGCGCGATCTCAACGCCTGGTGGCAGCATATTATTATCCGTAAGGGCAAGGACTTTGATATCCCGCTGGGAGCAGCGGTCGTCTTCTCCGGTGGGGTAGTCGGCCGTGTGGTTGAGGTCAACGCTTTCACCAGTCGGGTCGAGCTGATCACCAGCCCAAATTTCCGCATGGCGGCCTACTTCGAAGGGGATGAGCGTCCGGTGGTTTATCAGGGCGTGCCGCAGAGTGGCTTCGGATCCCCGGTCGGTTCGGTGCGCGATGCACCTCAGGATATGATCGCCAGCAGTCAAAACCCGCTTAAGCTCGTCTCGACGCGCCTCGGTGGTACTTTCCCGCCGGGTCTCTTTATCGGGGAAGTCAGGTGGCTGGAGCCCGGCAGCACGGGCATTTTTCAAGCGGGGGAGGTGGAACTCGATGCCCGCTTACTCAGTCTACACGAAGTCGCCGTGCTCATTCCCCTTCTTCCGATCGACCTCGATAACAATGCTCCTTGATCCCAGAGCCCTATTGCTTTTTGCCGCCAACGCGCTGCTGCTCTATCTGATGTTGCTGGTCAACTCCGCCTTGGCCGGCTGGTCCATCTATCTCTTCTTACTGGGGCCGATGGTCGTTTTGCCAGCACTTTACCTCCGACATCAGTCCTATTTTATTTGCACCTTTGTCTCCGGGCTTTGGGTCGATGCGGCCCTGCCAGGTCCCTTTGGTCTCTTTACCACGGGCTTTCTCCTGGCCGGCGCTTTTATTTTCATGCTGCGCATCCGCTTCCGGGCCGAGCACAACTACCACCCCATCCTGATCACCCATATTCTGAATCTTTTTTACCTTGGACTACTCACCCTGTTCGTGGGCCTCTCACAGTGGTCCAGCCCCGTATTTTGGATGCAGGTCCTCACAACCAGCCTGGTCTCCCACCTGGCACTTCTGATTGTGGCCCCCTGGTTTTTTCAACTCGAACGTGCGCTCTTCGTTCTGTTTCATTTGGACTCTGAGCCGGAGGACTATCCCATCTTATGAGTCAGTTCGACGTGCATCGGCGGGAGAATCCGCGTCTGCTCTTTTTCTTTTGGATCGTCTTGATCTCCAGTCTCACGCTTGTCCTGGGCCTGGGTTGGAGGCAGCTCGTGGCCAACCAAAAGTATGAAGTCATTGAGAAGCGGCAGACCGAGCGCCGCGTGCTTAAGCCCGGCCCGCGCGGGGATATTTACGACCGCAAGGGTAACCTGCTGGTCGGGAACCGCCCCCATTATTCGGCGGTGGTTTATCTGGACGATTTGCGCGCCGAATTCCGCGCCGAGTATTCCAGCATCATTCGCGCGGAACGTGAACGGCTCCGCCAGGCCTATCTCCAGGCTCCGGAGAGCGAACGCTCCGAGCAAAGTCTGATCCCAAACTACAACGAATTGCAGTGGGTGGCCCGGCAAAACGTCATCCAACGCTACGTCGACGAAATTAACCGCATCACGGGGCGCGAAGATACCTTGTCCGCGCGAACTGTCATCCGTCATTTTAACGAGCAATTGCTCCTGCCCCTGGCACTGGTTGAAGACTTGAAACCGGAGGAATACGCCCGCCTGATCGAACAAGTGCCCGTGCAGTCGCCCATCGAGATTCATACCGACACGGCGCGCTATTACCCTTACGGAGAGGCCGCAGCCCACACGCTGGGCTATGTGCAGAATGTAAACCCCGACCCGGATGAGATCCCTGCTGACGGGATCAAGACCTTTACCTTTAAAACCAAGCTGGGGAAGACCGGGCTCGAGTATGCCTTCGATGAGCAGCTTTCCGGGCGGACTGGCACCGAAATGTGGCGGGTCGATCCGCTCGGGTTTCAAGATACCTTGCTGGAGCAAGTGACGCCCAAACAGGGGCAAAATCTGATTACCAGTATCGATATCGACTTACAATTGGCGGCAGAGAGGGCTCTGGGCGACCGCACAGGCGCCGCCGTAGCCCTCGATGTGCACACCGGCGAGGTGCTCGCTATCGTCAGCAAGCCGAGTTACGACCTGAACGACCTCAGCCCCTTCATTCCGCGCACCACTTTCGACGCCATCAACGAGCGGGGCGCTTGGCTCAACCGCTCCCTGCAACTCTCTTACCCGCCAGGTTCCACCTTCAAACTAATCACTGGCATTGCCGGCGTGCGTGCCGGGACAATCGAGGCCGGTGTTGAGCACAACTGTCAGGGTGTCTACCGCTTGGGCGACCGTATCTTCCGCTGCCACGCTCGTAATGGACATGGCTGGGTCGATGAGGCGAGTTCGATAGCAGCCAGTTGCAACATCTTCTATTATGCCGAGGGCCTGCGTATGGGGATCGATGTCCTTAGCGCCGAGGCCAAGCGCTTTGGGCTCGACCAGAGGACCGGCATTGAAGTCCCCTTTGAAACGGGCCGACTTGTCGTGCCGACCAGAGAATGGAAGCGTGAGCGCATTGGCTCTGGCTGGGTCCCGGGCGATACTGCCAACACTGCCATTGGTCAGGGCTTCCTCCTCGTTACCCCGCTGCAAATGGCCACGGTGATGGCCTCGATCGCACGTGGGGAGACACGAACCCAGCCCACGTTGCAGGCGCTTACTGCGGAAGCGGCCGCCCAGGTCCAGCATGGTGGCGAACCGATTGGGCTGACTGCCGCGCAAAGGGCCGAGCTATGGGAGGGCATGGAGCGGGTCGTGGGCCCCGGGGGAACCGGGCGTCTGATTCAGATTGATGGCCTGCGCATCGGCGGGAAGACCGGCACGGCTGATTTCCGGGCTCACGGGCAGAACGTAAATCTGGCCTGGTTTATTGGCTTTGCGCCAGTCGAGAATCCGCAGATTGCGGTGGCCGTGATGGTCGAAGGCACGAGTGCCAGCGATCGTTTCCACGGTGGTTCGACGGCCGGTCCTGTGGCCAAAGATATTTTTCTCGAATTTATCGAGCAGTACCCCGAGCGGGCCGGCTTTCCGACTTTGTGAGAGCAGCTCTACGCGCTTACATAGGCCAATTGCAGCAGTGCTTTAAGACGCTCAACTTCATCACTGGAGGTTTTGGCAATGAAGCCCCGCGCGTGCGTAAAGTGCACATCAGTCTCTTCATCCAAGCGGGTGAATTCCATAGCCGGATCGTCTTGAAAACGGCGCAGGCCATAGCCCTCGCCGCGGCTGTCCGGATAGACCAGCGCCCGTATTTCGCCCTCCATGCCGAGCTTCGCTACATGGTAGCCCATCCCCGCAGAAGCGTCTTCCGGTAGTGACTCCGTGCGTGGTAAGTAGAGTGCCTTAAAGCCGTCAAAGGCCCAGACTTCGGCGTGCTCGGCGACGAAAGCAAGGCGTTCTTTCAGGTTCGTCACGTAGTCCACCAGATCCTGACCAATCATTCGCATGACCTCCCAGACGGGCTCTCCCGGCTTGTGCTCCGTTCCGTTGGCGAAACGTCGTATTAGAGTGATATCGAGTGGCGAGTTAAGTCGGCCCACCAGCTCACGGTCGATGCCCAGCCATTCTGCCGTATCTGCTGGGCCCCTGCAATCAAACCACTCAGCCACTTCCAGCCAGCTGCAAAATTCGCGTGCCGATTCATAGATACCGAGGTGTTGCAGGACGAGTGAGAGTGCGCAAGTAGGGACATGATCCCGGGGCAGTTGATGGTGGTCGAAGTTGTGTTGGTCCGGTGCGTGCTGATGGCCGACATCGACGACAGCCACACTTGGGTCGTCGAGGTCCTGTTCGGTCGGGTCACGGCGCAGGATGGGGACCGGAGCTAGGGTGAGGAGCACCGCGCAGGCTAAAAAGTCGTCTTTGTGGGCACCGCCCGGGTGAGTGATTATGGTTTCGATCATAGCTGCCTAGTGCGCGGTCAGGAGGCGTCGCTGGCAAGTTTTCATTTTTACCGGTTGCGGAGCTACAAGGTTGCTAATTGTTTGCTCCTGACGCTCACTAGACAAGTCGATAGATTCGCTTCACACAAATGAAACCAACCCTGCACATCATCACCGGCCCGACCGCCGTGGGCAAGACCGAGTATGCCTTGAGCTACGCCGAGTCGCATGGCGCAGAAATTGTGTCCTGCGATGCCTCGCTCATCTATCGTGGGATGGATATCGGCACGGCCAAACCCAGTGCCGAAGAGCGAGCCCGCGTGCCACACCATTTGATCGATCTCAGTCCAGTTGACCAGCCCTACGATATCGTCGCCTATGTGCGCGATGCTGAGGCCGCGGTCAGGGATATTTTTGCGCGGGGCCGATCGGTCGTCGTCACCGGGGGCAGTGGCTTCTATCTGAAGAGTTTTTTCGCTCCGGTCATCGACGAAGTGGCAGTCAGCGAAGAACTGCGTGCGCAGGTGGCGACACTCTTTGCCGAAAAAGGCCTGGCCGGACTCCTCGCCAAGTTACGGGAGCAGAGTCCGGCTGGCTTGGGCAATCTGGACCTGCAAAACCCCCGGCGGGTCCTCCGTGCTCTGGAGCGCTGCCTCGCTGCCGGTAAGGACTTGCCCACGCTCCAGGCCGAGTTCGCAGCCCGCCCGCAGCCCTACGCAGATTGCAGCAAACAGTTTATTTTGCTGGAGCGCGACCGTGAGAGCCTGCGGCAACGCGTCGCTCAGCGGGCTGAGCAAATGCTGGCTAGCGGGCTGATTGAAGAAGTGGAAGGGCTACTCAGCCAGGGCATTCGCCAAAATCCCAGCGCCGCCTCAGCCATCGGTTATCGGGAGACCATCGCCTACCTGGAGGGGAGCTTATCCCGGGAAGACTTGCTGCCCGCCATCGTGCAGAACACGCTGCACCTAGTAAAAAAGCAACGCACCTGGTTTCGAACCCAGATCCCCGAACCGGATCAGCACCTCGTTCTCACTGCCTGATGCGCTTGGCTTAAAATGGCACACCGCTTCAAGGGGCAGTTTATTGGTCTACATTTGTAGGCCTTCTAGAGTCATATAAAGCGAAAACTCATCTGTAAAAATGTAAAAAAGGGACTGTCCCTTTTTGAGGTGTTTTAGAGAGATTAGTCTATGGGATTGGAACATGTTGTTGATGATAATCTTAGAGAGAACAACAGGGGCGGCAGAGCCAACCCTGCTACACTGGGGCGTAGCAGGATGTCCTCTGACCTAGGAGGGGTGTGTGCGGAAGGCCTTCGGTGAGTGACCGCTTTGCTTTTTGAACCAGGCGGAAAAGTGGTGGGGTTCGGGATAGCCGCAGCGGTGCCCGACTTCCATCACAGGGAGGGTGCTTTGGTTCAATAGTTCCCGGGCCAGTTTTAGCCGGTGTTCGCTCAATTTACGGTAGGGGCTGGTCTTGAACTGAGCACGAAAGGCTTGTTCGAGCGAGCGGCGGGAGACGCCGAGTGTCTCCGCCAAGCTTCCGACATCGAGCGTGGCCTCACCCAGATGCTCCTGGATGTAGTTGGCCGCCCGTTGGGCCAGGCGCGCCGGCCCGGGAGCCAGGCTGGACTCGCGGGAAATCAGTTGGGCCGGACTGGCGAAGCTCAACCATTCACCATCGCCTTTTCCAGCCTTCAATTGATCCAGCCGCCGAGCCGCCCGATAGCCGATTTCCTGGGTCGGCAATTGAAAACTACTGATCCCGATCTCGGCGAAGATGGATTCGGGTGGCTCGTTGCCGACACCCAGCACCAGTAAGTCCTGCCCAATCTGCCAGCCCAGGTTTCGGGCCGCGATGATTAAGTCTCTGGCCAGGCGATCGCTGGCACAAAAAACACCGACGGGTCGGGGTAACTCAGCCAAGGCCGCTAGGACGGCCTTCACCGGTGGCCCCGCCCGTAGATCCTGAATACGTTCCCCGGGGAGGACGCTCATGAAGCCAGCCCGACGCAGTTGATTATAGTGAACTCGATCCGCGCTGTAAATGGCATAGCTTCGAGCCGCCTGTGCCTGCAAGTGCCGCCCCGCCTCGACCCCGAGGGCAAAGTCATCCACACTGACACTGGGAATACAGCGAATCTCAGAAAACTGAAATAGATTGACCGCCTCCACATGATAGTCCCGCAAAGCCGCAACCCAGCGGTCGCTGACGAAGCTCCCAATGACGCCACTAAGCTTTCCAGAGGCCGCCAATTGCATGAGTCGCTCCTCGAAGCCGAAGTTGAGCGGTAGTAGCTGCCAGTCCAGTTTGGCCTGTGCAAGGTAATCGGTCACGCCAGCAAAGATCTCCGCCGCATGACGGAAATTCAAATCAAAGGCGACGGCCACCATGGATTCGGGCGTTTTCAATGAATTTTACGCATATATATAAAAATAAATACGTAAATACGAAAAGACAAATTTTTAAAATAGTCTACACTGTTGTTGATTATGAAAAAAGCATTGATTACCGGTATCACGGGGCAGGACGGATCGTATTTGGCCGAGCTCCTTTTGGAAAAGGGTTATGAGGTACACGGCATCATTCGCCGCTGCTCGACCTTCAATACGCAGCGCATCGAGCACCTGTATTCGGACCCGCACATCAATGGCACGCGGATGTTTTTGCACTACGGGGATCTGGCGGACGGTGTCATGCTGATGAAACTGCTCTATCAACTGCGCCCGGATGAGATTTATCACCTCGGGGCTCAGAGTCACGTGCGGGTCTCTTTCGACGTGCCGGAGTATACCGGAGATGTCACCGGTTTGGGCACGCTGCGTTTGCTCGAGGCCATTCGTGAAGTTGGCTTGGAGAAGAAGTGTCGCTTTTATCAGGCTTCCTCGTCGGAGATGTTTGGCTTGGTGCAGGAGGTGCCGCAGACGGAGAAGACGCCGTTTTACCCCCGTTCACCCTATGGCTGCGCCAAGGTGTATGCTTATTGGCTGACGGTTAATTATCGGGAGTCTTATAATATGCATGCGACCAACGGCATATTGTTTAACCACGAATCGCCCCGGCGTGGGGAGACTTTTGTGACGCGCAAGATCACGCGTGCGGCCACCCGCATCAAGCTGGGCCTGCAGGACAAGCTCTACCTCGGCAACCTCGACGCGCAGCGCGACTGGGGCTACGCCAAGGAATATGTCGAAGCGATGTGGCTGATGCTGCAACAGGACGCGGGCGACGACTATGTGATGGCGACTAATGAGACGCACTCGGTCAAAGACTTCGTGAAAGAGACCTTTGCTTTGCTCGATCTGGATTGGGAGGAGTATGTGGATTACGACAAGCGCTACGAGCGCCCGACTGAGGTGGACCTCTTGATCGGTGATCCGGCCAAGGCGAAGCGTCAGCTCGACTGGGAGCCCAAAGTGCGCTTTAAGGAGCTGGTCAAAATCATGGTCGATTCGGATCTGGTTCTGGCCAAGAATGAACTCGCCTATAAACAAGCCACGCATGGATAAGCAGGCGAAAATTTATATTGCCGGGCATGGCGGCATGGTGGGCGGGGCCGTGGTTCGCGCCCTGCGTGACCAGGGATATGCTTCGTTGCTGACGCGGAGTCGCCGCGAGCTGGATCTGCTCAATCAGGCGGCGGTCGAGGCCTTTTTTGTGGCCGAGCGTCCGGATGTGGCGGTGATCGCAGCGGCCCGGGTGGGCGGTATTCACGCCAACAACACCTATCCTGCTGATTTCATATACGAAAATCTGGCTATCGCGCAAAATACTATACACGCGGCCTACCGTGCGGGGGTGAAGCGGCTGCTTTTCCTCGGCAGCACTTGTATCTACCCCAAGCTGGCCGAGCAACCGATTCGCGAAGATTCACTGCTCACCTCTGCGCTGGAGCCGACGAATGAGGCCTACGCCATTGCGAAAATCGCGGGACTGAAGCTGTGCGAGTTTTATCGGCGCCAGTATGGGGTGTGCTACCACTCCGCGATGCCGACCAATCTCTACGGTCCGGGCGATAACTACCATCCGCAGAACTCGCATGTGCTGCCGGCTTTGATCCGTCGTTTCCATGAGGCCAAGTTGAGTGGAGCCCCCGAGGTCATGATCTGGGGCACGGGCACGCCACTGCGTGAGTTTCTCCATGCCGATGATGCGGCGGCCGGGATTATTCACCTGCTTCAGCTGGAGAGCCCGCCCGATTGGGTCAATCTCGGCTGCGGCGAAGATATTTCAATCGGCGATTTGGCCCGGCTGGTCATGAAAACGGTCGGCTACGAAGGTGCGCTCGTTTTCGACACCTCGAAGCCCGACGGCACACCGCGCAAGTTGACCGATATTTCCCGAATCAAGGCGACTGGCTGGACGCCGCAGATTGGTATCGAAGACGGCGTGGCGATGGCCTATCAGTCGTTTTTGGAAGAGCAGGCGAGCGGGCAGCTGCGGGAGTAACTCAATGTCTGGCCAACAACACGGCTGTGGGCGGCAACATTTCCGCTCAACTCTTCGATGACGCACAGGCCAAGCAGCAGCGTGCTGAGAAAAGCGGAAATCTGTGACATAGAGGTATTTTTTGGGTATTTGCCGGGGTCGGGTCGAGTCTCCTTTTTAAAAGTAGTGCACGCTTCCAGCGTGTCGCCGTGTTGTTAGACACGCTGGAAGCGTGCGCTACTTAGTCGCCCGGGATCGCAGGTCTTCCTTATCCGCTTGCCAACGTTAGTCAAAGGCCGTGTTGTTGGAAGACTGGTCTGCCAAGTATTTCAATTGGGCTTAATTGTCCCTTTGCGCTATTAGGTTAGAGCGGTTATTTAAGCGTTTTACGACGGCAGCACCAGATCGGTATGGTGGCGCATCCAGTCGTGGAGGTTTTGCAGAATCTTTTGGCAGTTTTCTTTTTCCGCTTGGGTCAGTTGCTCAGGGGCGGGTGCCATCAGGAGTGCTTTAGTCGGCTGGCGCAGGCTTTGGGGTAGCTTCGGCCACCAGGATTCGCGTACCGGGTAGCCTTCGTCCTTGAGTAGCAGGTAGATGCTTTTGAGTAGGACGACTTCGGGGGCCTTGCCACTGGCGAAGGCTGCCAGTGCGCGATTCATCAGCTCAAAGAGGGCCTCGGACTCGGGCATATGCGCGGCGTTGTGCACGAGGAGCTGACTCAGGCTGGCCGCCGCGCGCAGGCTGTGGTAGCTCTGGCCGATGGCCTCACGGCGCTGGATCAGCTGGTAGTCTGTGACAAATTGCAGATCGCCGCCCTGCTTGGAGCGCTCCAGTTCGACGATGGCCTGGTCGAAAAGATCGGGGTTGGTTGAACGGTTGGATTTTTTCGAGATCCGCTTCAGGCAGAGGAAGACGCCTTGCTCCACCGTCAGTAAGTGCAGCTTGAGAAAGGATTCGCCGGAGGGCTCGGTTTTGAGCACCAGGGCTTCGAAGCCCTCAGCCATGGTCCGTCTTTTCCGCAGGGGTGGTCTCGGCCGCTTCGGCGGTCCCGGTGGCCTCGCGCGGGTTTTCGATGGGCAGGGGCTGGCCGGTCTTGGGGTCGGGCACGACGGCACCGCCGGAGATCACCAGCTTCATGCCTTCGGCGATGGTCATTTGTAGTCGGGTGACGTCTTCCTCCGGCAGCATCAGGAGAAATCCACTGGTTGGATTGGGGGTAGTGGGCACAAAGATATTCACGATGTGCTGCCCGGTGACTTGCTGGGGTTCACCTTTGGCGGTGCTGGTCAGAAAACCGATGACGTAGCAGCGTGTGCGCGGGTATTCGATCAGGACGACTTCCTGGAAGACGGCCTTCTTTTGCTGGCTGAAGGTATCGACGATCTGTTTGACCGTGCGATAAACGGCGTTGATAAAGGGCACCCGGTCGAGCAGTTTCTCCAGGCCGCTGAGCATCAGCCGGCCCAAAACGAAGCGTGAGCCAAAGCCGAGTAGTGTGATCAGCAGAAAGACGACCAGCACGGAGATGATCTCCAGCAGGAATTTGATGGCGGGTGAGCTGCGCCAATCGGGATCGAGGTACCAGAAGAAGAACTGGCTGGCGGGGGTGCCCAGTCGCACTAGCAGGAAATTAATCACAATGATCGTGACCCCAAGCGGAAGCACGACGACGATGCCGGTGATGAATGCGTTGCGAATGGAGCGGAACATAATGAAAGCGGGACGACCTTATGTCAGAATCTGCATACGGAAGGTTCCCGCAATGTTAAAGGGGCGCTGCGGAAAAATTATGAAGCTTGCGCCCGGCTGGGCGGAGGGTGCGTGTCCCCACGCACTACACGGTTGACCCTTCCAGGTGGGCGCGATTAATAAGCGGCGTCATGATAAACCTACATCACCACTACGACGGTCTTATCTTCGATATGGATGGCACCTTGGCCGATACCATGCCGACGCACTTCATCGCCTGGACACGCGCGATGGCGGAGCAGGGTATTGTCTTCCCCGAGGAGCGCTTCTATGCGCTAGGTGGGGTGCCGGCGACGGTCATCATCGAGATGCTGGCACAGGAGCAGGGGAAGACCATCGATGCCGAGCAGGTAGCGGAAGCGAAGGAGGTGCTTTTCATGGAGCTGCTGCAGGAGGTTCAGCCCATCATTCCGGTCAAGGCGATCGCCGAGTTTCATCGGGAGCACATTCCCATGGCGGTGGCGACGGGCAGTCTCAAGTGGGTGGCCGAGAAGATTCTCCGCTCGCTGGGGATACGCGAGTGGTTTGCGGCGGTGGTGGGCGCGGATGATGTGGCCCGCCCCAAGCCGGCGCCCGACACCTACCTGCGTGCCGCTGAGCTAATCGGAGTCGATCCGAAGCGCTGTCATGCCTTCGAAGATACAGAGCTGGGCATGCAGGCGGCGCGCAACGCGGGGATGCAGGTCGTCAATATACACAGCCTGCTAAAGTCAGACTAAAACCCAAGCTTTACATAACTGTGACCAGGCTTAGGCTCCGCCGTTTCTAATTATCTTAGCGGGGAATGCCCGTTGATAAAGCATCCGACCAATTTTCATGAAACAACGAACTATTCTGAGGGAAGTCTCGATCAAGGGGAAATCCCTGCACACGGGCGAAGAAGTCCACCTCACGCTGAAGCCGGCGCCGGAAAACACCGGCGTCGTCTTCCGGCGGATCGACCTCTTTGGCAAGCCCGAGCTGAAGCCGCTGATTGAACTGGTGGATGATCTCGTGCGCAGCACCACCATCGCCGATGGCCACGCTAAGGTGCACACGATTGAGCATGTGCTGAGTGCCCTCAGCGGGTGTGGAGTCGATAACGTTGTGATCGAGATGGATGCCAGTGAGCCGCCCATCCTCGATGGCTCGGCCAAGCACTTCGTCAACCTGATTCAGGAGGCGGAGCCGGTGGAGCAAGATGCCGAGCGCGAGTATTTTGTGCTGGAGGAGCCGATTTCGGTGACGCGGGGCAGTAGCTCGATCATCGCCCTGCCGCACGATGGCTTTCGCATCACCTGCACTTCCGCCGACGACCGGGGCATTCATACCCAGCACCTGAGTCTCGATATCGACCCGGAGACCTATATCGCGCAAGTCGCCCCCGCCCGCACCTTTACCATTTACGAAGACATCGAGGAGTTGCTCAAGCTGGGCAAGATCAAGGGCGGCAGTCTGGATAGCGCGATCGTTATTAAGGGCGATAAAATCGTCTCGAAAGAGCCGCTGCGCTTCAAGGACGAGTTTGTCCGGCATAAGATACTCGATATCATCGGCGACATCACTCTGATTGGTCGGCCGATCAAGGCACACATCGTCGGGGTGCGCCCTGGCCATGCCCTGAATGCCGAGCTTTCCAAGGTGCTGCGTAAGAAGATCCTGGCAAAGATCCAGGGGGCAAAAAAGAAAAAGGCGGATGCCAAAAAGCCCCTGACTCTGCTGGACTCGACCGAGAGCACGATGGATATCCGCCGGGTGCTCGACATCCTGCCGCACCGTTATCCCTTCGTGATGATCGACCGGGTGGTGGAGATTGTCAGTGAAGATGAGTTGGTCGCATTGAAAAATGTCACCATCAATGAGCCCTATTTCCAGGGGCACTACCCCGGCCGCCCCGTCATGCCGGGGGTCCTTCAGGTAGAGGCCATGGCCCAGGCGGCGGGCGTGCTTCTCTTGCGCAAGCTGCCGGTCGAAGAGAACAAAATCGCCTTTTTTATGAGCGTCGACAAGGTGAAATTCCGCCAGGCGGTCGAGCCGGGCGATTCCATTGAGATCCGGGTCAAGTTGATCAAGATCCGGGGGAATAAGATCGCCACCGCCACCGGCGAGTGTAAGGTAGGCGGTAAAGTTGTCTCCAGTGCCGAGCTGATGTTTATGCTGGCTGACGCTACCGAATAACCGCCCCTGCTTGCTATGCCTACGGACATACATCCGACTGCGATCATAGAGCCCGGCGCCGAATTGGAAACGGGTGTCGTGGTTGGCCCTTACGCCTATATCGGCCCCATGGTTAAAATCGCTCAGGGTACCGAAGTCATGCACCACGCCACTGTCGATGGGGCCACCACGATGGGCCCGGATAACGAAGTGCATCCCTACGCTTATATCGGCGGGAAGACCCACGACCTGAAGTACACCGGTGGCTGCCCGGGTTTGAAGATCGGGTCGAATAATGTCTTTCGCGAGTTCACCACGGTACACTGTGCCACGGCTGAAGGCACCGACACCATCGTGGGTGACCATAACCTGCTCCTTGCCTACAGTCATATCGCGCACGAGTGTATCGTGGGCAATCACCTCGTCATGAGCAGTCACGCGGCCCTGGGTGGGCATGTGCAGATCGGCGACCGCGTCAATATCGGCTGGGGGGTCGGGCTGCACCAGTTTTGCCGGGTGGGGGATTATGCGATGGTCGGTGCCGCTTCGAAGGTGGTGCAGGATGTGCCGCCTTATATGATCGCAGACGGTAGCCCGGCTATGGTCCGCACGACGAACAAGGTCGGCCTGGAGCGCGCCGGATTTTCGGCGGACGACCTCAACTTAATTCGGCGCGTCTTTAAAATGTTTTACAAGGAAGGCCTCAACCGTCGTCAGGCGGCGGAGAAACTTCGCGCCGAAACGTCGGGCGATCATATTGTGGTGCAGACTTTTCTTGCCTTTGTTGAAGGCAGTGAGCGGGGCTTGTCCTGAATTTGTCGCGTCCGCTGGTGCGTGCTTAAACCAAGCGCTCGACGGTGGGGATGATTTCGTCGAGTTCATTGACCACGACGAATAGATCCTCATCACACCACGGCTCCAGCAGTGCCAGGAGTTTGTCCCAGAAGCGGACGCCGGTGCGTTCGTCTTTCCGGTTAAAGACAATGACGGGCTTGCCCTGCATGAGTGCGTTGCCTGTTTGCTTGAAGATGAGCAGGGCGAGCATTTCCTGCACGGTGCCGGAACCTCCGGGGAAGATGACGAAGGCTTCGGAGCGCTCGATCATCACCTCCATCCGGGTATAAATGTCCGGGCGCAACCAGAAGCTGGAAAGTCCGTCCGGTAGGCCTTCGATTTCGATGATGTGGGGCACATTGGAGCCCCCGGTCCAGCCACCCGCATCGACGGAGCCGCGCACGACCGAGCCCATCACGCCGGTCGTGCCCGCGCCGGATACGCAACCGTACTTGTTTTCAGCCAGTAATTGGCCCAGACGATAGCCGTCTTCAATATAGTTTTCATCGCGAATACTGGCGGAGCAAAATACGCAGACACTGCCGCGATTGTCTGCCGGCAGGGGGGTCTCGAAGGAGTCGGTTGGCTGAACATGGATTCTCTTGCGCCCGGCATCGGGGATGCCCTCCTGCATGACTTTTTCGAGGTGTGCCAGGACGGACTTCGGCTCGTCCGCCATCAGCAGGAATTCGCGGTAGTTTTGATGGATGGTTCCGAGTCGCTGCAGCTCGCCGAGCAGATCAAAGAGTGGCGTCCACGAATGATCCGAATTCAAAATAACGGCCGCCTTGCCCTTGAGGTTGGGGTCGAGCGTCTGGTAGCCGACAAAAATGGAGACTGCCTTGAAGAGGTCTTCCAGCGAGGCGCCGGGCATGAAGACAAAGGCGTCCGAGGCGAGTATTTTGGCCTCGATGTTGGAGAGGGTGATTCGCTGGTCTCCATTTGAGTTATCGATGTCCCAGCCACTGGCAAAGAGCTGATAAAGCATGCGGGCACGCATCTCACGATTGGGGTCGTGTGAGCCTGTAACGGTTCCGGAAAGTCTGACGATGGGCATAGTAAATTTTTTCGAATGATTTAAATCGAGAGCGTCTCGACCAGTGGCAGAATTTCCATACCGGGCACAGTAATCAAGCCCTTATCGGTCAGGCGGATATCCGGGATGACCGAGAGCGGCAGCAAGTTGAAGCCCATGTAGGGGAGTATACAGCCGAGCTCAGTCCATGCCTTTTTCAAGGCGGTGGATTCTCTGGCCACGATGGTCGCCCGTTTGTCGGAAAGCAGGCCCGCTATCGGCAAGTCCACTTTGGCGATGACCCGGCCTGCCGACACCACGACGACGGCGCCCTGGGTCTTTTCGATTTCGGCCAGTGCCAGCCGCATATCGGCCTCGTTGGTGCCGGCCATGACGATATTATGGGCATCGTGCCCGACACTACTGGCCACCGCGCCGTTTTTCAGCCCGAAGTTTTGCAGCAGCCCATAGCCGACGCCACCATTCTGGCCATAGCGCTCAATCACCGTCAGGTAGCAGAGGTCGTTGGCTTCGAGCACGGGGGCCCAGGCCTCGGGTGCGGCATCCAGTTCGACCGTGCGGTGGAGTGTGACAATGCCGGGCAACTCGGCGCGCAACAAATTCAAGCGGCAGGGCCCGGTGGGTAGATCGGGCAGGAGCTTCGGTGCTTCCGGCAGCTTGACGGTTTGGTAGGCCGCCGGAGGATAGGTGTAGGCGTCTTCGCTCAGAGTCTTTTCCAACAGAGGCGTCACCCGCTTGTCTTCGACTACCAGTTCGCCGCCAAACCAGGTATTCTGCACCTCGAATTGATCGTTGAGGAGGACCAGGTCGGCCCGGCGACCGCCGCCGAGTCCGCCGAACTCGCCGTCCATGGCGTAGCGGGTGGCTCCGTGTAAAGAGCCGGCACTCCAGGCCAGCTCCGGAGTCATACCGGCTTTGATCGCCTGGCGTGCCACCCAATCCATGCCAAAGAGAAAGAGGTCGTCCGCGTCGCGGTCGTCTGTGCAGAGGCAGACGCGCTTGGCGGATGCCCTGTTTTCGGTGACTGGCTTGATGGCTTCGGGCAGGCTGTTCCAGGGCGTGGTGGGCGGGCCTCCGCGCAGGAAGATCCAGACGCCGGCTTCGAGTAGATCGTCGGCGATGTCCTGGCTGATCGCTTCGTGCGTATCCGTCACACCGGCAGCGGCGTAGGCACTGACAAACTCGCGCCCGTAAATGTGCCCGCAGACTGGCTTGCCCCGCTTCAGCGCTTCGGCGATGATGGCGTGCGAGCGTTCGTCGGACTGGCAGACCTGCACAAAGTCCATCTTCTCACCCAGTGCCACGGCTTCCGGCCACCGATCAAAGATGCCCGCAATGCGCTCCGGTGTCAGGTCGCCACCCGCAGTCTCGTACTTGGGCGAGGTGGCCGGCACGGTGCTGGGCACGGTGAGAAAAATGTTTAAAGCGGCCTTGCGGGCATCTTCCAGCATCCACTCGATGCCATCGACACCGGCCACGTTACCGATCTCGTGGCTATCACAGAAAATCGTGGTGGTGCCGTTGAGCAGGGCCGCCTCAGCGTAGGCGCAGGCGGTCATCATACTGCTTTCAATATGAATATGCGGGTCGACCAGGCCGGGCGCCAGGATGCCTCCCCGGCCGTCGTAGTAGCGCGTATCCAGATTTAAATGACGGGCCGTCCCGCTTGGCTGACGGCAGGCGATGCGCCCGTGTTTCAACCAGAGCTCGCACTCCGGTAGGATACGTTCCGAGTAAGTGGACAGGAGACGTACGCCGGTGATGACGAGATCCGGTGATCGTTTTTGCAGGGCCACCTGTGCTAGCTCGCGGGTGACTTGATGGAGGGGAGCGATGGTGTTGAGTGGCATTGTGGAGTGGAGTGGTGGAGTTGTGGAGTTGTGGAGTGTTGGAGTCGTGGAGTTGTGGAGTGTTGCCTTCGCTTAAAGTTGGGGGATTTCTCCCGCATGGGCTGTTGCTAATCGATAAAAATGGCTTCCGGTAGGTAGCTGGTAACGGTGTAGTGGGGCAGGTTGACGACTTGACTGAGCTTCAGGTCGAGTGCGGCCGAGCAGACCAGAAAGGCCTGTTCGGGGCTGAGGCCTATCCGCGTTTGGATATAATCGATGGCCCGGCGAACGGCGTTCTGTGCATTGACCTTGATGTCCGGCCCGCTGGAGACAAAGGCATGAAAGGGCTTGCCCGCGTAGGCGGGGGGCGTCAGATCGGGCGTGGTGAGGATGTAGGGCTCAGTCACGGAGACCGTATCAGAAATACTGATGCGCAATTTCACATCCATTGGAGCTTCCAGGCCGTTGATCGATACTTCGCCATCGCCCTGGGCGGCGTGTGCGTCGCCGGCGCAGAGCCGGCCACCCGCGACTTGCACCGGCAGGTAGAGGGTACTGCCGGCCACGAGGTGTTTGACATCCATATTGCCCCCGAAAGCGCCCGGAGGACGGGTGCGGAACTTGCCTGCTTCTTTGCGTTGCAGTCCGATAATGCCACAAAACGGGTGGAGGGCGAGTTTGATGCCCGGCATACTTTCGCTGAAATCGCCGTCGAGTGTCCAGTGGTGCAAATAGAAGTCTGAAAAGTCTTCGGGTAAAAAGCACCGCTCTGGATTGACGCTTTGCCAGGCCCAGCCTTTGTGCGCATATTCAAGAATCTCGATCTTGAGTGTGTCGCCGGGCTTTGCGCCCCGCACGGCCACCGGGCCGGTCAATGAGTGAATGAGTTCAAAATCGATGTTCTTAAAGGCTTCGGTCGTCATGCCCGGGGTGACTTGGCTATCGCTGGAGTCAGCCATCTCGATCAGGATGCTATCGCCGGATTCGATCTCAATTCGAGGTTTTAGCGCATTGTCCCAGCGGTTGTGGGTAATGGATTTGTCGAGGTGATGGTGCATGATCGGGTTGTTGGCTGGGGATTTCATCGCTATTCAAGTTTTATCCTAGTCGGGTTGGCTCTGCCGCCAGAACCTAAGGAGTGGTTGGTCTGTATTGAGGTATGCTTTTCTCTCGTAGCGAGCGGGTTTATCCCGCGATTTATCAGTCTGAAAAGTCGATCTGTCTCGACTCCTGGCGTAAAGCCAGTCGCTACGATAAAAAAATCATTTTGAGGCTCCACTAATTATACGAAATGATGATTAAAGTTTGCGGGGATGGGGAAGTTATATTTACACTTAAGTTAATTATTCAACAGTTCAATGCTAAGATGGCATGGGTTTAGCTTTTTCCATGCCATTCATTATGAAATCCATTTTTTAGTAGCCCCGCTTTCGAATGCTTGAGACAGACCCCAGGTTTAAAGTCTTCCGCGGTGCGTTTATTCAATCGATCAGCGATCAGCGCGCTGAGTTCATTCCCGATGGGTTGGTGCTGGTTGCGTCAGCGGGCGAAGACTGCGGGCGCATTGTAGCCATGGGTGAGACCGCTCGGGTGGCCGCGGCCTACGGCCTGGAACTCAAAGACGAGTCGCCGGGGCAGGGCACGCATGTAGCGGGCGATCTGTGGCTACCGGCTTTTTTCGACACGCATTTTCATTGGGTGCAGGATGCGGTGCGCGAGATGGCGAAGTATTCGCTGATTGAGTGGCTCAATAACATTACCTTTCCCGAGGAGGCGAAGTTTGCCGATGCGGCATTTGCTGATAGGCAGGCGAAACAGTTTTGGGAAAGTATCCTGAGCCTGGGTACGGTCGGTGGGCTCTGCTACAGCTCGATTCATGAAGTGGCATTGGATGCAGCGATGCAGTGGGCACCGGCAGACTTTTATATTGGCAACGTGCTGATGACGATGGAGTGTCCGGACTATCTGCAACAAAGCGAGGCGGATGCCATCGCGATTGTGCAAAGCTGTGCCCGCCGCTATGGCCGGCGTTATATCGCCAGCCCCCGTTTTGCGCCGACGACGGCTCCGGCTGTCATGCGGGCAGCGGCAGAGGCCGCTCAAGCGAATGCCGCTTTTCAGCAAACCCATCTGGGTGAGACCTTGGCTGAAATTGACTGGGTACTGGATATTTACCGAAAGCTGCCCGGGTTTGAAGACGTGGGCTCTTATACTGAGATTTATCAACGGGTCGGTATGTTGGGTGAGCAGTCTGTATTCGGACACTGTATACATCTGACAGCTGATGAATGGCGTCTCTTGGCGGAATCGGGCAGTCGTATCGCCAGTTGCCCCACCTCAAATGCACCGGTCGAGAACATGGGCTTGGGCTCGGGTTTGTTCGACTACCCGACGGCCGAAGCCTACGGGGTGCCCTGGTCGCTGGCTTCGGATATCGGCGGTGGGCCTTACCTCTCGATGTTTGATGTGATGCATTCCTTCGTTTGGCAGAATCGTGCCATCGGCCGGGCCGATGCGACCTACACGAAAGCGCTCCACCGTGCGACGAGTCAGGGTGCCAAACTGATGGACCTGCCGGATCGTGGGGTGCTGCGTGAAGGCGCTTTTTTCGATGCGATCCGCCTCCGGATGCCGCAGGGGCAGTTTACTGCGGGGGATGCAGAGCCCATCCTGGCAGCTTTTTTTGAGCAGATCCCGGATCGGAAATCGACCGAAACACTGGTGCAAGAGACCTTTGTTAAGGGGGAATCACGTTTTAAGCGGGGGGCATCCACGTGCGATTGAGCGAATTCTGGCACCAGGCCTTGGCGGAGCTGCGCTCCGGGAAGCCTGTCTATGCCTGTTGGGTCGTCGATCACCGCAAGGGCTCGCCGGGCACGAAGTCGGCGCGTATGCTGCTGACTCTGGCCGGGCGGCAATATGGCACGATCGGCGGGGGGATCATGGAGCAGAACGAGCTGGAGATGGCGGCGGCATGCCTCGCGGCTGATAGCCTGCCCAGCCCTGAGCTGCAGACGATCGAACATCGGGAGGCTGCGGGGGAATCGGCCTCGGGCTTGATTTGCGGTGGAGCGCAAACCAACCTGCGTTTTATACTCAGCCCGCAGCGGCATCTTGAGGCGGTCGAAGCCATTGCGAAGGCGGCGAAAGAAGAAGCGCACTGTGTGGTTTGTATTGATAGTCGTGGCATCCATCTGTGTGGGGTCGCCGGGCCCTGGGTGGGCGATGCGGTGAGCTTGCTAGGCGGTGATACGGAGCAGTGGGAGGCGCAGGCATATCTTAGAAACCTGCGGCGCATCGCTATCTTTGGCGGTGGTCACTGTGGGGCGGCTTTGGCCCGCTTGATGCTGGGTCTGGGCTACGCGGTTTCCGTAATCGAGCCCCGCCGCGAGGTCCTAAAGGCGGCGGGTCTGCCCAGGTGCGTAACCCGCATTATTCAACCATTTGAGACGGGGGCGTCGTCGGTTGCTTATCCCGAGGATACGCTGGCCGTGGTCATGACCTATTCGATGCTGTCCGATGTGGAGGCGCTGGCCGCAGCCATACCGTGCGGGTTTCAATCGATCGGTGTCATGGGGAGTCGTCCGAAAATCGCTCAAATCCGCTCCAGAATGCTGAAAAAAGGTATCGCACGCTTGCAAGTCGATGCGATCCGTGCACCAATCGGCTTGGCGTTTAACAGCGACACACCGGAGGAAATCGCGCTTAGCGTGGCGGCTCAGGTTCTTTTAGACAGGGAGGGAAAAAACTATGGTTAATTTTCATCACTCGATCCAATTCATTCTCAACAACGAGGCTGTGTCGACAGATGTGCCACCGGGAACGCTCGCCCTCGATTATGTCCGGCAACAGCTCCAACTGAACGGAACCAAGTCTGGTTGTAAAGAAGGGGATTGCGGGGCCTGCACCGTGATCGTTGGGCAACTGGATGCCGCGGGCAAGCTGCGCTATCTACCCATGACCTCCTGCCTGCTCCCGGTCGGGGAGTTGCAGGGTAAGCATCTCGTCACGATTGAAGGACTCAATATGCCGGCGCTCTCTCCGGTGCAGCAAGCGATGGTCGATACCGGTGGCAGTCAATGCGGCTACTGTACGCCCGGTTTTGTGGTGGCGATGACAGCCGGGCTGATGGAGCCGAAACTGCCGCTCAATGCAAAAGGGGCGCTTCACGCCATCTCAGGGAATCTGTGCCGTTGCACGGGTTATCGATCGATCAAGGCAGCCGGGCTCCAGGTCATCGAAGAGCTGGCGCATAAATTGCAAGCGGGCGACCGGGTCGGCTCACTGGTTGAGGCCGGTGCCCTGCCGGACTATTTTAAGGGCATCGAGACGCGGCTTCAAGCGATGCAACCCGATCCGGGTAGTCCCGCGGTCGATACACCGAAAGGGGAGAAGCAGGGGCCGCGTGTCATCATCTCCGGAGGGACCGATCTGTACGTGCAGCGGGGCGATGAGTTGCCCCATGCCGACGTCGTCCTGTTGAACAATCGGCCGCCGATTGAAGCACCCGAGTTGCGCCAGGGGCGTGTTTGCTTCGATGCCCGGATGACCTTCGAGGCCTTTGCCGAAGATCCGCTGATACTGCGTCACCTGCCGGACATGCCGGCCTATAATGATCTCATTGCCAGTTGGCCCATGCGGACACGCTCGTCCATCGGTGGTAATATTTGCAATGGTTCCCCCATTGCCGATATGACCTGCCTGCTGCTGGCGTTGGAGGCCGAACTGACGCTCAGCGGTAGCGATGGGAGGCAGCGCACAGTTCCGCTGCGGGAGTTTTACCTGGGCTATAAACAGCTGAATAAAAAGCCGGATGAGATCGTTGAGGAAATTTCCTTCCCTGCCTTTGATGCGAGCAGCCGGGTCAATTGGGAGAAGGTCTCCAAGCGTGCCTGGCTGGACATCGCGACGGTCAATTCGGCTTGTAAAGTTCGGGTGGAGGCTGGCCTGGTGACAGCAGCTCATCTGGCTCTGGGCGGTGTGGCGGCGACTCCCCTCTATCTATCCCAAGCCAGTCGCTATCTGGAGGGCAAGCCGCTCGACGCAGCCAGCATTCATGGATGCATCGAAGTCGCCATGGGTGAGTTCACCCCCATGAGCGATGTGCGGGGCAGTGCTGATTATAAACGCCTGCTGGCCCGGCAGCTCTTGCTCGTCCACTTCGAGAAACTTTTTCCGGAAACCATCGAACAGGAGGATCTCTATGCGCCACTTCGATAGTTCACTTCACGTCAGCGGGCGTTCTCAATATATTGACGATGTGCCCGCACCGCAGGGCATGTTGCACGCCGCCGTCTTTGGCTCACCGATTGCGCATGGCAAGATCGGCTCGCTCGATCTCGAGGCGGCCCGCGCCTATCCCGGCGTGCATGCCGTCTTTACCCACGGAGACATCCCCGGTCACCCCTTCATCGGGGCGCTGGTCCAGGACGAGGCGCTCCTGGCCAAAGACGAGCTGCGCTTCCAGGGGCAACCAATCGCACTCATCGTGGCGGAGACCCATGAGGCCGCGCGCGAAGCAGTCAAACTATGCTCGGGCACTTTTGAGGAGCGCCCCGTCATCACCTGCCCGCGCGAGGCCTACGCGCGGGGCGAACTCTTGCAGGAAACACGTATTTTTGAAAAAGGCTCGGTCGATGCTGTTTGGGATCAATGCGATCATGTGATCGAAGGTGCGATCGATTTGGGCGGTCAGGAACACCTCTACCTCGAAACCAACCGCGCCCGGGCCATCCCGCGCGAGGATGAGCAGATGCAGATCTTCTCCTCCACCCAGAGTCCGAGCGCGGTGCAAAAATGCGTCGCCCAGGTCATCGGCCTGCCCATGCATAAGGTGGAGGTGGATGTGAAGCGTCTCGGTGGCGGCTTCGGCGGCAAGGAGGATCAGGCCACGCAGTGGGCCTGCATGGTCGCGGTGGCGGCCAAGCTGCTCGAACGGCCGGTCCAGATTGTGCTCAGCCGGCCCGACGACATGCGGATGACGGGCAAGCGCCACCCCTACAAGCAGGACTTCAAGATCGGCCTCAACGCGGCGGGTAAGATCCTCGCCTACGAGGTCTCCCACTTTCAAAACGGGGGTGCCTACATGGACCTGTCGGCTCCCGTGCTGGAGCGCACCGTCCTGCACTCGACCAATGCCTATGCCTTGCCCAACGTGCGCATCCGGGCTGCTTGTTGCCGCACCAATCTCCCGCCAAATACGGCCTTCCGCGGCTTCGGCGGGCCACAGGGGATGTTTCCGCTGGAGGTGGCGATTGAAAAGGCTGCGGTGGCCATGGGCGTCACACCCGAGTGGATACAGTCGCGTAATTTAATGCAAGATGGCTACGTCTTTCACTATGGCCAGGAGGTCGAAGCTTGCAATATGCAGCGGACCTGGGACGAAGCGATGGAACTCTACCAGGTCGAGGCCACCCGCGAGCGTATCCAAAAATTCAATGCGGAGAACGCCTATAAGAAAAAGGGCTATGCGCTGATGCCGGTTTGCTTCGGTATCAGTTTTACCAAGACCTTTCTGAATCAGGGCAGCAGCCTGGTGCATGTGTATACGGATGGTTCTGTCAGTGTGACGACCGGTGGTATCGAGATGGGGCAGGGGGTTTCCTCCAATATGGTTGCCATCTGCGCCAGAGTCTTCGGCATTTCACCCGAGCGCGTGCGCTGGACCAGCACCAATACCAGCCGCATCGCCAATATCTCGCCGAGTGCCGCCAGTGCCACTTCCGATCTGAATGGCAATGCCACCATCATAGCCTGTCGTGAAATATTTGCCGGTATGCAGGGCGTCGCCGCCTTGGAGCTGGGCTGTGCCCCGGAGGCGGTCTCGCTGCGCGATGGGGTGGTCTATCAAAATGATGCAGCGACCGGGCTGACCTGGGAGGCCCTCGTTTTGAAGAGTTACTTCGCGCGCGTCCAACTGATGGCGCACGGCTTCTACGCGCCACCCAACATTCACTACGATGGGGTCAAGGGCTATGGGCGACCCTTTCACTACTACACTTACGGCACCTGTCTGGTCGAGGCCACGGTCGACTGCGTGCGCGGCACCTACAAGCTCGACGCATCGCGTATCGTGCACGACCTGGGTCGCAGCATCATCCCGGTCGTCGATCAGGGGCAAATCGAGGGCGGACTGGCTCAGGGTATCGGCTGGGTCACGCTGGAAGAACTGGCCTACAACGAGGACGGGCGACTCACCTCGCAGGCACTTTCGACCTATAAAGCGCCCGATGCCGAATTTATGCCCGATGTGATGGAGCTGAAGTTGCTCGAAAACGTGGAAAATCCCGGTGGTCCCTTGGGTAGTAAAGCGGTCGGCGAACCGCCGTTTATGTATGGGATGGCTGCCTTTTTCGCTATTAGAAGAGCGATTGACTCGTTTAGCTCGCTGCATAAATTCGAGCAAGAAGTGAGTTGCCCTGTCACTCCGGAACGGGTCTTGCTATCACTTTACCCGAACTTCGCCAGTAAGCCGGTAGCTTCGGATGCTCCCAAGACCGGTCAAGCTGTCTAATCGCAGTTCGATAAGCCCATGAGTTCAGAGCTAATCGAATTTCTCAATGTAATCTTCCGTTACATCCACGTCGTCGCCGCCATTATGTGGATCGGCAACTCACTCTTGTTCACCTGGATGGAGGTCAACTTCGTGAAAGACCCGAAGAAGGGCCCGAACTCCATCGGCGAGATGAATATGCTGCACGCGGGCGGCGTCTATTTCCTCGAAAAGCGCGTCATTGATCCGAACAATATTCCGCCCAAGCTGCACGTCTTCAAGTGGCAGTCTTACACCACCTGGCTGAGTGGCTTTGTGCTGCTGGTCGCGGTCTTCTACTCACGGCCGGGCACGCTTTTGCTCGACCCCTCCAAGACCGACATGGCGGGCTGGATGGCCACGGTCATTAGCCTGTCTTCGCTGGTGATGGCCTGGGTGGTTTACGACCTTTTGCTCAAGACGCCGCTCAGGAAAAACACGGTCGCGGTGATGGCCACGCTCGCCTTGCTCCTGCTCGGCTATATGATCTGGATCGACGGGTTTTTCAGTAGCCGCTTCGTTTATCTGCAAGTCGGTGCCATGCTGGGCACGATCATGAGCGCCAATGTCCGCTTCGTGATCATTCCCAATCAGAAAAAAATCATGGAGAACCTCAAGGCCGGGCGCCCCCATGATTTGGAGATCGGGCGTCAGGCCAAGCTGCGCTCACTGACCAATCACTATGTGACTTTTCCGGTCATTTTTCTGATGCTCAGCGCGCACTTCCCGTCGCTCTACGGCGACCCTTATTACATAGCCATCGCTGCCGTCATTATCGTCTGTCTGATCATTATCAAATGGATGATGAATATCTACAATGAGTTCAGCGAGTGGCTCTACGTGGCCCTCGCCTGTTTCATTCTGGGTTCCTGCGCGGTTATCGGGCTGAAGTATGTGTCCAGCCATACCAGTGGGGGCGGGGGGCCGGCCCTCGCTATTGATGATCCGATCCGCCTGGGCCAGCAGCTGTATCAAAGAAACGGCTGCATGGTCTGCCACCAACTGGTCGATACCACGGTCGCGCCGACTCTCCACGGCATCTACGGCACCGAGCGGCGGCTCACCAGCGGCGAAACCGTCCTGGCCGACGAGGCCTACCTGATCGAGTCGATCATGGATCCCCGGGCTAAAATCACCCAGGGCTACGCCGCCTCCATGCCCGGTTACGAGACTGTCTTTAACGAAGAAGAGCTTGCCCACTTGATTGCTTACATCCGTTCGCTTTAACTCTACCCAAAATATCATGGAAATCCCCAAACTACTCAAACAGATCAACCCGCCGTCGCGCCTGATGATGGGCCCTGGCCCCGTCAATGCCGATCCGCGCGTGCAGCGTGCTATGAGTGCCGACCTGCTCGGCCAATACGATCCCGCAATGACGGACTACATGAACGAAGTCATGGCGCTCTATCGCCAGATTTTCGTGACCGAGAACCAATGGACCTTCCTGATCGACGGCACCAGCCGCTCGGCCATCGAAGCGGCCCTGCTCTCTATGATCGAACCGGGCGATAAAGTGCTGGTGCTCGTTTACGGCCGCTTTGGGCACCTGCTGACAGAAATCGCCGGTCGCGCCGGGGCCGAGGTGATACCCCTGCACAAAGAATGGGGGCAGGTCTTTACCGCCGAGGAGGTGGCCGATGCCCTGGACCAGCATCAGCCGAAGATC